>NZ_JAAAXQ010000032.1 GCF_009916105.1 Streptomyces sp. GC420 | reverse complement strand
GGGCTTCCGGTCCGGGGGCGGGCCGGAGACGGGTCACATTCCTTGGCGGCGCGCATTATGGCCGCTCAGAACCACTTTGCGGGACGAATCGGAAATCCGGCAGCCTCAAATGCGTATCGAGCCGTAGCGCAGATCAATTTCCTGCTCTACGGTCCTTCCGTCATTCGTGGACGGGAGGACGACCCGTGCGTACCGCTAGCCCAAGAACCATAGCCATCTGGACCGTCGTCGCGCTCATCGGCGCGGCGGGCTGGTCCATGCTCGCGCTGGCTCGAGGCGAGGAGGTCTCGGCCGCATGGATGGTCGCGGCCGCCCTCGGCTCGTACGCCATCGCCTATCGCTTCTACTCCCGGTTCATCGCGACCCGCGTATTGCGCGTGGACAAGAACCGCGCCACGCCCGCGGAGCGCCTGAACAACGGCATCGACTACCACCCGACCGACCGCCGGGTGCTGCTCGGCCACCACTTCGCCGCGATCGCCGGGGCCGGTCCGCTCGTCGGTCCCGTGCTGGCCGCCCAGATGGGCTACCTTCCGGGAACAATCTGGATCATCGTCGGCGTGATCTTCGCCGGGGCCGTCCAGGACATGGTCACGCTGTTCTTCTCGATGCGCCGGGACGGAAAGTCGCTCGGCCAGATGGCCCGTGAGGAGATCGGCCCCGTGGGCGGCGCGGCGGCGCTCGTCGCCGTCTTCGCCATCATGATCATCCTGCTGGCGGTGCTGGCCCTCGTCGTCGTCAACGCGCTCGCCGGCTCGCCGTGGGGCACCTTCTCCATCGCGATGACGATCCCGATCGCCTTCCTGATGGGCTTCTACCTGCGGGTGCTGCGGCCTGGCCGGGTCACCGAGGTCTCGGTGATCGGTGTCGCCCTGCTGCTGTTCGCCATCGTGGCGGGCCGCTGGGTCGCGGAGTCCTCCTGGGCGGACGCCTTCACGCTCGCCCCCGGCACGCTCGTGGTCTGGCTGGTGATCTACGGATTCGTCGCCTCCGTGCTCCCGGTGTGGATGCTGCTCGCGCCCCGCGACTACCTCTCCACCTTCATGAAGATCGGCACGATCGCACTGCTCGCACTGGGTGTCGTCATCGCGCTGCCCGGCATGAAGATGGACGCCGTCACCGAATTCGCCGGGAATGGCCAGGGGCCCGTCTTCGCGGGTTCGCTGTTCCCCTTCGTGTTCATCACGATCGCCTGTGGCGCGCTGTCCGGATTCCATTCCCTGGTCTCCTCGGGCACCACCCCGAAGATGATCCAGAAGGAGACGCAGGTACGGATGATCGGCTACGGCTCGATGCTGATGGAGTCGTTCGTCGCCGTCATGGCGATGACGGCCGCGTGCATCATCGAACCGGGTCTGTACTTCGCGATGAACGCGCCTGCCGGGGTCATCGGCGATTCCGTCCAGTCCGCCTCGCAGGCCGTCGCCAATCTCGGTTTCACCATCTCCCCGGAGGATCTGGCCCGGGCGGCCAGAGAGGTCGAGGAGGAATCGCTGCTCTCGCGGACCGGTGGCGCGCCCACCCTCGCGGTGGGCATGTCGGAGATCTTCTCCCAGGTCTTCGGCGGCTCCGGGATGAAGGCCTTCTGGTATCACTTCGCGATCATGTTCGAGGCGCTGTTCATCCTGACGACCGTGGACGCGGGCACCCGCGTCGGCCGGTTCATGCTCCAGGACATGCTGGGCAACGTCTACAAGCCCTTCCGCAACGTCAGCTGGAAGCCGGGCCTGTGGGCCGCCTCGGCGATCGTCGTCGGCGCCTGGGGCTACTTCCTGTGGGTGGGCGTCCACGAGCCGCTGGGCGGCATCAACCAGCTCTTCCCGCTGTTCGGTATCGCCAACCAGTTGCTGGCCGCCGTCGCGCTGACCGTCTGCACCACCCTGCTCATCAAGTCGGGACGGCTGAAGTGGGCCTGGGTCACCGCGGTCCCGCTCGCCTGGGACGTGGCGGTGACACTCACCGCGAGCTGGCAGAAGGTGTTCTCCGACGACGTCAAGCTCGGTTTCTTCGCGCAGCGCGAGAAGTACGCCGACGGAATCGACGCCGGCGAGGTCATCGCACCCGCGAAGAACATGGACGACATGCACACCATCGTCACCAACTCCACGGTGGACGGCATTCTGGCCGCCCTCTTCGCGCTGCTCGTCATCATCGTGATCGCCGACGCGGCCCGGCTGTGCGTGAGGTACCTGCGCAACCCGGAGTCGGCTCCGCTGAAGGAAGCGTCCTATGTGGAATCGCAGTTGGTGGCGCCCGCGGGACTGATCCCCACCAAGGAGGAGAAGGCGGAGCTACTAGTGCCATGAGGACCAGCGCCACGAAAGTACGCGACCGGCTGAGCCGGATCCGCTGGTACGTCCGCGAACTGACCGGCGAATCGGCCTACGACAACTATGTCGCCCACGTACGCGGGCACGACCCGGAGGCGCCCGTGCTCTCACGGCGGGCCTTCGAGCGGATGCGGACGGACCGGCAGGAGGCGGATCCCCGGGAGGGCTTCCGCTGCTGCTGACCGTCTCGTCCACAATCCCGGGCGACGGGCCCCGGAGTTCTCCACGGCACAGGAGGCTCCGGGGCCCGTTGTCGTATCCCCTGCCGCACGCTGACTGCATGGCGCCCGGCCCGTCGGCCTCCGTGAACAACCGGGATCCGGGCGGGCTCCGAGGCGTGACCGGGAGCCCCCACCGGGCATCACTCCGAGGACCCACGAGTAGGAGCTCTCGGTACCAATGCAGTGGAAGCCTGTCAGTCCATGACACAAGATGTAGGGGTGCTCTCGGGCGGCGGCACTAGATGTATGCTCATGCTCGCTGTCGCCGCAGGGGAATCCGGTGCAAATCCGGAACTGTCCCGCAACGGTGTATAGGTGGCCATTCGCGTACCCGTGAGTCGTACCCGTGAGTCCGAGGACCTGCCGACAGTGCGCCCGGTTCGACCGACCCGGGCGGAATTGACGTCCGGGCCTCGAGGTTGGGCCGGCGGACGCCGCGCGGTGTGCCCGGGACCCCTGGTTCCGCATGCCCGCGAGCGGACGCGCCCCCGCCCCGAGGGCCCCAGGCCGAGCGAGGGAGAGCACCACGTGACCATCGCACCCGCTGATCCGGCTTCAGGTGTGGCGAACGGCGCCGGGGACACCGACGCCCCCGGGACCGCGCTGCTGCGGACCCTGACCGACCTCACCGCCGATCTGCCCGACACCGACCCCGGACGGGTCGCCGCCGCCGCCCTGCGCGGCCGGCACGCGGGGTCGGACGAGGCGGAGTTGCGCGGGCTGGCCACCGAGGCGGCCGCCGGCCTGATCTCCGAGGACCCGGCCTACTCACGGCTCGCGGCCCGCCTGCTGACCGCGGCCGTCGCCGAGGAGGCCGCCGGGCAGGGAGTGCGTTCGTTCTCCGAGTCCGTGGAGGTGGGGCATCGCGAGGGCCTGATCGCCGACCGCACCGCCGAGTTCGTGCGGCGCTACGCGGACCGGCTGGACGCGCTGGTCGAGAAGACCCTCGCCGACGGCGCCGACGACCGCTTCGGCTACTTCGGGCTGCGCACGCTGCACAGCCGCTATCTGCTGCGTCACCCGATGAGCCGTCAGGTCATCGAGACACCACAGCACTTCATGCTGCGGGTCGCCTGCGGCCTCGCCGAGGACGACAGCTCCCGGTCGGTCGACGAGGTCACCGCGCTGTACCGGCTGATGAGTCGGCTGGAGTACCTGCCGTCCTCCCCCACGCTGTTCAACTCCGGTACGCGGCACCCGCAGATGTCCTCCTGCTACCTGCTGGACTCCCCCCGGGACGAACTCGACTCGATCTACGACCGCTACCACCAGGTGGCCCGGCTGTCGAAGCACGCGGGCGGCATCGGGCTCTCCTACTCCCGTATCCGCGCCCGGGGTTCGCTGATCCGCGGCACCAACGGACACTCCAACGGCATCGTGCCGTTTCTGAAGACCCTGGACGCCTCCGTGGCCGCGGTGAACCAGGGCGGCCGGCGCAAGGGCGCGGCGGCGGTCTACCTGGAGACCTGGCACTCCGACATCGAGGAGTTCCTGGAGCTGCGCGACAACACGGGCGAGGACGCCCGGCGCACGCACAACCTCAACCTGGCGCACTGGATCCCGGACGAGTTCATGCGCCGCGTCGAGGCGGACGCCGAGTGGTCCCTGTTCTCCCCCGTCGACGTGCCGGGCCTGGTGGACCTGTGGGGCGAGGAGTTCGACAAGGCGTACCGCGAGGCGGAGGCGGCCGGGCTGGCGCGCAGGACCCTTCCCGCCCGGGAACTCTACGGCCGGATGATGCGCACCCTCGCTCAGACCGGCAACGGCTGGATGACCTTCAAGGACGCCTCGAACCGCACGGCGAACCAGACCGCCGAGCCCGGCCGTGTGGTGCACTCGTCCAATCTGTGCACGGAGATCCTGGAGGTCACCGACGACGGCGAGACGGCCGTCTGCAACCTGGGCTCGGTGAACCTGGGTGCCTTCGTCGCCGGTGACGGCATCGACTGGGAGCGGCTGGACGAGACCGTCCGCACGGCCGTGACCTTCCTCGACCGGGTCGTCGACATCAACTACTACCCGACCGAGCAGGCCCGCCGCTCCAATGCCAGGTGGCGCCCGGTGGGCCTGGGCGTGATGGGGCTGCAGGACGTCTTCTTCAAGCTGCGGCTCCCCTTCGACTCGGCGGCGGCGAAGGCCCTTTCGACGCGGATCGCCGAACGGATCATGCTCGCGGCCTACGAGGCCTCCACCGGCCTGGCCGAGCGCAACGGGCCGCTGCCGGCCTGGCAGCAGACCCGTGCCGCGCGCGGGGTGCTGCATCCGGACCACTACGACGTCGAGCCGGAGTGGCCGGAGCGCTGGGCCGCACTGCGGGCCCGCGTCGCCTCCGCCGGTATGCGCAACTCGCTGCTGCTGGCGATCGCGCCGACCGCGACGATCGCCTCCATCGCGGGTGTCTACGAGTGCATCGAGCCGCAGGTCTCCAACCTCTTCAAGCGCGAGACGCTGTCCGGCGAGTTCCTCCAGGTGAACTCCTACCTGGTGGAGGACCTCAAGCGGCTCGGGGTGTGGGACGCGCAGACCCGGGAGGCCCTGCGCGAGTCGAGCGGTTCCGTGCAGGGCTTCACCTGGGTGCCCGAGGGGATCCGGGCGCTGTACCGCACGGCGTGGGAGCTGCCGCAGCGCGCGCTGATCGACATGGCGGCGGGGCGCACCCCGTTCCTCGACCAGTCGCAGTCGCTGAACCTGTTCCTGGAGACGCCGACCATCGGCAAGCTCAGTTCGATGTACGCGTACGCCTGGAAGCAGGGGCTGAAGACGACGTACTACCTGCGGTCCCGCCCCGCGACCCGGATCGCCCGCGCCGCGCAGTCCCGGACGGCCGCCCCCACGATTCCCGTGCAGCAGGCCGCCGATCCGGAAGCGGTCGCCTGCTCCCTCGAAAACCCCGAGTCCTGCGAGGCCTGCCAGTAATGACGACCGCACCCGAGAAGACCGAGAAGAACCTGCTCGACCCGGGCTTCGAACTGACCCTGCGCCCCATGCGGTACCCGGACTTCTACGAGCGCTACCGGGACGCCATCAAGAACACCTGGACGGTGGAGGAGGTCGACCTCCACTCGGACGTGGCCGACCTGGGCCGGCTCACGCCGGGCGAGCAGCATCTGATCGGGCGGCTGGTCGCGTTCTTCGCGACCGGCGACTCGATCGTCGCGAACAACCTGGTGCTGACGCTGTACAAGCACATCAACTCCCCCGAGGCACGGCTGTATCTGTCCCGCCAGCTCTTCGAAGAGGCCGTGCACGTCCAGTTCTATCTGACGCTGCTCGACACCTATCTCCCCGATCCCGAGGACCGGTCAGCGGCCTTCGCGGCCGTGGAGAACATCCCCTCCATCAGGGAGAAGGCCGAGTTCTGCTTCAAGTGGATGGACTCGGTGGAGACCATCGACCGGCTGGAGTCGAGGTCCGACCGCCGCCGCTTCCTGCTGAACCTGATCTGCTTCGCGGCCTGCATCGAGGGCCTGTTCTTCTACGGCGCCTTCGCCTACGTGTACTGGTTCCGCTCCCGCGGCCTGCTGCACGGCCTCGCCACGGGCACCAACTGGGTGTTCCGTGACGAGACGATGCACATGAACTTCGCGTTCGAGGTCGTGGACACCGTCCGCAAGGAGGAGCCGGACCTCTTCGACGACGAACTCCAGCGGCAGGTCACCGACATGATCCGGGAGGCCGTCGAGGCAGAGCTCCAGTTCGGGCGCGACCTGTGCGGTGACGGCCTGCCCGGCATGAACACCGAGTCCATGCGCCAGTATCTGGAGTGCGTCGCCGACCAGCGGCTCTCCCGGCTGGGCTTCGCCCCCGTGTACGGCTCCGAGAACCCCTTCTCGTTCATGGAGCTGCAGGGCGTCCAGGAACTGACCAACTTCTTCGAGCGCCGCCCGTCGGCGTATCAGGTCGCGGTGGAGGGCTCGGTCGCCTTCGACGACGACTTCTAGTGCCGCGTCAGTCAGGGTTTGCCCGCTGAGGAGCGGCGTCCGGTGCGGTGCATCGCAAGGCGGCTGGAAGCCCTCGTAGTGGGCCTACTCGGGCTTTCGGCCAACGCAGCGTGGGGGTACCTCCCGCGCCCGGAGGGCTGCGGGGGAGTGCCGTGCAGGGCGTCGCGACGGGGCGAACCTTGGCTGACGCGGCACTAGGACGGGGCGCGCCCCGGTCCGGCGGCCGCCCCGCGCCGCCGCCGGCTAGGCCGCGTGCTCGAAGTGACGCCGGTGGACCGGCTGCCGCTCGCCCTGGGGGCCCGGCGGTTTGCCGGCGGCCGCGGCGCGCAGCTGCCGGTCGACGCGGCGGTCGCGGGCGTACCAGGCCAGGGACGGGGCGGCCAGAAGGACGAAGGCCGACAATACGGCGAGGTGGCCGAGGAATGTGTTCATGCCTCCACTCTGCTGTGCGGGACCCCGGAACGTGAGTGGCAGGACTGCCGCACACCATCGAATTACTGCCACCGACGTGCCACACTGCGTGCCATGCTGAGAAACGTCGCCGTGGCCCTCGTCGACGGGGTGAGCCCGTTCGAACTGGGCGTGATCTGTGAGGTCTTCGGTCTCGACCGGAGCGAAGAGGGGCTGCCCGTATACGACTTCGCCGTGTGCGCGGCGGAGGGCCCCGGGGCGGTCGGCACGCGTTCCGGAACCTTCACGATCTCCGTGCCGCACGGTCTCGACCGGCTCGACGAGGCCGATCTCATCGCGATCCCGGCCGGTCAGCGCTTCGAGGAGCGCCCCTACCCCGAGCCCCTGATGGACGCGCTGCGTCGGGCCGTGGACCGGGGCGCGCGGGTGCTGAGCGTGTGCAGCGGCGCCTTCATGCTGGGCGCGGCGGGGCTGCTGGACGACCGCGACTGCACGACCCACTGGAGGCACGCGGCCGAGCTGGTACGCCGCCACCCCCGCGCCAGGGTGAATCCGGACGTGCTGTACGTGGACTCCGGGTCGGTGATCACCTCTGCGGGCACCGCCGCCGGTATCGACGCCTGTCTGCACATCGTGCGCCAGGAGCACGGCATCAAGGTCGCCAATGCCATCGCCCGCCGCATGGTGGTGCCCCCGCACCGGGACGGCGGCCAGGCGCAGTACATCGACCGGCCGCTGCCCAGTTCTCCTTGTGACACGGTCGGCGAGACGCTCGCCTGGATGGAACGCCACCTGGACGAGGAGATCACCGTCGAGCGGCTGGCCGCCCGCGCCCTGATGTCCCCGCGCACCTTCGCCCGCCGCTTCCAGCAGGAGACCGGCACCACCCCGTACCGCTGGCTGCTGCGCCAGCGGGTGCTGCTGGCCCAGCAGCTGCTGGAGGCGACGGACGAGACGGTGGACGCGATCGCCGGGCGTGCCGGTTTCGGCAACGCCGCGGCGATGCGCCACCAGTTCCTGCGCACGCTCGGCACCACCCCGAACGCCTACCGGCGCACGTTCCGGGGGGACACCCGGGCCGCGTAGCAGCGGCGTTCACGCAGCGGCAGTCCGGACGACGGCCCGGAAGGCGGCCCGGAAGGCGGGGCGGTCAGATCCCGCAGCTGGACGCCGACCAGAAGCGGCTCGACCGGTGGTCGACGTGGGTGTGATCGCCGTGTCCGGGGTAGCCCGGGCCGAGGATGCCGTTGAAGCCGTGGTTGCGGGCCTGCTTGGCGAGCGTGCAGAGCGAGTGCGGGCCCGCGCCCAGGTCGACCGCGTCCCCGTACAGATGGCGGCTGTTGGAGGCGCCGCCGACCGCGTCGTTGCACGCCGTCGAGCGGAATCCGCTGGTCACCCTGATGGACTGGTCGCCGAGCGCGTGCCGCAGGGCCTCCAGCTTCCACATGGAGCGCAGCGCGTTCGACTTGGCGGTCGCGGCGCTCACCGCCCCGCCCGCCCAGGTGGAGTTGCACTGGTTGAGCTCGGCGTAGGAGAAGTGGAGCGGCGTGCAGTCGTCGTCCTGCAGGGCGTAGAGCTTGTTGAAGGTCTGCGGGCCCGCCAGGCCGTCCGCCGTGAGGCCGTACGCCTGCTGGAAGCGGGTGACCGCCGCCTTGGTGGCCGGTCCGTACGAGCCGTCGATGGCGAGCACGCCGCCGTAGCCGGGGTATCCGGCGACCCTGATCTGGAGCTGGGTGACGTCGGCTCCCGACATGCCTTCGGAGAGGTTGCGCGACCAGGTGTAGCAGCCGTCCGCCTGGGCCGTGCCGGCCGTCGCGAGGGACACACCGAAGATTCCGGCCATGACCATGACAAAACTGAGCAGAAGTCGTGCGGTACGTCTGAGCATCGGCCCTCCAGGCCTCCATGACGGATACGAACACTGACGGCGGTGCACCGCTGAGACTGGCCGTACCGCCCGTCACCCGTCAACCGGGCACCGGTACCGGTCATTGGCCCGACCATTGGTGCCGGCGGCACGCCGTCGGACGTGCGCGTGCGTGCACCGGCGCGGCACGCGCTGCGGTGCACGCGCCGCGCCGGTGCCTACGGAATCACCCCTCCTCGTGCGCCGCCGGCCCGTCGCTGACGTACGGCGGCGTGGACGGGTCGTCCCAGCTGTCGACCCGGTACCGGCCGGACTCGTGGTGCCACCAGTACACGGAGGAGAACCAGTTCCGCATGTTGCCGACACACGACTTCAGGGCGGCGCTCAGTTCGGCGCCGCGGAAGGTCCCGTCCGCGGCCTCGTCGGCGAGGAGCAGCACCGCGCGCTCGGCCTCCAGGAACTCGGTGACACACCGCCCGGCGCGCCGGCGGACCTCCGCGGTCGCCTCCTCGACGGACAGACCCTCATGTCTGATGAGGACGATTCCGAGGTTGTGTATCTCGCCGCCCGCGTACTCCTTGGGGAGCGAGCACAGGTCGTTGTACCAGGCGGCGAAATCCTGGGTGGCGAGTGCCGCCTGCCGGAAAGCGCCGTGCTTGCGCACCTCGTCGGGGAGTTCACAGCGCGCGACGAGTTCCAGCAGATCGGTCCAGATCCAGTGCCCGAAGGTCAGGCGGCGCAGTTCCAGGTACGCCCCCGGCTCGGGGACCGTCCGCGTCGTGCGGTTGATGAACTCCTGGTCGCACGCATCGATCGTGCGGTGGAAGTGCCGCGCGAACCGGGCGTTCCAGATGGGCCCCAGCCAGCCGTAGATACGCGAGACGGAATCGGCGAACCCCGCGACGAGCGGGTCCCGGTGGTGCATGTACTCCTCGGGGGACTCCAGCGCCGATTGGAGCCGGACGCACAGCCGGAGCCAGGCCGACTCGCGTCCGTGGACGACATCACGGTCCTGGCGGTCGTCCCAGGCGAAGAACCACGCGGTGAAGTCGGAGATCGCGGAGAGCACCTCGTCGGAGGCGCCCAGGTAGTAACCGGCGACGAGGTCCGTGTAGAGCAGGCCGTCCGCGTACCGCTCGACCTTGTCGGCGGGCATGAGCCGTTTCTCCAGCAGCCAGTTCCTGGTGCTCTCCTGAAGCCTCGGCCAGTACGGATGGAGTTGCCGTGGAAAAGCGCTCTCGATCAGTGGGATGGCCAGCGCCGGGGGGGCCGGCGACGCAGGCGCTGTACGGGAGGCGGTACGAGATGGTGCTGCGATCTGTGCGGCGGTCGTGGTTCCGGGTAAGGAGACGCTCTGTGAGAAGGCAGACACGGGAAGGTCCTCTCAGCCGCTCGAGGCGATGCGCCCTACGGTGTGGCGGGCGCACGCCGTGGCTTATCCGCGTCCTCTACTTGAGCACGCAACGGACCTTCCGCGGAACAGATTTGCCACAGTCACTACCCGGCTCCGCCGGGAACGTCCCCTCGCGCGACACGCTTCCCTCGTGCCACAGGAACCGGGCACCTGCAAAGCCGGGCGGGCGCGGCCGGGGTCCTCTTCCGGCCGCGCGCGAGAGGCGACGTCCCGCCGGCCCGTCGGGGCGGTCCTGGCTCAGTCGTTCGGGACGGTCTCGTAGCGCGGGGTTCCCTCGGCCATCTGCCGCAGCGCGTCCTTGCGCTCGCGCTTGGACAGCCGGTCGATGTAGAGCCGCCCGTACAGATGGTCCGTCTCGTGCTGGAGGCAGCGCGCGAAGTAGCCCGTGCCGCGCACCTTGATCGGATTGCCCGCGGCGTCCCGGCCCCGCACGACCGCGTAGTCGGGGCGGGCCAGGGAGGCGTACGCGGTCGGGACGGACAGGCAGCCCTCGTTGGAGTCGTCCAGGTGGCGCGCCTCGGCCGGCAGATCCTCCAGCACCGGGTTGCAGACCACGCCGACGTGCCGCCTGCCCTCGTCGTCGGGGCAGTCGTACACGAAGACCTTCAGGTCCACCCCGATCTGGTTGGCGGCCAGTCCCACGCCCTCAGCGGCCCGCTGGCTCGCGAACATGTCGTCCACGAGGGCGGCGAGCTTGTCGTCGAACTCCGTGACGTCCTGGCACTCACGGTGCAGCACCGGGTTGCCGACCACGGTGATGGGGCGCACGGTGCCGCGCTCGCGGTACGCCGACTCGCGCTCCTCGGTGTCCTCCGTGTCGATGACGAAACCCTCGTCGTCCACGGCCGGGCTGCCGGTCACCTGCTGCTCCGTCTCCTGCTGCGACATGTCCGCCGTACGCCTTCCTGAACCTCACGAGAACCCTGGATGTGCTGCCCGTACAGCCTAAGGGTCGCCCGTCGCGCCCGGAGCCCGCGGAGCTTCTTCAGCACACCTCTTCGAGGTCCCGCCAGTCACGGGTGTCCGGGCTGTCGGCGACCCAGCCGTCCAGCAGCCCGCGCACCAGCCCCGCGGGGGCCGCCAGCCCGCACTCGCGCTCCGGCACCCACAGCTCGCCGGAGGCGGTGCGGTGGCCGAGCGGCCCGGGATGGCCGGGCTCGCTGTGGTCGTGAGGGTCCAGGTGCGGCTCCCCGTCGCCCTCATCGCTGGGCATGCGGCTCTCCGAACAGGCCCGGCACAGCAGCCGCACGGACGAGGACCAGTCCTCGGCCGCGTAGCCCGCGTCGGCCGCCAGCCGCTCCAGGGCGTCGCGGTCGGCCTCGGTGTCCGCCTCCAGCAGCACCACCCAGGTCGGGACCGGTGAGGGCGCCCAGAGCTCGATCTCGTCGAAGACGGGGTACGACGGACCCGCCGAGGTGACCCGCTCGCCGTGCGGCACCCCGTCGTGGAGGACGACCTCGCCCCAGCGCCGGCCGCTCGAGGGCAGCGGAATGGACTGCACCTCCATGCGCGCCGGATCGAGCCTGCGGCCCCACACCACCTCGGCCTCGCCCTCGGGGGAGAGCCTGACGGCCGCGCTGCCCAGCTCCATGCCGAGCGGCTCGCCGGAGGCCGTGGTCTCGCCGGGCACCCGCAGCCCGTACGCCTGCCAGGCGCGGCGCGCCAGCGGCCAGTCCTGCAGGGCGGTCGCGGCGATCCCGACGTTCCACCAGTCCGGGGCGCCGGTCTCCCGGTCCAGCAGGGCCACGGCCCGCAGACCGGCGGCGCGTGCCTGCTCCCAGTCGTGCCGGAACTTGTGCAGCAGCGCCAGGTTGAACCAGGACTCGGAGAGCCAGGGTTCGAGGTCGGCGGCGCGCGTCAGCAGCGCGCCCGCGTCCTCGTACCGGCCGTCGCCGATCAGCGTGAACGCGCGGTCGGTGGCCTGCCGCCATGAGGCGGACGGCCTGTGCCGTACCTTCCCGAAGATCCTCACGATTCCCGCCTGTCCCGCCTGTCCCGCCTGTCCCGCCTGAATCCCTGCCTGCTTTCCCTGCCTGCCGGTCCATCCGGTGCAGCCTCGCGGAGGTCTGCGGACGTCTCTCCTTCGCATCCAACCATGCCCGCTCACGGGGCCGCTCATTACCCATGGGTTACCCAGGCGGGACGGAGGTCAGACTGCCTCTTGACAGGACGCGGGCGAGGGATTCGACGACCTCCGGCTGGTAGTCGTGCCCGGTGCCGAGCCGCAGCTGTTCGAGGGCTCCGAGCGGACCGCCCGGTGGATCGGCCGCCGCCAGGTCGTCGTACGCGTTGACGGCCCGGACGATGCGGGCGGGCAGCGGCTGCTCGCGGTACGGGTCGGCCTGCCGCTCGACGACCACCGCGACCTCGGGCGGCACCCCGGTCTGCCGTACGACGGCCCCGCCGAGCAGCGCGATCCGGCGCTGCTGCGCGGGGGGAAGGGGCGCGGTGGCGCCCTCCGGGACCGGATCGACGAGCGACAGCTGGCCGATGTCGTGCATCAGCGCCGCGTATTCGAGCACGGTGAGATCGGGCTCGGCCAGGCCCAGCTCGCGCCCCACGGCCCGGCTGAGGGCGGCGACCCTGCGCGCATGTCCCGGGCGCGTGTAACCGGCGATCTCGGTCGACCGGGCCAGCGAGGTGATCGTCTGCCGGTAGGTCGTCCGCACCGCGGCGTACCTCCGGAAGGAGACCTGCGTCAGCAGCAGGGGCAGGCAGAAGACGGGCAGCGCCCACAGGCCGGCGACGGCCGCCGCGAGCGCCATGACGGCCCCGGTCGCGCAGATCGCCGAGCCGATGCCGGGCAGCGCCCGCAACTGCTCGCGCAGCAGCGGCCCGTAGGGCCAGCCCGTACGGGACCTGGCCATGGCGGAGGCGAGCACGGCGTCGCACAGCGCGGTCAGCACCAGCAGGACCAGCAGCACCGGCACGTAGGACGGGCCCAGGCCGGTCCATTCCTCCAGCTGCCCCGAGTTGTACAGCGGCTGGAAGCAGACCGCGGCGAAGCCGACGGTCAGAACGCGGCGTGCCACATGGTCCGGGCAGGGTCCGCGGCCGACCGCCACGTGCGGGGCGGCCCCGGCGAGGACGGCGGCGAAGACCACCGTGAGGACCTGGAAGACCCCGTGGGTGCTCGGCCGTCCGCCCACCTCGCCGAGCAGCGCGTACGCCAGCGCGCCCGCCGCGCCGAGCGGCGCGGGCTCCCTGTCCCCCGTGACGCCCTCGCCGTGCCGCCGCGCGGCCTCGCCCACCGCGATGAAGACACCGAAGGCGAGCGCGATCCCGGGCTGCTCGACCCCGTGCCACAGTGTCGTGCCGAGCGCGACGGCGACCAGCGTGCCCGCGAGGGCGTGGACGGCGCCGACGAGGTACGGCGTCCGCCGCTCCCCGGTCATCCGGCTCTCCCCCGTTCCCCCGCAACCGGCCGGCCGGGACCCGCGTTCACTGCGGCGCGGGGTGCGGTGTCCTGCGCGCCGCGGACCTCGCCGGCCGGGAGACCCGGGCGGCAGGCCGGGGCCGGAGGGACGTTTCCGCGCGGGGCGGCCGGCTCGTCGGCGGTCACGGCGGGCCGCCATCCGCGCCGGTCCAGCGCGCGCACCAGCGCCCTGACCATCCGCGGGTCGAACTGGCGGCCCGCGCATTTCTGCAGCTCCTCGACGGCCACGGCCACCGGGCGGGCCCTGCTGTAGCAGCGGGTCGAGGTCATGGCGTCGAAGGCGTCGGCGACCGCGACGACGCGCGCGAACTCGGGGATGCGGTCCCCGGACAGCCCGTAGGGGTAGCCGCTGCCGTCCATGCGTTCGTGGTGGTGCAGGATCGCGGCCCTGGCCTCGCCGAGGAAGCCGATGCCGCGCACCATCTCGTGCCCGTACTCCGGGTGGAGTTCGATGACCCGGCGTTCCTCGGGGGTCAGCGGGCCGTCCTTGCGCAGCACGCGGGTCGGTACGCCGAGTTTGCCGACGTCGTGCAGGATGCCCGCGAACCGCAGCACCTCCAGCCGCTCCTCGTCCATGCCGAGTTCCCTGGCGATGAGCACGGAGGCGCTGCCGACCCGCTCACTGTGCCCGCGGGTGTACTCGTCCTTGATGTCCACGGCCTGGACGAGTGCCCGGATGGTGGCCTGGTGGGCGGCGCGCTCGCGGTGGTACTGGGCGAACACCCAGCAGGACAGGTACATGGGGAGCAGTACGAGCAGCGCGGCGGGAGCCCCGTACGGGCTGCGCCACAGCACCGCCATCATCAGCCCGGCCAGGCCGTGCACCAGGTGCGGGCCGAGCGAGCGGGCCACCAGGCCCCGCCAGGCCGCGCCGAACGGCCTGCGCTCGGCGGTGGCCAGGATGGCGCCCCCGAACGTGGCGAGGACGAGGCCGAGGACGAGGGTGGCGGCCGCGGCGGGGAGCAGTCCGTAGGGGAAGTCCGGGGCGCTCCCCGGCCCGCCGAGCGCCTGCCGCCCGCCCAGGGCCTCGTACGCCGCGGCCGCGCAGAAGGTGGCCGTGGCCAGTTCGGCGGCCCGCCAGGTCCGGCGGGTCCAGGCGTGCCGCCGCTCGACCTGCCCGACCAGCGAGCCGGGCACGGCGACCAGGGCGGCCGCCTCGGGCGGCAGCAGGAAGACCCCGGCGAGCAGGACGGGGAAGAACGAGCCCATACCGATGGGGGCGTCGCGTCCCAGCAGCGGGCAGCGGGGCGCCTGCTCGCACAGCGCGTAGAGCGTGGCGAGCAGCGCGACCACACCCCAGGGCGTGCGCGGGGCGCTCAGAGCGGGGAACACGCAGCAGACGGCGACCACGACGGCGCACAGCACACAGACGCGCGCCCTTGACGGAACCGTCCGCATGCCGCCTTCTCCTCCCCGACATCACCGCAGCGCGTACCGGACCGTGAGAATAGGCGCGCATCGGAGCCCGGCGGGCCGGATCGGCGTAAAGAGCACCCTTCGGGTGACAAACGGAAGGACCGTGGCGCATCATGCGCCACGGTCCTCACACCGGGGGGAGCGGACGCCCCTGCCCCGGACTACTCCTGGGTGGCGACGTCCTTGTCGGGAACCGCCTCGCCGGCACGGATCAGGTCGATCCGGCCCATGACCTTCGACCGCAGGTCGGTCGGCACGTCGTCCTGGCCGCAGCACCGCTTGACCAGCTTCTTCACCGCCTGCTCGAGTCCGTACTTCTCGAGGCAGGGCGAGCACTCCTCGAAGTGGTGCTCGAACTTCGTGCAGTCGCCCTCGGGCATCTCACGGTCGAGGAACTCGTAGAGATGGTCGAGAATCTCTGAGCAGTCCGTCTCGTGCGGCTCTCCGCAGCTCATGACCCCGAGCCTTTCCCGTTGTGCTCGTCCGTACCACCGGTACCACCGGCACCCGCCGGGACCAGGCCGCGCTCGCGCGCGTAGTCCTCGAGCATGCCGCGCAGCTGGCGGCGTCCGCGGTGCAGCCGCGACATCACCGTGCCGATGGGTGTACCCATGATGTCCGCGATCTCCTTGTACGCAAAGCCCTCGACGTCCGCGAGATAGACGGCGATACGGAACTCCTCGGGGATCGCCTGCAGCGCCTCCTTCACGTCCGAGTCGGGCAGGTGGTCGAGCGCCTGCGACTCGGCGGAGCGCAGCCCCGTCGACATGTGGGACTCGGCGCGCGCGAGCTGCCAGTCCTCGATCTCCTCGGCGGCACTGCGCTGCGGCTCGCGCTGCTTCTTCCGGTACGTGTTGATGAAGGTGTTCGTCAGGATGCGGTACAGCCACGCCTTGAGGTTGGTGCCCTCACGGAACTGGTGGAAGGAGCCGTACGCCTTGGCGTAGGTCTCCTGGACGAGGTCCTCGGCGTCCGCGGCGTTGCGCGTCATGCGCAGCGCGGCAGAGTACATCTGGTCGAGGAAGGCCAGCGCGTCACGCTCGAAGCGCGCGTTGCGCTCCGCCACGCTCTCCGCGGCGTCCTCGGGCTGTGCGGTCGTTCCTTCGTCGGTCCCAGTGACAGGACCCACCTCCTCCGACGCTGCTGCGGATCCGAATGCGGACCCGCTCGATTCGGAGAATAGTCGACCCTCGGCCGGGAAGCTCTGACTGTCCCGCCCGCCCGCCGCCCGACGCGGGGCGGTCCCGGCCGCCGGCAACACGGTCCAGTCCAGGCCGGTGGACTGTGTGCGGCCGGGGCAGATGGTCGAACCCATGCGGCGGACTCCCTCTCCTGCTGCGTTCTTCCGACGCCCCGCACAACAGCGGCCCGCCCACGCGCATTCCCGAAGGTTCACCCGCCGTCGGGCGTGAGTCCGCCCGCCCACGCCGCGACGGAACGGGTGATGATCTCCAGCGCCTCGTCCTGCCCGAGGAGCGCCTTCTTGGGCACGGCGAAGCCGTGGTCGCCGTAGGGCACCTCGGTCAGCCGGTAGTCGCCCGCGGGGAACTCGTCCGGGCGCCCGAAGGGGTCGTTACCGCCCTGGACGACGAGGGTGGGCAGCCCGGAGCCGAGCAGTTCGCCGGCGCGGGAACGCTCCGGCCGGCCCGGCGGGTGCAGCGGGAAGCTCAGCGCCAGCACGGCCGCCGCCCCGAGACCTGCGGCGGTGCGGCACGCCACCCGGGCCCCGGCGCTGCGCCCGCCGGCGACGAGCGGGGTCCCGGCCTTCTCCAGCGCGGGCCACAGGGCGGTCCAGGCGGCGTCCAGTGTCCTGGGCGCGGGCGCCAGCCGCTTTCCCGCGACCCGCCAGGGCTGCTCCACGAGGGCGACCGTGACGCCGTGGGCGGGCAGTTCCCCGGCCAGCGCACGCAGGTCACGTGCCTCGATGCCGCCGCCGGCGCCGTGACCGACGGCAAGGGTCAGCCGGGCACGCCGGGCCCGGTGCCAGGTGATACGGGCGTCCCCGGCCGGGGTCTCGACGATCTCGCTCTGTGTCACGGAGCACATCCTGCCCCGTCCCCCGTCCCCCGTCCTGGCCCCGGTCCCGGAGCCCGGCACAGCACCGGGCCGCTCCTCAGAAGAGGGTCTCCTCCTCCGGTGCGGGCAGTTCCTTCAGCAGCTCGGGCCCGTTGTTGCGGACGTTGCTGACCTCGGTGCCCACCGGGTAGGCCCGGACGGCCCCCGCGGCCGGGGGCACCAGCAGCGACCGCAGGTCGTCGACGTCCGTGCGGTTCGGGTCCAGCCAGTCCTGCCAGCGGTCGGGCGTCAGCATCAGCGGCATCCGGGGATGGATCCGGTCGAGCGAGCGCGGCCCGTGCCCCTCGTACCCCGGCAGCTCGCTCGTCTCCGCGTCGGTGGTCAGCACCGTGCAGGTCGCCCACCAGGCGCGCGGGTGGTCGTCGGGAAGGGTGCGGTCACGCCAGAACTCGTACAGCCCGGCCAGCGCCATGACGGAGCCGTCCACCGGGGTCACGAAGTACGGCTGCTTGCGCGGCCGCTTCTTCCTCCCCTGCTCCTCGAGCTGCCGCTCCTCGACGCCGGTGACCCACTCGTAGTACCCGTCGGCGGGCAGCAGGCAGCGGCGGCCGAGGAAGGCCCTCCTGTACGCGGGCTTCTCGTGCACGGTCTCGGCCCGCGCGTTGATCATCCGCGCCGCTCCCTCGGGCGACTTCGCCCAGGACGGCACGAGCCCCCACTTCAGCGCGCGCAGCTGCCGGACGGGCCGCGGGTCGCCGGTGTTCTTCAGGGGGCGTTCGAGGACGGCGTAGACGTCCTTCGTGGGAGCCACGTTCCAGTCGGGGGCGAGGGTCTCCTCCGCGTCCCACTTCTCGATCTCAAAGATTCCTGCGAGATCCTCGGGTCTGCGACTCGCTGCGTACCGTCCGCACATGAGTGCCAGACTGCCAGACCCCGAAAGAGTGTGAGGAGCCGCCCGGACAATGGACAGCACCAATCTCGCCGATCTGTGGGACCGCGTCTTCGGCACCCAGCCCGACCCCTCCCAGTGGCTTGTGCTCGCCACCGCGTCGGTCGCGCTCATAGCCGTCGTCCCGCGCCCGATATGGCGGCTCTCCCGCAACGCGATCACCATCGCGCACGAGGGCGGCCACGGCCTGGTCGCTCTCCTGACCGGGCGGCGTCTGGACGGTATCCGGCTCCACTCGGACACCTCCGGGCTGACCGTGAGCCGCGGGAAACCCACCGGCATCGGCATGATCCTCACCGCCGCCGCCGGCTACACCGCGCCCTCGCTGATCGGCCTCGGCGGTGCCTGGCTGCTCGCCGCGAACCACATCACGCTGCTGCTGTGGGTGGCGACGGCGCTGCTGCTGGCCATGCTGGTGATGATCCGCAACGCCTACGGCGCGGTGACCGTCGTCCTCGCGGGAGCGGCCTTCCTGCTCGTCTCCTGGCTCACCACCGCGGGCGTCCAGGCGGCGTTCGCGTACGTCGTGGTGTGGTTCCTGCTCCTCGGCGGTGTCCGCCCGCCCTTCGAGCTCCAGTCCAAGCGCCGCCACGGCGAGGCCGGGGACTCGGACGCCGACCAGCTCTCCCGCCTGACCCACGTGCCGCCCGCGATGTGGCTGTTCCTCTTCCACGCGGTCTCGGTCTGCTCCCTGCTGGGCGGCGGCCGCTGGCTGCTGGGACTGTAGGAACCGCGGCCCCGAAGCGACGGCGCGGCACAGGCTTCACTTTTGATCAGGATTGAGCATGGTTGCGAACCACTAAAGTGAGGCGCATGACCGAAAGCCCCGCCAAGAACTCTCTGTGGTCCGCGCCCGTCGCCTCCGGCCCCGTCGACGCGACCGTCACCGTGCCCGGCTCCAAATCGGTCACCAACCGCGGCCTGGTGCTGGCGGCCCTGGCCGCAGAGCCCGGCTGGCTGCGCCGCCCGCTGCGCTCCCGGGACACCCTGCTGATGGCCGAGGCGCTGCGCGCCATGGGTGTGGGCATCGAGGAGACGCTGTCCTCCAGTTCCTCCCTCGCGGGCGGCCCGGAAGCCACCGGTGAGGCCTGGCGGATCATCCCCTCGGGCCTGCACGGCCCGGCCACCGTGGACGTGGGCAACGCGGGCACCGTGATGCGGTTCCTGCCGCCGGTCGCCACGCTCGCCGACGGCCCGGTCCGCTTCGACGGCGACCCCCGCTCGTACGAACGTCCCCTCCACGGTGTGATCGACGCGCTGCGGGTCCTGGGCGCCCGGATCGACGACGACGGGCGCGGCGCGCTGCCGATGACCGTGCACGGCAGCGGCGCCCTGGACGGCGGCCCGGTCGAGATCGACGCCTCCTCGTCCTCCCAGTTCGTCAGCGCCCTGCTGCTCTCCGCGCCGCGCTTCAACCTGGGTGTCGAGGTCCGTCACACCGGCCCCGTGCTGCCCTCCATGCCCCACATCAGGATGACCGTGGACATGCTGCGCTCCGCCGGCGCCCAGGTGGACACCCCGGAGTCGGGCGGCGAGCCGAACGTCTGGCGGGTCTCGCCGAGCGCACTGCTCGGCCGCGACCTGGTGGTGGAGCCCGACCTGTCCAACGCCCAGCCGTTCCTGGCCGCCGCGCTGGTGACCGGCGGCCGGGTCACCATCCCCGACTGGCCCGAGCGGACCACCCAGCCGGGTGACGCGCTGCGGGACATCTTCACCGCCATGGGCGGTTCCTGCGAGCTGACCGAGGAGGGGCTGACCTTCACCGGCGGCGGCACGATCCACGGCATCGACATCGACCTGGGCGAGGTCGGCGAGCTGACGCCGGGCATCGCCGCCGTCGCGGCGCTCGCCGACTCCGAGTCCGTGCTGCGCGGGGTCGGCCACCTGCGGCTCCACGAGACGGACCGGCTGGCGGCCCTGACCAAGGAGATCAACGAGCTGGGCGGCGACGTCACGGAGACCGCGGACGGGCTGCGGATCCGCCCGCGCCCGCTGCACGGCGGGGTCTTCCACACCTACGACGACCACCGGCTGGCGACGGCGGGCGCGGTGATCGGCCTGGCCGTGGACGGCGTACAGGTCGAGAACATCGCGACGACCGGCAAGACCCTCCCCGACTTCCCCGAACTGTGGGCCGGAATGCTCGGGGACTGACGCGATGCGCCGCTACGGAAAGAACCCCGACGAGGACGACGTCCGGGTCCGCCCCAACCGCAAGGGCAACCGGCCCCGTACCAACATCCGCCCCAAGCACGAGGACGCCTCCGAGGGCTTCGTCGTCACCGTCGACCGCGGCCGGATCACCTGCCTGCTCGACGACCGCATCGTCGTCGCCATGAAGGCGCGCGAGCTCGGCCGCAAGAGCGTGGTGGTCGGGGACCGGGTGGCCCTGGTCGGGGACTTGTCCGGGGACAAGGACACGCTGGCCAGGATCGTCCGGGTGGAGAAGCGGGCCTCCGTGCTGCGGCGCACCGCGGACGACGACGATCCGTACGAGCGGGTCATCGTCGCCAACGCCGACCAGTTGGCGATCGTCACGGCGCTGGCCGACCCGGAGCCGCGGCCCCGGCTGATCGACCGCTGCCTGGTCGCGGCGTACGACGCGGGGCTCGAACCGCTGTTGATCCTCACCAAGTCGGACCTGGCGGGCCCCGAGAAGCTGCTGGAGACGTACTCGACGTTCGGCCTGTCCCATGTCGTCACCAACCGCGACGAGTTGGAGAACGGCGACGCGGCGAAGCAGGTGCGCGAGCGGCTCGAGGGTCGGGTCACCGTCTTCGTCGGGCACTCCGGCGTCGGCAAGACGACGCTGGTCAACTCGCTGGTCGCGAAGGGCAGAAGGCGGGCCACCGGACGGGTCAACGCGGTGACCGGGCGCGGCCGGCACACCACGACCTCGGCCCGTGCGATCCCGCTGCCCGGCGACGAGGACACCTCCCCGGCCGGGGACGCCGGCGGCGGCTGGGTCATCGACACCCCGGGCATCCGCTCCTTCGGCCTGAACCACATCGACCCCTCCCGGGTCATCCACGCCTTCCCGGACCTGGAGCCCGGGACCGAGGACTGCCCGCGGGCGTGCAGTCACGACGAGCCGGACTGCGCCCTGGACGACTGGGTGGCGGCGGGTCACGCGGAGCCCGCCCGGCTCTACTCGCTGCGGCGGCTGCTGGCGGCGCGGGAACGGCGCGAGGGCGACTAGGAACCAGGCGTGTCCGCCGCCCGCCTCCCGCACGTTTGCCCCGGTCGGCATACGGTAAGTGCATAGTCGCACCGGTGCGGTTGCGGAAACGGGAGGCACATACACATGGCGTGGCTGCTGGTCGTCGTCGCCGGGCTCCTCGAAACGGGCTTCGCGGTGAGTCTCAAGCTCTCGCACGGCTTCACCCGGCTATGGCCGACGGTCGCGTTCTGCGCCTTCGCCCTGGGCAGTTTCGGCCTGCTCACGCTCTCCCTGAGGAAGCTGGACGTCGGTCCGGCGTACGCGGTGTGGACGGGCATCGGCGCGGCCGGTACGGCCATCTACGGCATGGCCTTCCTCGGCGACCTGGTCTCCACCCTCAAGATCGTCTCCATCACGCTGGTGATCGTGGGCGTGATCGGTCTGCAGCTCTCGGGCTCCTCGCACTGAGCGGCGCGCCGCGGACGACGAGCCGCCCGCGGGCCACCGCCCTCAGAACACCCGGGTACGGGTGAGCGCCTCCCGCACCAGCCGCGCGGCCCCCTCATCCGCCCCCGCCGGCGGCGCCGGCGCGAGGACGCAGGACAGCGCGAGCCGCACGGCGGTCTCGCAGGTACGGGCGTACTGCGCGGCCACCTCCCGGGGCGCCGCCCCGTTGACCGTCGCCGCCACCGCCCGGTCCCTGACCTGCAGCAGCAACTCGGCGGGGCTCGGCAGCCCGGCGTCCGCGCGGCGCTGCGCCGGGATGGAGGAGCGCGAGCGCACCGGCCCGGTCCCCGGTCCGGGGAGCCGCGGGCCCCAGCAGCCGGTCAGCGCGGCATGGACCAGCGGGTTGACCCGGGCGGCCCGAACGGTCCACTCGGCGGCGGCCGCCAGCCGGTCCACCGGGCTGCGCGCCGAGCCCAGCGCCCGCTCCACTCCCGCGAGGTAGGCGTCCGTCTCACGGCGCACCAGCGCCCGCGCCAGGCCGTCCTTGCTGCCGAACTCGTTGTAGAGCGTCTGCCGTGAGACCCCGGCGGCGGCCGCCACGTCGACCATCCGCACCGCGGCCCAGGCGCGGCCGGAGAGTGCGGTGTAGGCGGCGTCCAAAAGTGCGTCTCGCGCTGTAGGCATCGATGCCTCCCGGGCCCGCCCGCGCGGGCTCTTCGCTCAAGCAGGGTTGACGCGCCGCAGGGCCGTGTCAAGGGCACGGGCGGGCCGTCACGCTTTCGGACCGCTCGTCCCGGCCACGTCCGGTCCGGGGGTCGGCCGCGCGGGCCTGGGTAGAGTTCGCTCATGCCCGACTATCACGATGATCTGCGCCTCGCCCATGTCCTCGCGGACGCGGCGGACGCGGCGACCATGGACCGGTTCAGGGCCATGGACCTCAAGGTGGAGACCAAGCCGGACATGACTCCGGTGAGCGAGGCCGACAAGGCGGCCGAGGAGCTCGTCCGGGCCTCGTTGCAGCGGGCACGGCCGCGGGACGCAGTGCACGGCGAGGAGTTCGGCGTCGAGGGCACGGGCCCGCGCCGCTGGGTCGTCGACCCGATCGACGGTACGAAGAACTATGTGCGCGGGGTCCCGGTGTGGGCGACGCTGATCGCCCTGACGGAGGCGGGCGAGGGCGGCTACCAGCCGGTGGTCGGTGTCGTCTCCGCCCCGGCGCTGGGCCGCCGCTGGTGGGCGGCCAAGGGCCTGGGGGCGTACATGGGCCGCAGCCTCTCCTCCGCCACGCGGCTGCACGTCTCGCGGGTCTCCAAGCTGGAGGACGCGTCGTTCGCGTACTCCTCGCTGTCCGGGTGGGAGGAGCAGGGACGGCTCGACGGCTTCCTGGACCTGACCCGCGCCTGCTGGCGCACGCGCGCGTACGGCGACTTCTGGCCGTACATGATGGTCGCCGAGGGCTCGGTGGACATGTGCGCGGAGCCTGAGCTCTCGCTGTGGGACATGGCGGCGAACGCGATCGTGGTGACGGAGGCGGGCGGCAGCTTCACCAGCCTGGACGGCGTTCCAGGGGTGGACGGTGGGAACGCGGCCGCCTCCAACGGGCTGCTGCACGAGGAACTGCTGGGCTATCTGAACCAGCGGTACTGACGGACGCGGCGGCGAACGCGCGGGCGCCGTTCGGCAGAGGCATCCCCGTCATCGCCGTCGCCCCCGCCTGCACCAGCAAGTGGGGCGCCCAGCACCGGCGCAAACCCCTCACCACCAAGACCCGCACGGCCACGCGCCACGACGCGGCAGCCGTGGCGATCGGCGGCGCGCACTTTTCTCCGCCGCGCCCGTCCCCTTGTTGACCCTGCGTGTTCATGCCACCCTGAGAGTCCCCCCACTTGTGAAATTGTGAAACTTTTCTCCAGGGGGCGGCTCACCAAGGAGGTGGCTCCATCCATGCTCGTCCGTGACGCCATGAGCACGGTGGTCCTCACCATCGGACCCGATCACACACTCCGCCAGGCGGCCCGGCTGATGGCCGCGCGCCGCGTCGGAGCGGCCGTCGTACTCGACCCCGACACCAGCGGGCTCGGCATCCTCACCGAGCGCGACATCCTCAACGCGGTGGGCGCGGGACAGGACCCGGACCAGGAGACCGCGGGAGCCCACACCACGACCGACGTCGTCTTCGCCGCGCCGGGCTGGACCCTGGAGGAGGCGGCCGTGACGATGGCGCACGGCGGCTTCCGCCATCTGATCGTGCTCGACGGCGAGGGCGGCGGCGCCGTCGGGATCGTCTCGGTGCGGGACATCATCCGCTGCTGGGCACCGAGCCGGGAGGCTCTCGCCGCCAGGTAGTCCCGGGGCCGCGCCCGGTCCACGACAGAAGCACCGGCACCGGGCACGGCGGAAAGCCGGCACCGGGCACGGTGGAAGGGGCCGGAGGGACCCGGCCCCTTCCACCATCGTTCGACAAGCGGTCGTCAGCCGCGCAGGGCCTGGACCGCGGCCTCGAGCCGCTTGCCGAAGTCTCCGTCCGCCTGACGGAAGTTGCCGATCGCACGCTCGGCGATGTCCTCGCGCGAGACCTGCGAGAGGGAGCCGGCGAGGTTGGCGATCAGGCGCTCCTTCTCGTCCTCCGACATCAGCCGGTAGAGGTTGCCCGCCTGCACGAAGTCGTCGTCCTCGGCGTGGACGGGCGCGGCCGACCCACCGGTGACACCGCTCACCGGAATGGGCTGCCACAGCGGACGGTCCGTCTGGAACGGGCCGCCGAAGCTGTTCGGCTCGTAGTTCTTGGCGCCCTTGTGACGACCGTCGTACAGGAAGCCGTCACGGCTGTTGGTGCGCGCCTCGGCGGCGTGCGGACGGTTCACCGGCAGGTGGTCGGCATTGATGCCGACGCGGTAGCGGTGGGCGTCGCCGTACGCGAAGAGACGGCCCTGGAGCATCCTGTCCGGCGAGGGACCGATGCCCGGCACGAAGTGGGCGGGGCTGAAGACGGACTGCTCGACCTCCGCGAAGATGTTCTCCGGGTTTCGGTTGAGCTCCAGCCTGCCGATCTCGACCGGCGGGTAGTCCTCGTGCGGCCAAACCTTGGTCAGGTCGAACGGGTTGAAGCGGTAGCCGGCCGCCTCGGCCGCGGGCATGATCTGGACCTGTACGGTCCAGGTCGGGAACTCGCCGCGCTCGATGGCCTCGCGCAGGTCGCGCTGATGGGAGTCCGGGTCCTCACCGGCGAGCCTCGCCGCCTCCCGGGCAGTCAGGTTCCTGATCCCCTGGTCGGTCTTGAAGTGGTACTTGACCCAGAAGACTTCGCCGGCCTCGTTGTTCCACTGGTAGGTGTGCGAGCCGTAGCCGTTCATGCGGCGGTAGCTCGCGGGGATGCCGCGGTCACCGAACAGCCAGGTCACCTGGTGCGTGGACTCCGGCGACAGACCCCAGAAGTCCCAGACGTTGTCCGCCTCCTGCGAGCCGGTGTACGGGTCGCGCTTCTGGGTGTGGATGAAGTCGGGGAACTTGATGGCGTCCCTGATGAAGAACACCGGGGTGTTGTTGCCGACCAGGTCGTAGTTGCCCTCTTCGGTGTAGAACTTCAGCGCGAAGCCGCGGGGGTCACGCACGGCGTCCGCGGCGCCGAGGTTGCCGGCCACCGTCGAGAACCGCAGGAACGTCTCGGTCTGCTTGCCGACCTCGGAGAGGAACTTCGCCCGGGTGTACTTCGTCACGTCGGCCGTCACCGTGAAGGTGCCGTACGCGCCGGCGCCGCGGGCGTGCACCACCCGCTCCGGGATGCGCTCACGGTTGAAGTGGGCGAGCTTCTCCAGCAGCAGCTGGTCCTGCACCAGGACGGGACCGCCGACGCCTGCCGTCTCGCTGTTCTGATTGTCGGCGACCGGCGCGCCGGCCTCCGTTGTGAGCGGTCCCTGCGTCACGTGCGCCTCCTGCTGAGTCCTGTCCCTGCCCTGCCGTACGCGATCCTACAGTGGACATTGTCTAAGTCAAGCAAGCATCCAAAGTCACACCCATTCGGGATCCGACCCTCGACTGTTAGGCTGACCCCCATGAGTGACCTGCTGGAACGACTTCGAGGACGCGGGTGGCGCATGACGGCGCAGCGGCGGGTCGTGGCCGAGGTCCTCGACGGTGAACACGTGCACCTCACGGCCGACGAGGTGCACGCGCGTGCCGTGGCCAGGCTTCCCGAGATCTCCCGGGCGACCGTCTACAACACGCTGGGTGAACTGGTCTCGCTGGGCGAGGTGCTGGAAGTCGCGACCGACCACCGCGCCAAGCGCTACGACCCCAATGCCCACCGGCCCCACCACCACCTGGTGTGCGCCGAGTGCGGTGCCATCCGCGACGTGCACCCGGCCGGCGATCCGCTGGCCGACCTGCCCGAATCGGAGCGCTTCGGCTTCACGGTCTCCAATGTGGAAGTGACCTACCGGGGCCTGTGCCCGGACTGCGCCGCCCAGCGGCCGCCCTCCCCGGCGGTCGCGCGGCCCTGACGACGACGAAGCCCCGGTGCCTTCGCACCGGGGCTTTCGCGTACCGCTCGGCGCACGGCGGCGGAGCGGTGGGGTCCACGCGCCGGCAGACTACGAAAGGCCCGGATCCTTGAGGATCCGGGCCTTTCGTCTTCAGTAGCGGGGACAGGATTTGAACCTGCGACCTCTGGGTTATGAGCCCAGCGAGCTACCGAGCTGCTCCACCCCGCGTCGGTGAACACCACCTTACGTGGTTGTGCCGACAGGAGCAAATCGGTTTTCCGATGCTGTCCCGGCCGCCCTCGCCGCCGTTGCCGCAGCCGTCGCCACGGCTCTCCCGGCAGCTCTCCCCGTCGCCCGGCCCCGCTGTGCGCGGCGGCGCCTCACGCGCTCAGCTCCTGCTGGAGCGCGTCCCGCAGCCGCGCGGCCCGCTCCGCCACCTCGGGCGGCCCGAGCTCCACGGCCCTGGCGCACCACCTCTTGCCGTCGACCAGGTCACCGCGGCGGGCGCACAGCAGCGCGAGGCGCAGCGCGGCCCTGCCGTGCCCGGCCTCGGCCGCGCGCGTCCACCACAGGGCGGCCTCGGCCTCGCTGCCCTCGTGGGACAGCAGCAGCCCGAGGTTGAACGCACCGTTGCGGCTGCCGCCCTCGGCGGCGGCGCGGTACCAGTAGGCGGCGTCGGTGACGTCGCCGCGCGCTGCCGCCAGCATGCCTGCCCTCACCTGGGCGCGCCGGTGGCCCTGCTGGGCCGCCCGCTCGTACCACTCCTCGCACTCGGTCTTCCGGGTCACGGCCTCGCCGAGCCGTACGACGTCGTAGGGCGACTTCCGGCTGTCCAGCAGCGCGCCGAGACGGAAGGCCGCCTCGGCGCTGCCGCCGCCCGCTGCGTACCGCAGGTGCCGCTCGGCGCCCTGCTCGTCGCCGTCGCGCACCAGGGCGATGCCGACCTGGAGGGCGGCCTCGACATGGCCGGCGGCCGCGGCACGCTCGTACCACTCCAGGGCCTCGCGGTCCTCGTCACGGCTCGCGTGCAGGATGCCGAGGTTGAAGGCGGCATCGACGCTGCCCGCCTCGGCGGCCTTGGAGAACCACGGCCCGGCGCCGGCCGCGTCGCCGCCCTGGAGCAGCAGCACGGCGAGGGCGTTGGCCGCCTCGCGGTGCCCCGCGTAGGCGGCGCGGCGGTACCACTGCTCGGCGTGGGCGGTGCGGCCCTGCTCCGCGCAGAGGAGCCCGAGGTTGTAGGCGCCGTTGACGTCGCCCGCGTCCATGGCGGCGCGGTACCAGCGCTCGGCGGTCTGGGTCTCGCCTCGCTCGGCGTGCAGCGCCCCCAGGGCATTGGCCGCGTTGCCGTCGCCGTCCTGGGCGGCGCGCAGCCACCACATGGCCGCGCTCTCCTCGTCGCCCGCGTCGCGCAGCAGGAAGCCCAGCGCGCAGGCCGCCTTGGCCTCGCCGTCCTTGGCCGAGGTCAGGTACCAGCGCCCGGCCTCCTTCAGCTCGCCGCGCTCCTCGAGCAGCGTGCCCAGCCGCAGCGCGCCGCGCCGGTGCCCGCGGGCCGCCGCCTGCCGGTACCACTGCTCCGCCTCGGCGAGCAGTGCGGCGGCGGTGCCGCCGCCGGCCGCGGCGGGCCGGCTCCCGGTCACCGCCCGGTCCTCCTCGGCGGGCGCTGCGCCGTCCGCCCGGCCCCCGCCCGCGGCGGCGCCACGCAGCCGGGTCCCCGTGGCCGGGCCCCCGAGGGGACCGGCGCCCGCGAGGGCGTCACGGAGCAGCTGGAGGCCGCCGACCTCGGCCGCGCGCCGCTCCAGGGCGCGTGCCAGGCGGTACGCGGCCTCCCGGTGGCCCTGTTCCGCCGCGGTGCGCATCCAGCGCTCCGCGCCGACGTCGCTGCGGTGCTCCAGGAGGTCCGCGAGGGCGTAGGCGCCCAGGGCGTGTCCGGACTCCGCGGACTGGCGCAGCCAGTACTCGGCGGCGGGCTCGTCGCCGCGCTCCCGGTAGTGGCGGCCCAGGGCGTGCGCGGCCGCGGCGGAGCCGGCGACGGCGGCGATGCGCCACCAGCCGGCCGCCTCGTCCGCGTAGCCGCGCTGATGCAGCAGGACGCCCAGGTTGTTGGCCGCGGCACGGTCCCCGGCGGAGGTGGCGGCGCGCAGATAGGGCTCGGCGCCGTCCAGGTCGCCGCGGCGCAGCAGCAGGGATCCCAGGATGCTCATGGAGGCGATGTCGCCGCGCTCGGCGGCGCGGCGGTGCCGCGCCTCCGTCTCGGTCTCGGCCTCGGTCTCGTCGCCGAGGCGGTCACCGACGCCCGCGCCCGCGTCGGCGACCGCCTCGGCGATCGTGTTCGTGACGGACCCGGCGATGGGCTCCGGCGCCGCCTCGGGCGCCACGGCCTGATCGCCAACGATGTCACCGGGCCCCTGCACCGGTACAAACCGCTCTGATTCCAACAGAGTTGCCTTGTCCCCCATAAAACCCATCGTCGCACCACCTGCAACCTGCGTACACCTGGTATACCGCAGCCTGTGAGGTCACTTCAGCGTTTTGTCGACATGCCCACAGAGAGACAAGTCAAACACGCTTCCGCTTGCCGTTCCCATGCCGACGCGCCAGATGAAACACCGAATGCCCCCGAAAAGATCCCGACTTGGGCCCGCCGCACCCCCGGGCACACGACAAGGGCCCGGATCCTGGAGGATCCGGGCCCTTGTCAACTTCAGTAGCGGGGACAGGATTTGAACCTGCGACCTCTGGGTTATGAGCCCAGCGAGCTACCGAGCTGCTCCACCCCGCGTCGGTTCGACAACAGTACCACGACGCGGGGTTCGCTCACTCAACTGCCCTGGTCACCGTCCTGTTGACCCTCACCGTTCTTGTCACCGGCGTCACTGCCCCCGGCCGACTTCTCCGCCTCCGCGGCACGCTCCAGCGCGTCCTGAAGGTCTTCCTGGGCCTTGCCGTACGCCTCCCAGTCGCCCTTCTTGAGTGCCTCCTGGCCCGCGTCGTACGCCTTCTGGGCATCCGCGATGGCCTTCTCCAGGGCGGTGCCGCCCGTGGCCGGCGGCTCCGTGGTGCCCTCCTCGGGCGGCGGCTCGCCGGTGTCCTCGCCCTCCACTCCGAAGACGGCGTTCAGGCCCTCGGCGAGCGTGTCCTTGAACACGGTCTGATCGCCGTACGCCACGCCCACCCTCCTCAGCAGCGGGTAGTTGGACGTACCGCCGCGCGCGTACACCGGCTCGATGTAGAGGAACCCGCCGTTCAGCGGCACGGTGAGCAGGTTTCCGTACTCGATGTCGGAGTCGGTGCCCCTGAGGTTGCGGACGAACTCGGCGACATCGGCGTTGCTGTTGAGTTCGCTCTGCACCTGCTGCGGGCCGCGCACCGTCGAGGTCACCCTCAACAGCCTTATCGTGCCGTAGTCGTCGCTGGCCGCGTCGGCGTCCACCGCCATGAACGCCCCGAGGTTCGGGCGCCCGTTGGGCGTGAAGGTGGTGGTCAGGGAGAACTGCTGCTCGTTCTGACCGGGCATCTTCAGGCTCAGGTAGTACGGCGGAACCGCGCTGTTGTCCTTGTTGGTCGGGTCGTCCGGCACCTGCCACGCGTCACTGCCGCTGTAGAACTGGCCCGGCTCGGTGACGTGGTAGCGGGTGAGCAGTTCGCGCTGCACCTTGAACAGGTCCTGCGGGTAGCGCAGGTGCTCGCGCAGCGACTCCTTGATCGCGCTCTTCGGCTCGACCGTGCCGGGGAACGCCTTCATCCAGGTCTTCAGGACCGGGTCCTCGGTGTCCCACTGGTACAGCTTGACCGTGCCGTCGTAGGCGTCGACGGTGGCCTTCACCGAGTTGCGGATGTAGTTGACCTGGTTCTGCTGCGCGACGACGGCCCGCTGGTTGTCGGTCAGCGAGTCGGCCGTGGTGTCTCCCAGCGTCGTACGGGACGCGTAGGGGTAGCCGTTCGTCGTCGTGTAGGCGTCGACGATCCACTGGATCTTCCCGTCCACCACCGCTGGGTAGGCGTCGCCGTCGATGGTCAGCCAGGGTGCGACGGCCTCGACGCGCTCCTTGGGAGTGCGGTTGTACAGGATCCGGGAACCCTCGCCGATCGCGCCCGAGTAGAAGATCTGCGGCTCGCTGAAGGCCACCGCGTACGCGGCGCGGTTGAGCGCGTTGGCCAGGTTGACCCCGCTGTTGCCCTTGTAGCTGGTGGTCTTCTCGCCGTTCTCCTCGTAGTCGAGCTCCTTCTGCGGGCCGCCCACGATGGAGTACTGCTCGGTCTTTTCGCCGTAGTAGATCCGCTGCTCGTAGTCACCCACCAGGGTGCCGGTGGACGGCAGGCCCGACTCGGTGAAGTCCGGGGAGCCCGCCGGGTCGGACCCGGTGCTGGTGCCCTTGGCTGCGACCACGCCGTAACCGTGCGTGTACGTGAAGTGGTCGTTGATCCAGTTGCTCTTCGGGATGCCGTTGATGTTCAGCTCCCGCAGACCGATGACGGTGTCCTGCTCCTTGCCGTCGGCGTCCGTGTACCGGTCGACGTCGAGGGTGGAGGGGAACTGGTAGTACTTGCGTTCCTGCTGGAGCTGCTGGAAGGCCGGGGAGACGACATTGGGGTCGATCAGCCGGTAGCTGGCCGCCGAGTCGGCGTCCTTGCGCACCTGCTCGGCGTTGCCCGTGCCGCCCTTGCCCGAGTAGTCCGTCACCTTGGCGTCGTCGATGCCGTAGGACTTGCGCGTCGCCTCGATGTTCTTCTCGATGTACGGCGCTTCCTTGGCCTGCTCGTTCGGCTGGACCTGGAACTTCTGCACGATCGCCGGGTAGAGCCCGCCGATGAGGATCGCGGAGAGCACCATCAGACCGAACCCGATCACGGGGAGCTGCCAGGTGCGGCGCCAGAGCGTCGCGAAGAACAGCAGCGCGCAGATCACGGCGATGCAGAACAGGATGGTCTTCGCCGGCAGGTAGGCGTTCGCGTCGACGTAGCGCAGGCCCGTCCAGTTGCCGGTCGCCTTGAAGTCGCTGGACTTCACCGCCAGGCCGTACCGGTCGAGCCAGTACGCCACGGCCTTCAGCGAGACGAAGATCCCGAGCAGCACGGAGAGGTGGCCGGTGGCAGCGGCGGTCGCGCGCGCCCCGGGGCTGGTGATCCGCAGCCCGCCGTAGAGGTAGTGGACGAGGGCCGCGGCGATCAGGGAGAGCACCGATGCCGCGAAGCCGAAGCCGAGCAGGAAGCGGTACCAGGGAAGATCGAACGCGTAGAAGGACACGTCCATCTTGAACTGCGGGTCCTTCTGCCCGAAGGACACGCCGTTCACCCACATCAGCCAGGTGCGCCACTGGCCCGAGGCGGACGCGCCCGCGATCAGTCCGACGAGCGCCGTGACGCCCAGGAGCAGCCACTTCTTGTAAGGGGCGATGCTCATTCGGTACCGGTCCAGGCTCTGCTGCTCCAGCGACATCGCGCTGAGCGGCGGCCGCAGCCGGTGCGCCAGCCAGATGTTGACTCCGACGGCCGTGGCCATCAGCAGGCCGAAGACGAAGAACAGTCCGATCTTGGTCCAAAGTGTCGTGGTGAAGACAGAGGAGTAGTCGACCGAGCGATACCAGAGCCAGTCGGTCCAGAACCCCGCGAACATGACGAAGGCCATGGCCAGAACGGCCAGGACGGCGAGCGTCATGAGGAGGGTCCGGACGCGCCGGGACGGTCGGCCGACTCTGATCCGCGGCCCCGTGGGGCCTCCGCCGCGGTCCGGCATCTGGAAAGCCAAGGTGCGCACCTCGAAGTTCGTATGGATGAGCGGGCCCCGCGATCGTAGAGCCCACTCATGCAACTTACTGAAGCTTTACCCAGTTCCCGTTCCCGGGTCCGGAGGAGGCAGGATATTGGCCATGTCCAACCTTTCTTCCCCCGACCCCGCCTCCTCCGGCACCCCGATGGCCGCCACACCCCTCACCCGGGCGGTGCTGGAGATCGACGAGTACGCCTCGGGGCTCGGCTGGGACCAGCCCGCCCGTCTCTTCGCCCTGGTCGACAGCGCGCGGCTGCGGGCACAGGAGCCCGGCCTCGCCGCGCAGCTCGGTCTCGACGAGGGGCCCCAGGCGTCCTCCCTCACCCCCATCGAACAGGACGAGCTGCCCGCGGGCACCCCGCTCGACGAATTCCTCGCCACCATCGCCTGGCCGGACGCCGTCACCGGGTGCGCGCTGACCGTGGAACGGCTGATGCTGCCGCCGTCCGCGGAGGCCACCGTGCCGGTCGGCCTCGACGAGAGCGCTCTGGCCAAGTGGGTCGCGGAGCACCCGGAACGCCAGGAGGTGCGGATGACCGTGGCGGTGCTGCGCGACGGCTCCCGCGAGTCCGCGCTGCGGCTGCGGGAGAAGGACTCCCCCACCGAGGTGCTGACCGGCGCCGACCTGGTGCCGGGCCTCGCCGAGGCGCTGTCCGCCACCTTCGAGGCCTGATCACCCTCCCCCTGCGGGGGCGCGGTCAGCCCGCCGTACAGCTCGGCAGGCTGTCCGTGTCCCCCGAACGGATCTTCTCCAGGGAGTCGACGGCGTCGTCGATGTTCTTCACCTTCACGAGGGTGAGCCCATCGGGAACGTCCTTGGCCGCGGCGGCGCAGTTGTCGGCCGGCGTCATGAAGTACTCGGCGCCCTTCTGGCGCGCGCCGACGGTCTTCATCCCGATGCCGCCGATCGGACCCACGTCGCCGTTGTCGTCGATGGTGCCGGTGCCCGCGACGAACCTGCCGCCGGTGAGGTCTTCCTCGGTCAGCTTGTCGACGATGCCGAGCGCGAACATCAGGCCCGCGCTGGGACCGCCCACATCGGCGAGCTTGATGTCGATGGTGAAGGGGAAGGTGTGGTCGGTCCCCGCCTCGATGCCGACGATGGCGCGGTCGTCGTCCTCGGCCCTGGCGGTGGTGACGGTGACGTCCTCGCCGCCCTCGGGCTCCCTGCCCGCCTTCTCCGCGGCGGCGGCCTCCTTGGCGGGCACGACGGTGAAGACCACGTCCTCGCCCGGCTTGTGCTTGGTGACCAGCTCGGCCACGTCTCCGGGTTCCCTGACCTTCGTCCCGTCCACGGACTTGATCACGTCGCCCGCGTGCAGCCTGCCCTCGGCCGGGTTGTCCTTGACGACCCGGGCGACCACGACACGGGAGGTCACCGGGATGCCCAGCTCCTTCAGGGCCGCGACCTTGGCGCTCTCCTGAGACTGCGAGAACTCCTCGGCGTTCTCCTGGGTGGCCTCTTCCTCGGTCTGGCCGTCGGGGTAGAGCGTGTCCTTCGGGACGACGAGGTTCTCGTCGGAGAGCCAGCCGTACAGGGCGGTGAAGACGTCCATCCGGTAGTCGGCGCTGGTGACCCGAACGGTCGTCATGTTGAGATTGCCCGACGTCTCATAGGTCTTGCGGCCCGAGATCCGCAGCACCGGCTCGCCACCGGCCTCACCGAGGGTGTTCACCGTGGGACCGGGGGACATCTCCGCGTACGGCACGGGGAGAAGCACCCCCGCGCACAGGAGCGCGATCAGCATCAGGGTGGAAGCGAGCATCGTCGCCGTGCGGCGTGGCATGGAACGACAGTACGGGACACGGCTGCCAGTTCACCGCCGGGGCCGGTCCGTACGAGACCGCGGGGACGGCCGACCCGCCGACATGTGTCAGAGCGTATGGGAACCGGAGTGCGGCTTCTCCATCGCCGCACGGAACTTCTCGTAGCCGGCGAGTTCATGAATGTCGCCGGTCGTGCGGTCACGGGCCACCCAGCCGGCCCAGACCGCCGCGCCTATCGCAGCTATAAGTGGAATGAGCAACCAGGCGAGTGCCGCCATTCCGTCCTCCCGACCCCAAAGAACAACCGCGACTGGTGATCAGCAGATTAATCATCCGCATCTCCAACGCTCACGGCAGGGGTTGGGTTACGCAACCCGGAGT
>NZ_JAAAXQ010000329.1 GCF_009916105.1 Streptomyces sp. GC420 | reverse complement strand
CCGTGGCGTGGATCAAGCGGGACGGCACGATCCAGAACGTGCGCATCACCGAGCTGCTGATGACGGAGGCGCTCACCCGCGCCCGGCGCCGCGGGCGGCAACCGGAGCAGCCGGCGGGCCCACGACGGGAGCGTGGAGACCGAGTTGGCGGCCAGGACGGCGTAAGGAGGCCGGGCGGCCCAGGGCAGGGGCGGGTGGAGGAGCAGGAAGCGCGCCGCGTCGAGGGCCTCATCGGTGGCGCGGAGTTCCGGGCGGTAGGAGGCCAGACGGTCCGCCAGTTCGGCCCGGTCGCGTGGCGGATCGACGACACCGAGCGCGGCCGCCACCCGTGCGGTGTCGGCGACGTAGGCGTCGTACCCGGCGTCGTCCAGCGGGTGTGCGCCGTAGCGCCGGTGCGCGCTCAGGAAGCTGTGGACCTCGGCGGCGTGGACCCAGCCGAGCAGATGCGGGTCGGCCGCGTGATAGCGCTCCCCGTACGGTGTCGTGCCCCGGACGCGCTCGTGCACCGCGCGCACCCGGTCCACCGCGCGCTGCGCGTCGTCGGCCGTTCCGTACGTCGTCACGGCGAGGAAGGCGCTGGTCCGCTGCAGCCGCCCCCACGGGTCGCCGCGATAGCCCGAGTGGGCGGCGACCCCCGCCATCGCCAGCGGGTGCAGGGACTGCAGCAGCAGTGCGCTCAGCCCGCCGATGAACATCGAGGCGTCGCCGTGGACGACGCGGACGGGGCGGTCGGGCCCGAACCAGCGCGGCCCCGGGGTGCCGTGGATCCGGCCCCGGGTCCGTGCGCCCTCGGGACCCGCGACACGCTGGAAGAGCGTGCTGCCGAGCCTCTTCCGCAGTTCGGAGACCGCGGCCGGGGACAGGTCCATGGGGAAAGTATCCGTCGGCCGGCGCGCCGGGGGCACGGAGTCCTTCCGGGCAGGCCGGGGCCGTCCGGGACGCCGAACACCGGGAGCCGAATCGACACATCCTTCGATTGGCTGATGACCATGTGCCGGAGCCTGTCGTTCTCAAGGTGCCATTACTGCCGCCGACGGAAGGTGAGGATGCGATGAGCCGACGTCAGAAGGGCCGTCGACACCGTACGGTCAACCGGACTCCGCGTCCGGTCGGATCCGTACCGAGCCGCAGGCCCGCGCAGGCTTCCGCCGCCACGGCGCCCGCCGCGCAGGCTTCCGCCGCCACGGCGCCCGCCGCGCAGGCTTCCGCCGCGACGGCGCCGGCCGCGCAGGCTTCCGCCGCGACGGCGCCGGTCGCCGCGGCCGACACGGCACTCGCTTCACCGGACGGGGCCGCGCCGGGCCGTCCGCCCGGGTCCCCGCCCGGCGCCCCGTCCGAGTCCCGGGCCGGGGCCGCTGCGGCAGAGGCCGGCGCCATGGCACCCCGGGCGTCCGCCACCGAGCCGGACGAGGCAGCCGAGGAGGAGGACGGCCCCGTCTTCAGCACCCCGACCCGCGACGGAGGACTCGGCCGGCCCGCCGCCCGTACCTGGCGCCGGCTCAGGGCCGCGGACACGGGCACGAGTGTCGAGGTGCTGTCCGAGGCCGTGGGCTACCAGGCCTCCACGGTGCTCAAGCACCTTCAGGGCCTGGCCAGGTTCGGCCTGGCCGAGCGGCGGGACACACTGTGGCACGCGACGGACAAGTGCCAGTGGACAGCCGCCGCCGAGCACAGCCTGCCCGTCCGGGCCGGCGCGCGGACGCCCCCGCCCGGCTGAGCGGCGCCGGCGAAGTCGAGCGCGGTTCTGCGGCGCCTTGCGACACAGGGGCGGCGGGCTGCTCCGATTTGCGGCTCCGCCGTATGGGCGCGACCGGTACGACGGACCCGCAGGAGACGCACCGGCCTTCCGGCGGAGTACTCGGGCCCGGTCGTCCCGAGGCCGGACGACGAATGCCGATCGCCGAAAACGCCGAACACCGAAGGCCGAAGGTCGAACGCCCAGCGCCGAACACCGAAGGCCGAAGGTCGAACGCCCAGCGCCGGACCGCGGCCGTCGGGCCGCGGCTGCGCATCCTCGCCCGAGCCCGAGCCGGGGTCCACCCGCGGCCGTGCCCCGCCGGGCGATCGTCCCGGCGGGGCGCACAGCCGTGGCCGCGCTTCAGGAGAGGCCCAGCACCGGATGCGGGACGTACGGGCTCTCCAGGCGTTCCACCTCCTCGGCCGTGAGCGCGACCTCCAGCGCGGCCACGGCGTCGGAGATGTGGTGGGCCTTGGTCGGGCCGACGATCGGCGCGGTGACGGCCGGCCGCCCCATGAGCCAGGCCAGTGCCACCTGTGCGCGGGGGATGCCCCGCTCCCCGGCGATCTTCGCCACCTCCTCGGCGATGTGCCGGTCCGCGTCGCTGTAGAGGGTCTTCCCGAAGGCGTCCGTACGGCTGCGCGCGCTGGACTCGTCCCAGTCGCGCGTGAGCCGGCCCCGGGCGAGCGGGCTCCACGGGATGACACCGACCCCCTGGTCGGCGCACAGCGGAAGCATCTCCCGCTCCTCCTCCCGGTAGAGGAGGTTGTAGTGGTTCTGCATGGTCACGAACTTCGTCCAGCCGTGGCGCTCCGCGGTGAACTGCGCCTTGGAGAACTGCCACGCGTACATGGAGCTGGCGCCGATGTAGCGGGCCCTGCCCGACTTGACGATGTCGTGAAGCGCCTCCATCGTCTCCTCGATCGGCGTGTCCGGGTCCCAGCGGTGGATCTGGTAGAGGTCGACGTAGTCGGTGCCCAGACGGCGCAGACTGTTGTCGATCTCCGTGAAGATCGCCTTGCGCGACAGTCCGTGAGCGTTGGGCCCCTGCCGCATGCCGCCGTACACCTTGGTCGCCAGCACGATCTCCTCACGGCGGGCGAAGTCCGCCAGCGCCCTGCCGACGAACTCCTCGCTGGTGCCGTCGGAGTAGACATTGGCGGTGTCGAAGAAGTTGATCCCCGACTCGACCGCCTGCCGGATCAGCGGACGGCTGTGCTCCTCGTCCAGTGTCCACTCGTGGGTGCCCCGGTCGGGCGCGCCGAAGCTCATGCAGCCCAGACAGACGGGGGAGACGTCCAGGCCGGTGGGACCGAGCTTCACATACTCCATGTCGGAATGCCTTTCCTGGTGTGCGGCCGCGCCGCCGGTGCTCCGGCCTTCTCCGGCCGATCGCCCGGCACGTCCTGTGGGGCATTCATCCGTACCCGGCTCCGCTCCCGCTCAAGAGCGTCAGCAGGCCGTGTCGGACCGCAGGGACTCGTCGGCGGCGTGCAGCGGCGCGAAGAAGTTGAAGAACAGGGCGGCAAGGAGCTCATTGCGGCTGTTCACCTCGAACTTGGTGAAGATGGCCTTGAGATGGTCCTGGACGGTGTACTCCGACAGGCCGAGGGCGCGTGCCACCTGCCGGTTGGAGCTGCCCCGCGCCACATGTTCGAGCACGTGCTGCTCGCGGGGCGTCAGGCCGCGGCTGCGCACCACGATCCCCGCCATCTGCTGGGGGCGGACCCGTTCCACCACGACCGCCGGCGAACCCCCCAGATCCGTGGCGTGCAGCGCGAGCCAGCCGGTACCGGCCGGCACGGTCGTGCTGGCGGGCAGGCCGGCGACGCGGCGGGCCACGACGGCCTGGACCGCCTGCGGCAGACCCTCCGGGCTCCGCGCGCCGAGCAGCGCCTGGGCGTCGGCGTTGATCTCCAGGATCCTGCCGTCCGTACCGGCCAGGATCAGCCCGGCGGCCACCGCCCCGGCGCTCTCCCCGCCGGCCGGGGGCGGACCGGCGGAGCCACGGACCAGTGACGACCGCAGGGCACCCGCGAAGGGACGGCCGAGCGGGGCCAGCTCGGCGAGGTCCCCGTGCGTGAACCGGCCGCCGGCGCGGTAGAGGCACAGGGCACCCCAGGCGGAGTCCCCGTCGTGGAAGACGAGCCGCAGCTCGTCGGTGAATCCCCTGGGGGCCAGCACCTCGCGGAAGCGCGGGCTGGCCGCCGGATCGCCGTCGGTCGCGGCGGACAGCGCGCCGATCCTGTCCCCGGCCGCGAGGTCGGTCAGCTTCAGCACGTCCGCCTGCCCGTACTCGTTGGCGAAGACCTGGTTCTCCAACTCCTCGTCGCGGGACATCCCGTCCAGCACGCACGACGTCCACATCACCGTCGCGGGATCGACGGTCGCCCACACGGCGAGGTCGTAGCCGATGTGCCGGCGCAGCAGAGAACTCGCCTGCCGCCGCAGCGCCACATGGTCCTGTCCGCCGTCCAGCCGGCCCAGCAGCCGCCCGGCCAGCGTACGGTCACCGACCGTACTCATGCGTCCCCCCTGAAATGAGGGATGGGAGCGACCCGTCCGGGTCCGTACCGTCATGGGCATTCCCACCCCGTACCACCTCTGACGAGGAGATGATCCCATGCGTGTCCGAGCCACCGCGCCGGCCGACAAGCTCTCGTTCGCCCTCCTGGGGGCCGAAGCCACGGCGCTCGCCACCGGTGAGGAGACCTCCGGACGTTGGGAGGCGATGGAACTCTCGCTCGCCCCCGGGGCCCGTTCGCCGCTGCACACGATCGGTGAGGACAAGCTGTTCTACGTCGTCGCCGGCACCGTGACGCTGACCATCGGAGACTCGGAGACGGAGCTGTCCACGGGCGGCTTCGCGCATGTGCCGGCGGGCACGCCGCACTGCTACCGCAATCTGTCGGGTGCCGCGGCCGGACTCCTGGTCGTCACCACCGGGTCGGGCCACGTCGACTTCCTGCGCGGCATGGGGGCACTGACCGCGGCGGGCCGGCCCGACCCGGACGAGCTGGCCGCCCACACCGCCCGCCACGGGGTGTACCTGCTCCCCGCCACGAACTGAGCACAGTCCTCCCGCACGCTCCGGCCGGGCACCCCGGCCGGATGCCCGAGGTCGCCGACCGCGAACCGTGAACCAGGAGTCAGCCATGCGTTCCCTGCCTGCCGTGCCGTCCCGAAGGTCCGGCCGGATCGCCGTCACCGCGTTCGTGGCACTGTCCCTGACCGCGGCGCTGGGCGGCTGCGGCCCCGAGGACACCGGTGTTCCGGCCGGCGCCCCGACCGCCGCGGAGAGCACGGACGGCAAGCCCGGGAACTCCACCACGGGAGCCGTGCCCGAGGGACTCGTCGGCGAATGGCAGGACCCGGCGGACCTCTCGCTGGGACAGCGCAGCCTCGACCTGTACGACCCGGGCAGCGGCTGGGTCGCCGATCCGAACGACGCCAGGGCCGGAAGCGGCATCCGGATCACCTCGGACGGCGGGTACGTCTGGTCCACCTACGCCGCCGTGAGCAACGGCGGCTGCTGGAGCCACGGGATCACGTACCAGCGCGGCAGCGCGCAGGGGGACGGCGACACCATCGTCCTGGAACCCGAGGTCAACCGCAGGACCTACCAGGGCGGATGCAACAGCGCGTCGGACATGGACAGGGAGGAGTCGCACTCCCCGCAGCGCTGGTCCTGGAAGCGGACCACCGACCAGGAGGGCAGGACCCATCTGACTCTGGTCTCCGTCGAGGCGACCCACGACTACGTACTCGTCGCGGCTTCGTAGTCGGGCTTCGCAGCGGCCCCGACGGGTCCGGCGGGGTCCCGCCGGCCGTCCCTTGACAGGCAACGGGCCGGGCAATACGCAGCTTTGTCAGGAGGTTTCTCTCGGTCCGCACGTCACGCACGCCGGGGCGCCCGCCGGGAGGAGGTGAGGGTGATGCCCGGGGAGCCGCCACGGCGCGATCAAGACGCGGTACTGGGGTTCCCGCCCACCGCGTCCGCCCGTCAGATCACCGCGGCGTACCGAAGACCGGTCCGTGACCTGCACCCGGACACGCGCACCGGCGATCCCGCCCCGACCGGGGACGCGACCGAGGAATTCGCCGAAGCCGTGGCCGCCTACGACACCCTGCGCGACCCCGGGCGGTCTGCGGCCTACGACGCCGCCCGCGGCAAAAAACCGGCACGCGGGGAAGCGCGACGGGCGGCGCGGGGGCGGAAGGTTCCGGTCCGTGTACGGTGCGGATCCGTCGCACTTCACGGTGTGACCGCGCCGGCCCGCCGCTCGTCCCGGACGACCACCGGCCGCCGTTCGGGCCGGTGGTCCTGCGAGGGGTGCTTCATCCGGTGCCTTCCTTCGGGTGCCCCTCCTCGTCGACGATCTCCGCGTCGACGACCTCCTCGTCCGTGCCCGAGGGACCGCCGGCGGCAGTGCCGCCTTCCTGGGCCCCGGACGCCCGGGCCTGCGCGTACATCGCGGTGCCGATCTTCTGCGCGACCGCCGCCGCCCGCTCGCTCGCGGCGCGGATCGCCGCGGTGTCCTCGCCCTTCAGCTTCTCCCTCACCTCTGTCAGGGCGCTTTCCACCTCGGACTTCACATCGCCCGGGATCTTGTCCCCGCTCTCCCTGAGGAGCCGCTCGGTCTGATGGACGAGTTGCTCGGCCTGGTTGCGGACCTCGGCGGCCTCGCGGCGCTTGTGGTCCTCCTCGGCGTACTGCTCGGCCTCCTTGATCATCCGGTCGATGTCGTCCTTCGGCAGCGAGGAGCCGCCGGTGACGGTCATCTTCTGCTCCTTGCCCGTGCCGAGGTCCTTCGCGGTCACGTGCATGATGCCGTTGGCGTCGATGTCGAAGGCGACCTCGATCTGCGGGACACCGCGCGGGGCCGGCGGCAGACCGGTCAGCTCGAAGACGCCGAGCTTCTTGTTGTACGCCGCGATCTCGCGCTCGCCCTGGTAGACCTGGATCTGCACGGACGGCTGGTTGTCCTCCGCCGTCGTGAAGATCTCCGAACGCTTGGTCGGGATCGTGGTGTTGCGCTCGATCAGCTTGGTCATGATGCCGCCCTTGGTCTCGATGCCGAGGGACAGCGGGGTGACGTCGAGCAGCAGGACGTCCTTGACCTCGCCCTTGAGGACACCGGCCTGCAGCGAGGCGCCGACGGCGACGACCTCGTCCGGGTTCACCCCCTTGTGCGGGTCCTTGCCGGTCAGTTCCTTCACCAGGTCGGTCACCGCGGGCATCCGCGTGGAACCGCCCACCAGGATCACGTGGTTGATGTCGGAGACCTCGATCCCGGCATCCTTGACCGCGTTGTGGAACGGTGCCTTGCAGCGTTCCAGCAGGTCGGCCGTCAGCTGCTGGAACTGGGCCCGGGTGAGCTTCTCCTCCAGGTGCAGCGGCCCCTCCGCGGAGGCGCTGATGTACGGCAGGTTGATCGTCGTCTCGCTCGCCGCGGACAGCTCGATCTTCGCCTTCTCCGCGGCCTCGCGCAGCCGCTGGGTGGCCATCTTGTCCTGGGACAGGTCCACGCCGTAGTGGTTCTTGAACTGCTTGGTCAGGTGGTCCACTATCCGCTGGTCCCAGTCGTCGCCACCCAGATGGGTGTCGCCGTTGGTGGCCCTGACCTCCACCAGCCCCTCGCCGATGTCCAGCAGGGACACGTCGAAGGTGCCGCCGCCCAGGTCGAAGACGAGGATCGTCTGCTCGCTCTCCTTGTCCAGCCCGTAGGCGAGCGCGGCCGCGGTGGGCTCGTTGATGATCCTCAGCACCTTCAGGCCGGCGATCTCCCCGGCTTCCTTGGTGGCCGTGCGCTGCGCGTCGTTGAAGTACGCCGGAACGGTGATGACCGCGTCCGTCACATCCTCGCCCAGGTACGCCTCCGCGTCCCGCTTGAGCTTCTGCAGCACCCGCGCGGAGATCTCCTGGGCGGTGTAGCGCTTGCCGTCGATGCTGCCGGTCTCCGGGAAACGCCACTGCGCGGCGCCCACGTGCCGCTTGACCGACCGCGCCGTGCGCTCGACGTTCGTCACCGCCTGGCGCTTCGCGATCTCTCCGACAAGGACGTCGCCACCCTTGGCGAAGCCCACGACGGACGGGGTCGTCCTGGCGCCCTCCGTGTTGGTGACAACCGTTGGTTCCCCGCCCTCCAGAACGCTCACCACGGAGTTCGTCGTCCCGAGGTCGATACCGACTGCCCGTGCCATGCCAGTCTTCCTCCTCCGTCTGCTGAGCGGCGCCCTCGCACCGGTGAAGGACCTGAGGGCGCCGTCCGTCCGACCCCGCCTCATGCGGGTCGGACCGTAGCCTGCCCTACTTCATGTGATAAAACCTGAGTCGCCTAATGTCAATGTTTCATCTGCGGTGTGGTCGCGATCCGGGTAATTGACCGATCTGTCCCGGTGTGATGGGGGTCATTGCGGCGTCACACGCAAAAAGGTGACTATCAGGTCAATCGTCCATCCGAGAAGAAAGCGACTCCGCGATGAGTGAGCAGCACGTCCACGTCCGTCGTTCCCTGGGCATGGCAGTGACGGCAGAGGGCAACCTGGTCGAGCAGTCCCGCTGCCGCTGCGGTGCCACGTGGGACAGGGCTTACCTCGTCGAGATCGAGGACGCGGAGTCGGAGTGACGACCGGCCCCGCGCCCTCGCGGCTGCCGCACGCGCGGGGCTAGGCCTCTTTGTTCCTGCCCTTGCCGATCTCGATCCTGCGGCGCTCCGCCGTCGCCGCCTTGGGGATGCGCACCGTGAGGACGCCGTCGGTCAGATCGGCGTCGATGTGCTCACTGTCCGTCCCGCTCGGCAGCGCGGTGCGGTACACGAACCGCCCGGTCCTGCGGCTCAGCACCTTGCCGCGGTGTTCCTCGCTCAGCTCTCCGGTGATGCACAGCTCGTCGGCGTCCACCTCGACCGTCACGTTGTCCGCCGGCACGCCGGGGAGCTCGGCCCGCACGACGTACGCGTCGTCGGTCTCCTCCTCCTCGGCCATGGGCATCCACCGGCGTTCACCGCTGGGCGCGGCGGCCTCCTCCAGGAGCCGTCCCATCATCCGGCCCCACACCTTCTCGAAGTCGCCGAACGGCTCCCAGGTCCCCATGCTCGGCCACGTGCGCTCCACGGCACTGCTGCGTCGGGCTGGCTGGTTCATGGCTGATCTCCCTTGCTCGGACAGTCCCGCCCCCGCAGCCGAGTAGCCGATCCCCCTGCCGCCAAACAGCGCCCGGCCCCGCCAGCCGCTCGTTCCGCGGGCGGCGCTGCCCGCACGGGGTGACGGCCCGGCGGCCCGGAGCCGTCGGGACTAGGGTCCGTCTTCAAAGATCGCTAGATGGTGGATCATGGTGGCGTGATACGCCGTCACGAACTCACCGACCAGGAGTGGGAGTTGCTCGCTCCACTCATACCGCGGGCCAAGACGGGACGACCG
>NZ_JAAAXQ010000328.1 GCF_009916105.1 Streptomyces sp. GC420 | reverse complement strand
CCACGGCACTCAGCACTCAGCACTCAGCCCGCGGCAGCCGCCCGGCCGTGCCCGTCGCCCCGCCCGTCTCCGAGTACGCGCTCGATGCCGGCGCGCGGGGCCGCGTACCCGGCGAGCACGTCGCGCGGCCGCACCCGGCCCGTCGGCAAGCGCCGGCAAGATGTGCGCGTCGCCGACGTGCCGGTCGCCGCGCCCCAGGGCCGACTTCAGGGAGCGTTCCAGCACGGCCTTGGCCTCACGGGTGAAGGGCCGGTGCCCGGACCCCGCCCACCAGCGCCGCCGCCGTCCGGCTCCGGCCGGCGCGCCCTGCCCGTGCGTCTGCTCGACCCGAGCCACGATCTCGGCCACGTCGATGCCCAGCCCGGCCAGCGCCTCCGCGTCGGCGCGCGAGACGCCTCCGCGCCGCCGGGCCTCCTCCAGTGCCCGGACCAGGTCGTCACGCCGCCCCGACACACTGAGCGCCCCCAGCGCGAGGTTGACGCTCGGGGCAGGGAAAAGGGCCCGGACTCGAGGTTCCGGGCCCTGTCGGACCGATGCCCGCGGCGTCAGACCGTCAGCACGATCTTCCCGAAGAGGTCTCCGCCGGCCATCTTGGCGAAGCCGTCCCGCGCCCGGTCCAGGGGCAGGACCTCGTCGATGACCGGCCGGACGCCGGCCGCCGCACAGAAGGAGAGGAGGTCTTCGAGCTCGTCCTTGGAGCCCATCGTGGAACCGACGACCTTCAGCTCCAGGAAGAAGATGCGGTTCAGCTCCGCGGCGGGCGGGTTGGGGCCGCTCGTGGCACCGGAGATGACCAGAGTGCCGCCAGGACGCAGAGACTTGACGGAGTGGGACCAGGTGGCGGCTCCCACCGTCTCGATGACGGCGTCCACGCGCCGCGGCAGGCGCGCACCGGGCTCGAAGGCCTCCACCGCGCCCAGCTCGACGGCCCGCTTGCGCTTCGACTCGTCGCGGCTCGTGGCGTAGACCCGCAGACCGGCGGCCTTGCCCAGGACGATCGCGGCGGTGGCGACACCACCGCCCGCGCCCTGTACGAGGACCGAGTCCCCGGGCCGCACACCGGCATTGGTGAAGAGCATGCGGTACGCGGTCAGCCAGGCCGTGGGCAGACAGGCGGCCTCCTCGAAGGACAGCTCCTTCGGCTTGGGCAGCAGGTTCCAGGTGGGCACGCTGACCTGCTCGGCGAAGGTGCCCTGGTAGCGCTCGGTCAGGATGGAGCGCGGTTCCCCCGGGCCGACCCCGTGGCCGGTCTGCCCGATCACCGAGTGGAGGACGACCTCGTTGCCGTCCTCGTCGACGCCCGCCGCGTCGCAGCCCAGGATCATCGGCAGGGACTCCTCGCCGAGCCCCACCCCGCGCAGCGACCACAGGTCGTGGTGGTTCAGCGAGGCGGCCCTGACGTTGACGGTCGTCCAGCCGGGGCGGCTCTCCGGAGCTGGGCGTTCCCCCAGTTCCAGGCCGTTGAGGGGCTGGTCACGGTCGATGCGTGCGGCATAGGCGGCGAACATGATCCGAGCCTAGGACGCGGACGTGAGACGGCGTAACCACGCGGCCGTGTGACACACGCCGCGTCCGCCGCCGGGCACGGGACACCGCACAGCACACCGGCAGAGCACAGCACGGGGCGCGGACCGGGCACGGACGGACGAAGGGCCCCGCCGGACGGCGGGGCCCTTCACCGGCCTTCACCGGTACACGCGACGGCGCCGGTCAGCGGCGCGCCACACCCTCCGCGCGGGCGGCGGCCGCGACGGCCGCGCTGACGGCCGGGGCGACCCGCTCGTCGAACGGCGAGGGGATCACGTAGTCGGCGCGCAGGTCCTCGCCCACGACGTCCGCCAGGGCGGTCGCCGCGGCGATCTTCATGCCCTCGGTGATACGGGAGGCCCGCACCTGGAGGGCTCCGGCGAAGATGCCGGGGAAGGCCAGCACGTTGTTGATCTGGTTGGGGTAGTCGCTGCGCCCGGTGGCCACGACCGACGCGTACTTGTGCGCGATGTCGGGGTGGACCTCGGGCTCCGGGTTCGCCATCGCGAAGACGAAGGCACCCGGCGCCATGGAGGCGACCGCGGCCTCGGCGACCGTACCGCCGGAGACTCCGATGAAGACGTCGGCGCCGGCCAGCGCGCTCTCCAGGGAGCCGGAGAGCCCGGCCTTGTTGGTGATCTCGGCGAGTTCCCGCTTGACGTCCGTCAGGTCGTCCCGGTCACGGCTGACGACACCCTTGCGGTCGGCGACCGCGACGTCGCCGAGACCGGCGGCCAGCAGGAACTTGGCGATGGCGACTCCGGCCGCTCCGGCGCCGGAGATCACCGCCCGGAGTTCGCCGAGCTCCCGGCCGGTGAGCCGCGCCGCGTTGCGCAGCGCCGCCAGCGTCACGATGGCCGTGCCGTGCTGGTCGTCGTGGAAGACCGGGATGTCGAGGCGCTCCTGGAGCCTGCGCTCGATCTCGAAGCAGCGCGGGGCGGAGATGTCCTCCAGGTTCACCCCGCCGAACGAGGGGGCGAGCCTGACGACGGTCTCGATGATCTCGTCGACGTCCGTGCAGTCGAGTGCGAGCGGAACGGCGTCCACACCGCCGAACTGCTTGAAGAGAATCGCCTTGCCCTCCATGACGGGGAGCGAGGCCTCCGGCCCGATGTCACCGAGGCCGAGCACGGCGGTTCCGTCGGTGACGACGGCGACCACGTTCGACTTCCAGGTGTAGTCGTTCACGAGCTCGGGCTGCTCGGCGATCGCGGTGCACACCTTCGCGACGCCGGGCGTGTAGGCGAGGGACAGGTCGTCCTTGTCGCGCACCGGGACGGTGGCCTGCACGGCCATCTTTCCGCCCCTGTGCAGGGCGAACGCCGGATCGAAGGGCTCCTCGGAACCCTGGCCGGCATCCGTCGTGCTGCTGTCGCTGCGAGGATTGACGATCTCCGCTGCCACTTGTGTGACCCCTTAATTCTTAATCAGTTGAGGGTGGCCATCCCGGGTTGAGGGGTGGGCGGGAACCGCGTACATGGGAGTGCTCGCAGGTATGTACGCGCGGGCGCGCCGCACACGCGCCCTGGGCCCCGGATGAGGGGTGTAAGGATCCTTCATACCGGAATCACCGGCACATCCACGAGTCCACAGCGGTTCGCCGTTCGTCACATCGTCCGGACACCGAGGCTCGGTGACCGGACACATGCGGGCTCACCGACAGCTACCGGAATGGCTGTTCGATCACAGCCTAATCGTCCGGATGTCGAGATGTGCCGCAAAATTTGCCGCGGAAGAAGGCATCCCCCGCAGAGTGTCCGGCCAGGTCGTACCGGCTTGCGAGGGTTCGGGGGTCTCCCGTTATCCGATTTTGACATAGGCGGATGCCTGAAGGCGCGGGTCCGAATGGCAAGATGCCGTAATCACACAAGGTCGCGACACTCGATGATGTGTGTCCGACGCAACGGCCACTCCCTCATCCCGCCGGAGGACCCAACCATGACCGCAAGCACCATCCGCCGCACGGCAGCTGCCCGGTCCCGCCTCGCCGCTGTCAGCGCGATCGCGGTCGCGGGCGCACTGATGCTCACCGGCTGCGGTGACCAGACCAAGGAAGGCAAGGAGGGCGGCGGCTCCGAGAGCGCCGCCGCCACGAAGGCCCCCCTCTTCGACGCCCTGCCCAAGAGCATCCAGGACAAGGGCGTCATCAAGGTCGGCTCCGACATCGCGTACGCGCCCGTCGAGTTCAAGGACGAGTCCGGCAAGACGGTCGGCATCGACCCGGACCTCGCCGACGCCATGGGCAAGCAGCTCGGCGTGAAGTTCGAGTTCGAGAACGGCACCTTCGACACCCTGCTCACCGGTCTGCGCTCGAAGCGTTACGACATCGCCATGTCGGCCATGACGGACACCAAGGACCGCCAGGAGGGTGTCGACTCCGAGACCGGCAAGAAGGTGGGCGAGGGCGTCGACTTCGTCGACTACTTCACCGCCGGTGTGTCGATCTACACCAAGAAGGGTGACACCCAGGGCATCGAGACCTGGTCCGACCTGTGCGGCAAGAAGATCGCCCTGCAGCGCGGCACCGTCTCCCACGACCTGGCCAAGGCCGAGGCCAAGAAGTGCGACAAGGCCGGCAAGGGCAAGCTGTCCATCGAGGCCTTCGACAACGACCAGCAGGCCCAGACCCGTCTGCGCGCCGGCGGCGCCGACGCCGGTTCCTCCGACTTCCCCGTCGCCGCGTACGCGGTGAAGACATCGGGCGGCGGCAAGGACTTCGAGCTCGTGGGTGAGCAGGTCGAGGCCGCCCCGTACGGCATCGCCGTCGCCAAGAGCAACGCGGAGCTGCGCGACGCCATCCAGAAGGCCCTGGACGCGATCATCAAGGACGGCACCTACAAGAAGGTGATCGACGAGTGGGGCGTCGCCGAGGGTGCCGTGACCGAGGCCAAGATCAACGGCGGCTCCTGAACACCGGGCACCGCACGCTGAAAGGCACCACCCTTGACTGTTGACATCGACAAGACGGATCCGGCGGGCACTCCGCCCGCCGGACCGGAGGCCATCAGGGCCATCCCGGTCCGCCACTACGGGCGCTACGTCTCCGCGGTGATCGCGATCGCGCTCCTGGTCTCGATCATCTACGCGTTCGCCCAGGGCCAGATCAACTGGGATGCGGTGCCGGACTACTTCTTCGACAACCGCATCATCGAGGGCGTCGGCCAGACGCTCCTCCTGACGGTCCTCTCGATGCTGATCGGCATCGCCGGCGGCATCCTGCTCGCGGTGATGCGGCTGTCGAAGAACCCGGTGACCTCGTCCATCGCGTGGTTCTACATCTGGTTCTTCCGCGGCACGCCGGTGCTGGTCCAGCTCGTGGTCTGGTTCAACCTGGGTCTGGTCTTCGAGTACATCAACCTCGGTCCGATCTACAAGGACTACTGGTCCAGCTTCATGACGCCGCTGCTCACGGCGCTGCTGGGACTCGGCCTGAACGAGGCCGCGTACATGGCGGAAATCTGCCGTGCGGGCCTTCTCTCGGTCGACGAGGGCCAGACCGAGGCGTCGCACGCCCTGGGCATGAGCCACGGCAAGACCCTGCGCCGGATCGTCATCCCGCAGGCGATGCGCGTGATCGTGCCCCCCACGGGCAACGAGGTCATCAACATGCTGAAGACGACCTCGCTCGTGTCGGTGGTCCAGTTCTACGAGTTGTTCCGCTACGCCCAGGACATCGGCCAGACATCGGGTGCCCCGGTGGAGATGTACTTCCTCGCGGCGGCCTGGTACCTGATCCTGACGTCGGTTCTCAGCGTCGGGCAGTACTACCTGGAGCGGTACTACGCCCGCGGCTCCAGCCGCGCGCTGCCGCCGACCCCGTGGCAGAAGATGAAGACGCGCATGATGGCGCTGGGACGCCCGAAGGGAGGAACGGCATGACCGCCATGGTGAAGGCCGAGGGCGTTCACAAGTCCTACGGCGCCGCCCACATCCTCAAGGGCATCGACCTCGAGGTGGCTCCCGGCGAGGTGTTCTGCCTGATCGGCCCGTCCGGTTCCGGCAAGTCCACCTTCCTGCGCTGCATCAACCACCTGGAGAAGGTCAACGCGGGGCGGCTGTACGTCGACGGTCACCTGGTGGGCTACCGCCAGAAGGGCGACAAGCTCTACGAGCTCAAGGACAGCGAGGTTGCCCGCAAGCGCCGGGACATCGGCATGGTCTTCCAGCGCTTCAACCTCTTTCCGCACATGACGGCGCTGGGGAACGTCATGGAGGCCCCGGTGCAGGTGAAGGGCGAGGCCAGGGCGGTCGCCCGGGCCCGCGCCGAGCGCCTGCTCGACCGGGTGGGGCTGGCCGACAAGGCCGGGAACTACCCCTCCCAGCTCTCCGGTGGCCAGCAGCAGCGTGTCGCGATCGCCCGTGCGCTCGCGATGGAGCCCAAGCTGATGCTCTTCGACGAGCCCACCTCGGCGCTCGACCCCGAGCTGGTCGGTGACGTCCTCGACGTCATGCGGGACCTGGCGGAGGAGGGCATGACCATGGTCGTGGTCACCCACGAGATGGGCTTCGCCCGTGAGGTCGGCGACTCGCTGGTCTTCATGGACGGCGGCGTCGTCGTCGAGTCGGGCCACCCCCGCGACGTGCTGACCAACCCGCAGCACGACCGGACGAAGTCCTTCCTGTCGAAGGTGCTGTAGCACGCGGAGCCGGTACACACGGAAACACGGAGAGGCGGTACGGGATGTCCCGTACCGCCTCTCCGCTGCCATACGGAGCAAAGCCGGAGGCCCTGCCGCCGACAGCCGTCAGCTGTTGCTGCTGCCGTTGCCCGAGAGAATGCCGAAGTCCTCCAGGAGGTGCGACAGCGGCTCGTCGCCCTTGGCCTGGGTGGAGTTCTCCACACACTGCTGGTTCTGCGGGCCGGAGAGGATCTGCACGTCCTGGAGCAGGGTGCCCGTACCGGCGAGATCGCCGACGTTGACCTTCGGAACGGCGATGCAGGGCTTGTTGAAGGACCCCTGGATCAGGGCGAACTGCGGGCTCATGTAGCCGTACGTGGCCGAGTTTCCGTACGCCTGTGCGGCGCCGTTGCCGCTGTACGAGGTGGTGCCGGTGTCGTTCCCGACGGCCACGGCCTGCGGAGCGGCGGCCGCACCCACGCCGATCGCCGAGGCGGAGATGGCCGCGATGGCCACAGCCTTCTTGATCACAATCCGTTCCCTTTCAGATGCCTTGGGCAAGATGACCAGCACAACCCCCATCGGCCGAATTCGGTTCCGCCGCCTCACCCGAACGGCCCAGGGTGAACCATCGGAATTCCCGAGTTTTCCGGCGTTGACGAGTGAGGCCATTGGAGTGAATGGCCGCAACCAAACACTCCCGCACCGGGTTGTCCAGGACGCCGCACCAATCGTGCGCAATTCCTGAGAAGAAGAGGGACAAGAACGGTGATCAAGAAGATTATGGCTTCGGCCGCGGTTGCAGCCTCCGTCGTCGGTGCCTCCGCCGCCGCAGCCTCCCCGGCCATGGCGATCGCCAACGACACCGGCACGACGTCGGCCAGCGGCAACGGCGCCACCTCGCTCTACGGCAACTCCAAGACCGCCGGCGACCTGAGCCCTCAGCTCGGCCTCGTCCAGGGCAGCCTGAACAAGCCGTGCGTGGCCGTGGGCAAGGTCAACCTCGGCGAGGCCGCCGGCCTCGACCTCCTGCCGGCCACCCTGCTGCAGGACGTCCAGCTCCTGTCCGGCCCGCAGAACCAGCAGTGCGCCGAGAACTCCACCCAGGCCAAGGGCGACGAGCCGCTGTCGCACATCCTGGACGACATCGACCTGCTGTCGGGCAACGGCAGCATCAACGGCTGACGCGCGCCGCACCCGTGCCGCCCGAGCGCCGATTACTCCTTCTTCTCGGCGCCCGGGCGGCGCTCTGTACGACCCGTTGAATTCAGAAGCGGGATCGAATTCCGGCCTGCGGCCGCTCCACGTGCATTCGAGTGAATACTCCGGCACGGAGAAAGTCCTGTTTCCTCGGGCATCGCACGATCGTTATTTCCTCGACAGCACCATGCTGCTATAAGAAAGGCAAGACCATGTACAAGAAGGGTGCCGCCATCGCGGCCGGTTCGCTGATGGCCCTGGGCGCAGCCACCCCGGCGTTCGCCGACGCCGAGGCCGGAGCCCTGGCCAAGCACTCCCCCGGCGTGCTCTCGGGCAACGTCCTGCAGGTGCCCCTGGACCTCCAGCTCAACGTGTGCGGCAACAGCGACAGCGTGACCGGTCTGCTGAACCCCAGCTTCGGCAACATCTGCGCCAACCACTGACACGGGGGACGCCGACCGCAAAGACCCGCGAAACCCCGGCGTCCGGCTCCCGTCCCTCAGCGCGGCCCCGGGACGAGCAACGACGCTCGTTCCGGGGCCGCCCCCGTTTGCCCGGCGGCCCCCGATTCCCCGGCCGCCGCCGGTCCGCTACGCGCCGCGCCCGGCATCGGCCGTCGGCAGCGGCACCGGCACCGGCTCCTCCCGCCCGGCCGGGCGCGGCACGGTGTACGCCGTGCGGTGCGACGTGCGGTGCGACCGCAGCCGCCGCAGCACGCCGCGCACCAGCCGATCGGCCGTGAAGGTCGCGCCGTGCACGAAGCGCATCGCGGGCCCGAACGACGGGGCCGTCAGCAGTCCCGCGAAGAACAGCCCCGGCAGCGAGGACTCGAAGCCCGCGCTCAGTTCGGGCGTCCTGCCCTCCGTCCCCGAGGTCGCCAGGGCGGCACGCGCCTCGCGGTCCAGCAGGGGCAGCCGGTCCAGGCTCGGGCTGAAGCCGGTGGCCGCGACCACATGGTCCGTCCACAGCGAGACGTCCCCGTCCGGCCCGGTCAGGTCCAGCCGCAGCCCGGAACCCCCGGCGGCCGCGCCCCGCAGCCGGTGCGCCGGCAGCACCGGCACCCGCGGCTCGAAGCGCTCCCTCAGCCACCAGGCGCCCGCCGGTCCCAACGCTCCCGCCGCGATGCGGCCGCGGGTGGCCGCCGGCAGCCGCCGGAACGCCCAGGGCAGCTCCGACCAGGCCCAACTGGTCCAGCCCGAGCCGAGCCCGCTGTGCGGCCGGCGGACCGATTGCCACAGTCCGCGCTCCAGCGGGGCGGGCACGGTGTTCCAGTTCAGCCGGCCGGCCCTGGCGACGAGCCGGACGGCGGCGCCGTGCTCGGCGAGCAGCGCGGCCGTCTCCAGAGCGGCCTGCCCGGCACCGACGACGGTGACGTCCCGGCCCGCGAACGGGGCCAGATCCCGGTGCGAGCTGCTGTGCGAGACCAGTTCGGGTGGCAGCCCACGCAGCTGACCCGGGTAGTGCACGAAGGGCATGACGCCGACGGCCAGCGCCACCGTCCGGGTCTCGATGCTCTCGCCCTCCGCCGTCGCCACCAGGAATCCGCTGCCGAAGGGCCGTACGGAGGTCACGGTCAGCTCCTCGACATCGGGCACCGCATGGCCGGCGAACCACATCCCGTAGTCGGTGAAGGTGCCGATGGGCAGCGGCTCGCCGTGCCGGGCCGTCAGTCCGTGCCGCCTGCAGTACGCGTCGAGGGAGAACAGGCCGTCGGGGTCGGAGAGATTGGAGGCCCAGGGCTCGGACTTCAGGAACATGCCGTGCGGCATGTGATCTCGCCAGGACGCCATCGGCCGGCCCAGGACCCGCAGCCGCAGTCCCGCGGCCTCGGCGTGCGAGGCGATGGACAGTCCGTAGGGGCCTGCGCCCACCACTACCAGGTCGTACATGAGGCAG
>NZ_JAAAXQ010000327.1 GCF_009916105.1 Streptomyces sp. GC420 | reverse complement strand
GGCACGCGGTTACTGAGCCTGCCGTACAGCGTCCCGAAATCCCCCGGAAAGCCCTTCGAAAGCTGCCGGAAAGGCTCGGGCGGGCCCGGTGCGGGGCCGCGGGAGGCGCTTGACAGGGCCCGGCGCGAGCGCAGCCGCAACGTCCTCGACCGCTTCGCGATCGACTTCTCACTCTGCATGTACTGCGGTATCTGCATCGAGGTGTGTCCTTTCGACGCGCTGTTCTGGTCGCCGGAGTTCGAGTACGCCGAGACCGACATCCGTGACCTCACCCACGAGCGGGACAAGCTCCGCGAGTGGATGTGGACCGTGCCCGAGCCCCCGGCCCTGGACCCGGCCTCCGAGGAGCCCAAGGAGATCGCCGCGGCCCGCAAGGCGGCGGACAAGATCGCCGCCGCGGAACAGGCGGAACAGGCGGAACAGGCGGAACGGGCCGAACAGGCAGGACAGGCAGGACCAGCCGGACAGGCCGGGCGCACCGGGCCGGGAGAGGGGAGCGGCGAATGAGCCTCACGATGTCGTCCCTACCCCTCGGACACCTCCCGGGGCAGCTCCCGGGGCACCTCTCCGCGGACCTCGCGGCGAGCCACCCCGGCTTCCTTTCCCCGACCGGTGTCGAGGTCGCGTTCGTCCTCGTCGGCGTCGTCACCCTCGGCGCCGCGCTGGTGACGGTCACCACCAGGCAGCTGGTGCACGCCGCCCTGTGGCTCGTCGTCGCCCTCGGCGGCCTCGCCGTCGAGTACCTCCTGCTGACCGCCGAGTTCATCGCCTGGGTGCAGGTGCTGATCTACGTCGGATCCGTGGTCGTCCTCCTTCTCTTCGGGCTCATGCTGACCCGGGCGCCCATCGGCCGGTCGCCGGACGCCGACTCCGGCAACCGCCCCGCCGCCCTCGTCGTCGCCGTCGCCGCCGCCGCGTCCCTGGTCTGGGTGGTCGTCGACGCCTTCCGCACCACCTGGATCGACCTGGAGGCGCCCGGGCAGGGCTCCACCCGCCTGACCGGCGAGATCCTCTTCCAGCACTGGGTGCTGCCGTTCGAGGCGCTCTCCGTGCTGCTGCTGGCCGCCCTCGTGGGTGCGATCGTCCTGTCCCGCAAGCGCGGCGAAGACGAGAGGAACAACGGCTGATGCATCTCGCCTATCCCGCGGTGCTCGCGGCCCTCCTCTTCTGCACCGGTGTGTACGGAGTGCTGGCCCGCCGCAACGCGATCCTCGTCCTGATGTCCGTCGAGCTGATGCTCAACGCCGTCAACCTCAACCTGGTCGCCTTCGACGTCTGGCTGCGCGACTCCCTGCACGCGGGCCAGGCGCTGACCCTCTTCACCATCGCCATCGCAGCCGCCGAGATCGGCATCGGCCTGGCGATCGTGCTGATGGTCCACCGCAACCGCGGCAGCTCGGACGTCGACCGGCTCCGCGACACCGCCGAGGACGGCCCCGGGGCGGCGCCGGCGCCGGACACCGGAGAAACACCGGCCACGGCCGCAGCACAGAAGGCAGAGGCCGCCGCGTGACCACCACGACCCTCGCCGTCCTCGTTCCCCTCCTTCCGTTCCTGGGCGCCGCGGCCGGGCTGCTGCTCGGCCGCACGGCACCCGGGTTCGTCAGGCCGCTGGCGGTGCTGCCCACCGTCACCGCCGCCGTCCTCGCCGTGCTCGTGGCCGTCCGCCAGGGCGGCGGCAAGCCGGTCGGCGCGGCGACCGAACTCACGCCCACCGGCTCGGTCCCCATCGAGCTCGCCCTGAACATCGACGGATTCGCGGCCCTCGTCGCCGTACTGGTCGGCCTGGTGGCGACCTGCGTCCAGCTCTACTCGACCGGCTACCTGCGCGAAGACCCGCGCTACGCCTCCTACGCGGCGCTGGTCTCCCTGTTCACCTCCGCGATGCTGCTCGTCGTCTACTCCGGCGACCTCATGGTGCTGCTGGTCGGCTGGGAGATCATGGGCATCTGCTCGTACTTCCTGGTCGGGCACTACTGGGAGACCCCCCAGGCCCGCGAGGCCTCCCTCAAGGCCTTCCTGGTCACCAAGCTCGGCGACGTCCCCTTCCTCTTCGGCCTGTTCGCGCTGGCCGCGGACGCCGGGTCCTTCCGGATCACCCGCATCATCGGCGCCGTCACGTCCGGCGGACTCGACCACCCGACGCTGATCGCGCTGCTGCTCCTCGCGGGCGTGGCGGGCAAGTCCGCCCAGTTCCCGCTGCACACCTGGCTGCCCGACGCGATGGCGGGCCCCACCCCCGTCTCCGCCCTGATCCACGCCGCCACCATGGTCGCGGCCGGTGTCTACTTCATCGCCCGGCTCCTCCCCGTCTTCACCTCCTCGGCCGCGGCGCTCGTCGTGCTCGCGGTGATGGCGGCCGTCACGATGACCGGCTCGGCGCTCGCCGCGCTCGCCCAGGACGACATCAAGCGCGTCCTCGCCTACTCGACCATCGGCCAGCTCGGCTACATGACCGGCGCCCTGGCCGTCGGCGACCGCGGCGCGGCCGTCTTCCACCTCCTCTCGCACGGTGCCTTCAAGGCCCTGCTGTTCCTCGCCGCCGGCGTGATCATCCACGCCGCCGGGACCAACTCGCTGGCCGCCATGTCCCGGATGGACGGTCTGTCCAAGCGGATCCCGGACGCGTTCTGGACGATGACCATCGCCCTGTTCGCCCTGGCCGCGATCCCTCCGTTCGCGGGCTTCTTCTCCAAGGAAGCCGTCCTCGTCGCCGCCGAGCACGGCGCGTTCGGCGACACCGAGGGCGTCCCGGCCGCGGCGGGCTGGACGGTCCTGGTCTCCGGACTGGTCACCGCCCTGCTCACCGCCGCCTACGCCACCCGGCTGTGGCTGCTGACCTTCCGGGGCCGGGGCGCCGAGGCCCCCGACCACGGCAGGCAGCCCGCCGTGATGAACGCCGTGCTGTGGGTCCTGACCGTGCCCTCACTCGCCTTCGGCCTGACCACCGGGTACATCGCCGACTGGTTCGACGGCCACGCGCTGACCCCGGCCCTGACCACCGCGGTGCTCTCCACGGGCGTCGCCCTCGTCGGCGGACTCGTCACCTACGCGGCCTGGCGCCACACCACGGCCCACGCCGCGGGCGTCCCGCTCGGCGCCGTCGCCGCCCGCCCGGACGCCGGACCCGCCGTCTCCGAGGCCGCGGCCGTCGCCACCCACGAACCCGCCTACGGCCACATCGCGGCGGCACCCGACTCCGCGGACCCCGGCCGGCTGCTGCTCGGCCCACTGCACCGCCACGCGGCCACCGGCTTCCACCTCGACGCCGTCTACTCCGCGCTCTTCGTACGCCCCGTCCGCGCTGCCGCCACGCTCGTCCGCTTCCTCGACCGCGAGGTCGTCGAGACCTACGTCCGCGGCGCGGGCACCGGAGCACGCTGGCTCGGCACGGCAGTACGCCGCGCCCAGACCGGCAACGTGCAGACCTACATCAGCGCCCTGCTGGCCGGCTCCGTCGTCCTGGCGATCGCCGCCGTACTCGTCGCCGCCGGAGTGTGAGCCGTGATCGATATCAGCGAATCCGTGATGCAGTTCCTTCTCGCGTTGATCGTCGCCGGACCTCTCGCCGGCGCCGCCGCGGCCCTCCTGCCGGCCCCGCCGGGACTGAGGGGGACATCACCCGAGCAGGCCGTGCTCCGCCACGGGGTGACCGTCAGCGGTGTGATCCTCGCCGCCGCCGTCGTCCTCGCCCTCGGCTTCGACCACGACCAGCCCTCGAAGATGCAGGCCACGACCGACATCAGCTGGATCCCGGCGCTCGACGTGCGGATCCACCTCGGTGTTGACGGCATCTCGCTCCCCCTCCTCGTACTGACCGCGCTGCTGACCTTCCTGTGCGCGCTGTACTCGTACTTCAAAATGCCCGCCGGCCCGTCACCGAAGGCATTCGTCGCCCTGCTGCTCGTCCTGGAGTCCGGCACCCTCGCGACCTTCGCCGTCCTCGACCTGCTCCTGTTCTTCCTGGCGTTCGAGACGGTGCTCATCCCGATGTACTTCCTCATCGCCCGCTGGGGCGGCGAGGGCCGCCGGGCCGCCGCCTGGAAGTTCGTCCTCTACACCCTGCTCGGCTCCGTGGTCATGCTGCTCGGCCTGCTCCTCGTCGGCCTGAAGGCGGGCACCTTCGACATGGTGGCACTCGCCACTGACAACGGCCGGTCGCTGACCGCGTCCGTGCAGGTCGTCGCCGTTCTCGCGATCGGACTCGGCCTCGCGGTGAAGACGCCGATGTTCCCGCTGCACAGCTGGCTCCCCGACGCCCACACCGCCGCCCCGACCGTCGGCTCGGTCCTCCTCGCCGGCGTCCTGCTCAAGATGGGCACGTACGGATTCGTACGGATCCTGCTGCCGATCACCCCCGACGGCATGCACACCTTCGCCCCGTACCTCGCCGCCTTCGCCGTCACCGGCATCATCTACGGATCCCTCGCCTGCCTCGCCCTAGCCCAGCAGGGCTCGAAGGGCGACCTCAAACGGCTGATCGCGTACTCCTCCGTCGGCCACATGGGCTTCGTCCTCCTCGGCATCGCCACCCTGACCCCCACCGGCGTCAACGGCGCGCTGTTCGCCAACATCGCCCACGGCCTGATCACCGGCCTGCTCTTCTTCCTCGTCGGCGCGCTCAAGGACCGCTACGGCAGCACCGACATCGACACCCTGGCCAAGGGGACCGGTGCCGCGCTCTACGGCCGCGCCCCGCGCCTCGGCGCACTGCTCGCGTTCGGCGCCGTCGCCTCCCTCGGCCTGCCCGGCCTCGCCGGGTTCTGGGGCGAGATGCTCGCCATGTTCGGCGCCTTCGAGCCCGCCGAGGGCCTCAGCCGCCCCGCCTTCCTCACCTTCATGGCCGTCGCCGGCTTCGGCACCCTGCTCACCGCCGCCTACCTCCTCGTCGTCGTACGCCGCGTCTGCATGGGCGAGCGGCCCGCGGCGGAGGGCGAGGCCGCCGTGGCCGACGTCCAGACGTACGAGTTCGCCGCGTGGAGCCCGCTCGTCGCCCTCACCGTCATCGCCGGACTCTGGCCCGCGGTCCTCCTCGGCCTCACGGACCCGGCAGTGCAGCAGCTCCTCGCAGGAGGCAAGTGATGAGCTCCCTGGTCCAGTCGGTCGACTGGCTCGCGATCGCCCCGCCGACCATCACCGCGGTCATGGCGCTCGTCGTCCTCGTCGCCGACCTGTTCCTGAGCGAGGCCCGCAAGCCGCTCCTCGGCCTGCTCTCGGTGGCCACCCTCGCCGCCGCCACGCTCTCCCTGCTGCCCCTCACCGACGGCGACCGCAACACCTTCTGCCTCACCGGCGAACCCACCGCCTGCAGCTACACCGCCGACCACTTCGCCCTGGCCATCCAGTTCCTGGTGCTCGCCGGGGCCCTGGTGACGGCCCTGCTCTCCCTCCACACGGTCCGGGACGCGAAGCTGCCGGCCGGCGAGTACTGGTTCCTGCTGCTGGCCTCCGCCGCCGGAGCCGCCCTGCTGCCCGCCTCCCGCGACCTCGCCACCCTCGTCGTCGCCCTCGAAGCGGCCTCGCTGCCCGCCTTCGCCCTCGTCGGTCTCAGGCGCGGCGACCGCCTCTCCTCCGAGGCCGCGCTGAAGTTCTTCCTCTCCTCCGTCACCGCCACCGCGGTCACCCTGCTCGGCACGAGCTTCGTGTACGCGGCCACCGGCAGCCTGCACCTCACCCAGATCGCCGCCCGCATCGACGACGCCCCGGCGCAGCTCGCCACCCTCGCCGACGCGGGAGTGGTCCTCACCCTCGTCGGCTTCGCCTTCAAGACGGCCGCCGTGCCCTTCCACTTCTGGGTGCCCGACACCTATGTCGGCGCCCCGCTGCCCGTCGCCGCCTATCTGTCGGTCATCGGGAAGGCCGTCGGCTTCTCGGGGCTGATCCTCGTCACCGTCGTCGCCTTCCCCTCCTACGCGGAGGTGTGGGGCCCGGCGATGGCCGTCCTGGCGGCCCTGACGATGACGGCGGGCAACGTCGCCGCGCTGCGCCAGCGCCCCGACCGCGCCCACAGCGCCGTACGGCTGCTCGCCTGGTCCTCCGTCGCGCAGGCCGGCTATCTGCTGGTGCCGATCGCCGCCGCCGCGTACGCCACCGGCGACCGGATCGGCTCCACCGTCGCCTACGCCCTGATGTACGCCGTCGTGAACCTGGGTGCCTTCGCCGTGGCCGCCCTCGTCGCCCGCGGCCGCCCCGCGAACCGGATCGCCGACTACCGCGGCCTGTACGCCACCCGGCCGTTCGCGGCGCTCTCCCTCGGCTTCTTCCTGCTGTGCCTGGCCGGCCTGCCGCCCGGCATCATCGGCCTCTTCGCCAAGGTCACGGTCTTCTCCGCGGCGGTCGACGCGGGCCTGGGCTGGCTCGCCGTCGTCATGGCCGTCAACGTCGTGATCGCCCTGTACTACTACCTGCAGTGGACGGCGCTCCTCTTCCGCGCGCCCGAGGGCGAGGCTGCGGCCGGCGAGCCCGTACGGGCGCCGGTCCCTGCCGCGCTGACGGCCGCCATCGCCGTCACGGCGGCCCTCGGCCTCGTCCTGTCGGGAGCCCCGCAACTGGTGCTGCGCTTCGCCTCGGGAACCCTCTTCCAGTAGCTCCCGCCGCGTCTCCGGCGGGCCCGCGGATCCCCCGTTCGGCCCTGCCCGGCCCCGGTATGCCCGGGAACCTGGAGCTTCCGCCTGGCGTTGACCAGTACGGGAGGGTCCACTGAGGAGTGGAATCAGCGTCAGGAAGCCAAGGGTTCCCCTGCAGCACCATTCGGAGGGAGTACCGTGCACCGCCGGCACAACGGGCTGAGGACCGCAGTACTCCTTGGCGGACTGTCCGCACTCATCATCGTCATCGGCGGCTTCTTCGGCCGCACGGGCCTGGTCCTGGCCGTCGTCGTCGCACTGGGCACCAACGCGTACGCCTACTGGAACAGCGACAAGCTGGCCCTGCGGGCCATGCGTGCCCGGCCCGTCAGCGAGTTCGAGGCGCCCCGGCTGTACCGCATCGTGCGCGAGCTCTCCACCGCCGCCCGCCGGCCCATGCCCCGGCTCTACATCTCTCCCACCGAGGCACCCAACGCCTTCGCCACCGGCCGCAACGCCCGGAACGCGGCCGTGTGCTGCACCGACGGCATCCTGCGCATCCTCGACGAACGCGAGCTGCGAGGAGTCATCGGCCACGAACTGAGTCATGTCCACAACCGGGACATCCTCGTCTCGTCCGTCGCCGGGGCGCTCGCCTCCGTCGTGATGTTCCTCGTCAACTTCGCCTGGCTGATCCCGATAGGCCGCTCCGACGACGACGAGGGACCCGGTCTGCTCGGCCTCCTGCTGATCATGATCCTGGGCCCGCTCGCCGCGTCGCTCATCCAGCTCGCCGTCAGCCGCTCCAGGGAGTACGAGGCGGACGCCTCCGGAGCCAACCTCACCGGCGACCCGCTGGCCCTCGCCTCCGCACTGCGCAAGCTCGACGCCGGCACGAAGCAGCTGCCGCTGCCGCCCGAGCCGCGCCTGGAGACCGCCGGCCACATGATGATCGCCAACCCGTTCCGCCCCGGACAGGGCATGTCCAGGCTCTTCTCCACCCACCCGCCGATGGCGGAGCGCATCGCCCGGCTCGAACAGATGGCAGGCCGACGCCCATGAAAACGATTCTGAACATCATCTGGCTGGTCCTCAGCGGCTTCTGGCTGTTCCTCGGCTACTGCCTGGCCGGAGTCCTGCTGTGCATCACCGTCATCGGCATCCCGTTCGGCATCGCCGCGTTCCGCATCGCCCTCTACGCGCTGTGGCCCTTCGGCTATACGACGGTCGAACGCCGCGACGCGGGAGCGCCCTCCTGCGTCGGCAACGTCCTCTGGCTCGTCCTGGCGGGCTGGTGGCTGGCGCTGGGTCACATCGTCACCGGGATCGCCCTGTGCGTCACCGTCATCGGCATCCCGCTGGGCATCGCCAACTTCAAGCTGATCCCGGTGTCCCTGCTGCCCCTCGGCCGTGAGATCGTCCGCACGGACGAGGCGTTCGGGGCGCGCTGACGCGGGCGCCCGCCGCGGCGCGCACCGTCCCGGATCCCCCGCGGGCCCGCTTCCCGGCCCGTCCGGCCCGCATCCCGGCCCGATCGGTCCCCGTTACGGGCCCGATCGGCCCCGGTCCCATTGTCAGTGGTGCCCGGCATCATGAACCCATGACCGAGACAGAGCAGTTGCCGGCCCCCGTGGAGACCCACGTGCGTATCAACCCGCCCCGGGGCCGTGGCGGCCGTTCCCGCCGCCGGCGCGGCCCGCTGCCCCTCGCCGACCGGCAATGCGCGAGGGCGGCACGCGGCGGCCACGGCGCGGGCACCGCCGCCCTGCTCGCCGAGCCCCGGCCCGGGATACCGGACAAGATCTCCTACGCGGGCGCGGACGCTCCCGGCGGTGCGCGGTGGCTCGCGGAATGGCTGGACGGCACGGCCTGGTTCTGCGACGAGGACGGCGAGCAGGACCTCGATCGTCCCGCCCCCGGCGCTGGCCTCACGCCCTGGCCCGAGTACCGCGCCCGCACATGAGGGCCGGGCTGCGCTGCTCTTGAGGGCTCAACCGGCCGGGACCCGCCGCCGCACACCGTAGACCACCGCGCCCGCCGCCAGCACCGCCGCCCCCGAGACCACCGAGGCCCACGGCAGCGCGAACGCCAGCAGCAGGCAGCCCGCCAGCCCCGTCGCGGGAAGCGCCCGCCGCAGCACACCGGAACCGAGCGTCCACGCCGAGGCATTGGCGATCGCGTAGTAGACCAGCACCCCGAAGGACGAGAAGCCGATGGCGCTGCGCACGTCCACCGCGGCCGCGACCACCGCCACCACGGCGCCCACCGCGAGCTCCGCCCGGTGCGGCACCCGGAAGCGGGGGTGCACGGCGGCCAGGGCGCCCGGGAAGTGACGGTCCCGGGCCATGGCCAGCGTGGTGCGCGAGACGCCGAGGATCAGCGCCAGCAGGGAACCCAGCGCGGCCACGGCCGCACCCACCCCCACCACCGGCACAAGCCCGGGCACGCCCGCCTCGCGCACCGCCTCGGACAGGGGCGCCGCGGCCGACGCGAGCCCGTTCGCGCCCAGCACCGACAGCACCGAGACCGCCACCACCGCGTACACGACCAGCGCGATACCGAGAGCCAGCGGGATCGCGCGAGGAATCGTCCGCGCCGGGTCGCGGACCTCCTCGCCCAGCGTCGCGATCCGCGCGTACCCGGCGAAGGCGAAGAACAGCAGCCCCGCCGCCTCCAGCACCCCGCCCGCCGGGGCCCCGGACGGGGCCGCCCGCCCGGCCTC
>NZ_JAAAXQ010000326.1 GCF_009916105.1 Streptomyces sp. GC420 | reverse complement strand
CAGGGGGCACAGGGGGAGACGAGAAGGGGGAGCAGGAGCACTGTCGGGAACGCATCAGCATCGCGGGAGAGCATGAGCACCGCGGGCAGCGGGCGGGCCGTACGGAAGAGGCGCGGGGCGCGCCGCGACATGAGGGCGGGAAGGACCCTATCCGCTTCTCGCGGATCCTGATTGCGCGGTGCACGGCCGCCGGCCGCTTCTCCGCGTCTTTCTGGGTCCTTCCCGTCACCTCAAGCACACCACGCGCGCGCCCGGCGCGCCAGGGCCGAACGGCTCCGGTCCGCGTCTTCCCGCGGCGGCGTCCGGATGCACGGTGCGCCGTACGGCCGCGCCGGTGCGGAAACGGCGCGGCCGTACGGCGGGGGCCCTCACGGGTGCGGGACGATCACCACCGGGCATTCGGCGTGGTGCATCGCCGCGTGCGTGACGGGCCCGGTGCGGGGACCCAGCACTGCGGGGCGCGGCTTGCGGCCGACGATCAGCAGCCCGGCGCCCCGGGCGGTACCGAGGAGCCGCTGCGCCGCCCGGCCCTCCGGCACCAGTGCCTCCACCGCGACCGAGGGGTACCTCTCGCGCCACGGCTTCAGCAGCGCCGCGAGGGCGGCGGCCCGCTCCTCGTGGGACTCGGCCCGCGCCGGGGCGTCCATGGGGCCCGGCGCGTACCCGGAGGCGTGGTGGAAGGTCCAGGCGTGGACGACACGCAGCGGCGTACGGCGCCGCGCGGCCTCGTCGAAGGCGAAGTCGAGCAGCGTGCCGCGGCCGTGCTCGGAGTCCGTCCCCGGGTCCACGCCCACCACCACCGGGCGGTAGGGCGTGCCGGTGGACGGCTCGCCGCCGGGACCCGGCCGGTGGTTGTCCTCGGCGGTCCGGCCGGCCCGGACCAGGACCACGGGCCGCGGAGCCTGGCCGACGACGTGCTGGGCGACCGAGCCCACCAGGAAGCCGCCGACACCGCCGAGGCCACGGCTGCCGAGGACCAGCAGTTCCGCGGACCCGGCCTCGCCGACCAGGGCGTCCGGCGCGGGCAGGGCGATCTGCTCGCCGTCGACGCGCAGACCGGGGTGCCGCGTGGTCACCTCGTCGAGGGCGTCCCGCAGGACCTGCCGTGACCGGTCGCTCGGGGCAGCCAGTTCGGGGAGCGAGGCCTCCTCGTCCGCCAGCCCTTCCCATGCGTGCACCAGCCGCAGCGGCCGTTCGCGCAGCACGGCCTCCCTGGCCGCCCAGTGCGCGGCGGCCAGACTCTCGGGGGTCGGGTCGACCCCCGCGACGACCGGACGAAGCATGACCGACCCCTTCCGCTCGGTGCCGCTGCCGCGGGTCCTCAGTGCCGTACGGCCGTTCGGGTCCGGAGGCGTTGCGCGGACGGCAGCACCTTCACCGTCTGCACTCCGGCGGCCGGCCGCGCCGTGGCCCCGGCGGGCACCGGGTGCTCCGCCTGCTCTTCCTGCCGTTCCTCCCGCTCCCTCAGCCGCTGCCGCTCCATCGCCCGGCGCAGCCTCATCCGCAGCAGCAGCGCGTCGATCGCCGCGCTCGCCACGAAGGTCGCCGCCATCGCCGTGGACAGCACGACGAAGGGCCGCCACACCTCCGGTGTCAGTGTCGCCCGCACCGCTCTCGCCTCCCTCGGAAGAGAGCCCTTCCCCAGGGCCCTTCCTTTCCCGCCTCCATCTCACCGCGGCGGACGGAACGGCACATGGTGCCGAGGGTCCCGGATGTGGGCCGAACGGCCCGGACCTGGGACCGGGCGGCCCGTGGCGGGCCCGCGCCCGTGCCCCGACCCTGTACGCGTCAGGCGTGTTCCCGCGCGCCTCGCGGCCGGCCGTCACCCGGGTAGCGGCCGGGCCCGTGACCGGCACCCGCGCCATCACCCACGACGCAGGGCTCTCGAGGAAGAGGCAGAGAGATGAACACGACGACGATGCTGCAGGCCCTGGACCCCGAGCATCGCAACCGGCTGCAGCACATGGCGCGGGAGGTGTCGTTCCCGCAAGGGGCACGGCTTTTCGACGAGGACGGCCGCGCCGACCGGTTCTGGATCGTGCGCACGGGCACGGTCACCCTCGACATGCGTGTGCCGGGCCGCCGGGCCGCCGTCATCGAGACTCTCGGGCACAACGAGCTCGTGGGCTGGTCCTGGCTGTTCCCGCCGCATGCCTGGCACCTGGGGGCGGAGGCGATGACGCCCGTGCGGGCGTACGAGTTCGACGGGACGGCGGTGCGGCTGATGTGCGAGAACGACCCCGAGCTGGGCGCGTCGGTCTCCCGGTGGGTGGGCCGGGTCCTGGCCCACCGGCTCCAGGCGGCCAGGACCCGGCTGCTGGACCTGTACGCCCCCTGTGGCAGCGACAGCCGCGTCTGATCCCCGGCCGCCTGCGGCCTGCGGCCTGCCGTCTGTGCTCGTGCCTGCCGCCAGTCGGGTGAGCCGCGGTGCGGCCGGCCCCAGGGCGTGGTTGCGTGGCACTCGCGCAACACCCGCCGGCCGGCGGCTCACCCGAGGTGCGCCGTCGGCCGGGCGCCGGTGCCCCGTTGGTCCGTCCGGCGGAGGGCGTGCCCGTTCCGGCGGCCGCCGACGGCTCACTTCCCGCCGCGGGTGCGCCGTGCGGGCCCGCCACTGTCGGGCCCGGCCCGGTGCCACACCGCCGGAGAGAGCCGGGAGCGCGGTCATGACGGCCGTCGCCGTGTCAGATGCCGCCGCGCGGAGGGGACATCCGCTCCGCGGTCGCGTGGACGAATGCGATGAGCGGTCGGCCCGGGCGATCCTGACACGCCCTCATCCGTGTGACCGCCATATGAATCACCGGCACATTTTGCCCTGGCTTTGGGAATTCGTCGAGAACACCCCCGCGCACAACGAGCAAGAACGCTCCGGACTGCGTAGCGTTTGAGGGTGCGGTGAAGGGGTACTCCGCCGCGCGTCCTGCCCGCACGCTTTTCTGGGGATTATCGTATGGTGACTTCGACCGAGCCGGTTGCTCCTGTTCCGGTGGCAGGGCGCAAATGGGGGACCGTGGCCGTCTCTTGGCTGACCACGACGGACCACAAGAAGATCGGCCATCTTTATCTCATTACGGCGTTCGTCTTCTTCCTCGTCGGAGGAGTGCTGGCGCTGGCGATGAGGGCGGAACTGGCCCGGCCCGGCCTGCAGATCCTCTCCAACGAGCAGTACAACCAGGCGTTCACCATGCACGGCGGCATCATGCTGCTGCTGTTCGCCACCCCGACCTTCGCCGGCTTCGCCAACGCGGTGATGCCGCTGCAGATCGGGGCGCCCGATGTCGCGTTTCCGCGGCTGAACATGTTCTCGTACTGGCTGTTCCTGTTCGGCGGGCTCATCGCCGGGGTCAGCCTGCTGACCACGCCGGGCGCCCCCGACTTCGGCTGGACGAGTTATGTGCCGCTGAGCGACAAGATGCACACCCCCGGCGTCGGCGCCGACCTCTGGATCATGGGTCTGACGCTCGGCGGGTTCGGCACCATTCTCGGCGCAGTCAATTTCATGACCACGATCATCTGCATGCGCGCTCCGGGCATGACGATGTTCCGGATGCCGATCTTCACCTGGAACGTCCTGCTGACCTCGGTGCTGGTCATCCTGGTCTTCCCGGTCCTCGCCGCCGCTCTGCTGGCCCTGGAGGCGGACCGCCGCTTCGGCTCGCACATCTACGACCCGGGCAACGGCGGACCGCTGCTGTGGCAGCACCTGTTCTGGTTCTTCGGCCACCCCGAGGTGTACATCCTGGCCGTGCCGTTCTTCGGCGTGACCTCGGAGATCCTCCCGGTCTTCTCCCGCAAGCCGATCTTCGGCTACGTCGGACTCATCGCGGCCACCATCACCATCTGCGGCCTGTCCGTCGCCGTGTGGGCGCACCACATGTTCACCACCGGCGCGGTGCTGCTCCCCTTCTTCTCGTTCATGAGCTTCCTCATCGCCGTGCCGACCGGGGTGAAGTTCTTCAACTGGGCCGGGACGATGTGGAAGGGAAGTCTGACCTTCGAGACACCCATGCTGTGGTCGGTCGGATTCCTGGTCACCTTCCTCTTCGGCGGGCTGACCGGAGTGATGCTCGCCTCGCCGCCCATGGACTTCCACGTCCATGACACGTACTTCGTCGTGGCCCACTTCCACTACGTGCTGTTCGGCGTGATCGTCTTCGCGACGTTCGCGGGCTACTTCTTCTGGTGGCCGAAGATGACCGGGAAGATGCTCGACGAAAGGCTCGGGAAGATCCAGTTCTGGACGCTGTTCGTCGGTTTCCACCTGACCTTCCTCGTCCAGCACTGGCTGGGCGCCGAGGGAATGCCGCGCCGCTATGTCGATTATCTGGAAGCGGACGGATTCACCACGCTCAACACCATCTCCACGATCGGCGCCTTTCTGCTCGGAATTTCGACCCTGCCGTTCCTCTACAACGTCTGGAAGACCTGGAAGTACGGAAAGCGCGTCGAGGTGGACGACCCGTGGGGCTACGGCCGTTCGCTGGAATGGGCCACCTCCTGCCCGGCACCGCGGCACAACTTCACCACGCTGCCCAAGATCCGCTCCGAGTCCCCGGCCTTCGACCTGCACCACCCCGAAATGGGCGCCCTCGAAGCGGCCCAGTCCGGCCGCAGGGACGTCGTCGAGCCGGGCGAGGGGATGGCGCCCCCGCTGGGCGGCGGCAAGGACACGTGATGGCGGCCCGCCCCGCGAAGCGCACGGAGACGGAAACCGACACGGACACGGCCGCGGGGATCGCGCGCCTGGAGGGCTACCTGCTCTGCCAGGCGGAGATCGGCAAGGCCCGCACCGAGGCGGAGGACTTCGCCGGCAGGCTGCCGTGGCTCACCTCCGCCCAGCGCGAGGAGGTGGTCCGCAACTACGCCCTGGACCGCCTCAACGTGTCCAAGGAGTCGCTGCGCGCCGTCACGGTGCGCTGCGCCGAACTCCAGCAGGAGTACGAGACCCGCTACCACCTGCTGCGCAGGCGGCTCCTGTGCCACTGCGTCGCCCTCCTGCTGCTGTCCTGCGCGCTGTGCGCGGGCTGCGTCCTCGTCCTGGCGTCCCGCTGACGCAGGCCCGGGGGTTGAGGAACATCGGAACGAAAACCGGCGCTAAGCCTTCGTCGGCCCTGGTGGACGGCTGACGGGGCGTCGGCCGTGGAACCGGTCTGAAAAGTCGTTCCACGGATAACGCCCCATTATCTGCGGGAGCTTGGTTCGTCACCTGCGGTGACGTTCTCCAGGCCGTACGTGAAGCGGCCCTGTTATCCGTGGCAAGGGGGAAGCGGTGCCCACCGTGGTGCAACTGCCGGCCGGGAAGGCGTTGACCGTCCGCGCGGCGGCAGACGCCTTCCTCGATTCGCTGCGCAATCCGAACACGGTCCGCAGCTACGGAGTCGGCGTCGGCAAGACCGCCGAGCGGATCGGGGAGGCCCGCCCGCTGGAGTCGGTCGCGGACGACGAGATCGGCGAGGCCCTGGAACTGCTGTGGGGCACTGCGGCGGTCAACACCTGGAACGCCCGCCGGGCGGCAGTGCTCTCCTGGCTGGGCTGGTGCGAGTCGTACGGCTACGACGGCCCGGCGGTCCCGGGCCTGGACGAAGCGGCTGGCGGTGCCGGACTCCGAGACCCCGGCCCGCTCGAAGATGGCCGTGGACCGACTCATCGCCCGCCGCGAGGTCCACCTGCGGGAGAAGACGCTGTGGCGGATGCTCTACGAGACCGCCGGGCGGTCCGAGGAGATCCTCGGCGTGAACATCGAGGACCTGGACCTCGCCGCCCGCCGCTGCCCGGTCAAGGCCAAGGGCGCCCGGAGCAAGGCCCGCCGCCGAGGACAGGCGCGCGAGGACTTCGTACTGGAGACGGTCTACTGGGACGCCGGCACCGCCCGCCTCCTGCCTCGCCTGCTGCGGGGCCGCACCCGCGGCCCGGTGTTCGTCACCCATCGCCGTCCCGGTCCGGGGAAGGTGGTCAGCCCGCGCGACGTCTGCCCGGACACCGGGCTGGCTCGCCTCTCCTACGGCCAGGCTCGCGCCCTGCTCGATGAGCACACCGCCGTGCGTGGGCCGGGGACGGGCTGGGACCTGCACGAGTACCGTCATTCCGCCCTGACCCACCTGGGCGAGCAGGGCGCCTCCCTGCTGATGCTGATGGCCAGGTCGAGGCACAAGAAGCCGGAGAACGTCCGCCGCTACTTCAAGCCGTCCCCCGAGGCGATCTCAGAGTTGACCAGTCTGCTCGCACCCGGCGACAGCCGCCGGTGAATGTGCGGTGCTGCCGAGACCGGTGCGTATCCACGTCCGCGTCTCCCCCGGTCCGATGCGGGCCGTGGTGGGACTGGGGCACTTGCTATGATCCAGGAGTCGGCCTTCGGCGCCCCAGGTTGGGTGCGCGCGAAGGCTTTTTTCATGCCTTCTGACACATCTGCCTCCGGCACACCTCCAACCACCTACCGTGACCTGCTCCGCAACCGTGAATTCGTCGGCCTGTACGCCAGCTTCACGCTGACGGTCGCCGCGAGCACCTTGTCGGGCTTCGCGCTCGGCACGCTGGTCAACCAGCAGACCAAGTCCCCGTTCCTGACCGCTGTGAGCATGTACGGCGCCACCTTCGCGACGGTAATCGGTGCGCTGACGCTGCTGTCGGTCGCGGACGGAAGCCGTCCTCGCCGGACCCTCGTCGCGCTCCAGTGCGTCTCGCTCGTAGGTGTTGCCGCACAGGCGGTTCCAGGGCTGCCGCTCGCCGCCCGGTTCGGTCTGCTCCTTGTACTGGGGTTCTTCCAGTCCCTGGGAACGGGCACACGGATGGGGCTGCTCGCCGAGGTAGTGCCGACCTCCGCCTATGCACTGGCACGTTCGCTGATGAACATCACCTCGGGAGGCATGGCCATCCTCGGCTACGCCATCGGCGCCGTACTGCTGCGGTACCTGAGCCCGCAGGAGGTCTTCGCCGTCGCGACCGCCCTGACCGGCGGTGGATTGATCATTGTGGCGGTGACGGTCCGGGAACGCTCGATCCGTCTGACCCGGCGCCCTGGACTGCGCCAGACCTGGACGACGAACATCGAGCTTTTCTCCCACTCCGGCCAACGCGCGCTGCTGCTGAACCTGTGGGTCCCCAATGGCCTGATCGTTGGCTGCGAGGCCCTGTTCATCTCCTACGCCCCCCATCACGCCGGCGTCTTCCTGGCCGCCGGATCGGCAGGCATGCTCCTCGGTGACCTTGCGGTCGGGCGGCTGTTCACCGCCGAGCAGCGGCGCCGCTACGCATTCGCCCTGCGACTGCTGCTCGCCGCCCCCTACCTGCTGTTCGCCGTCCACCCGCCCGTGCCGGTGGCGACAGCCGCGGTGTTCATCGCCAGTGCCGGCTTCGCTGCCACCCTGCCGCTCCAGGAGCAGCTTCTGGAGTTGACCCCTGATCCGGTCCGTGGCCAGGTCCAGGGAGTTGAGTCCGCCGGCCGGATGACGTGGCAAGGTATCGGAGCCGCGATCGCTGGTGGCGTTGCCCAGCACTTCACTGCTGGCACGGCCATCACCTTTGTGGCCGCAGTCTCCATCGCCATCACCGTCTTCTCCCGGCCCTTCGTGGTCCGCGCCCGAGCCGTCCGCATCCAGGCGGCCAACGCATAGAGTTCCCAGACGGTGCGAGCGGCGGGCGCGGCCAGACGCGCCCGCCGCGTCTCGCTACTCGTCGACAGCGTCCGGGGCACGGAGGGGCCGCATTCCACCGAGCAGGTCGGGAAGCTGGAAGGAGTACCGGCCCAGCACGTTGAGGTGGTGGCGCACGAACGGGGAGAGCCGGGCCACGTCCTCGTCGCGGACCTCGAAGCCGTCCGCGCGCAGTTGGTTCACGGCGGCGTCCATGTAGCGGGTGTTGAACAGCACGAGCGCGTTCAGGACCAGGCCCAGGGCGCCGATCTGGTCCTCCATACCTTCCTGGTAGCGCTGGTAGAGCTGCCCGGCCCGGCCATGGAAGATTTTCCGGGCCAGTGCGTGGCGGCCCTCCTGGAGGTTGGCCTGCACCTTGATCTGCCGCCGGTAGCCGGGCTCGTCGGCCAGGCGCAGGATGTGCAGGGTCTTCGCGATCCGCCCGTAGTGGGCGATCGCGTCGCCCAGCGGCGTGGGGCGTCCGTCGCGGGAGAGCATCCGGATGACGTCGTAGGCGCGGACGGCTCCGGTGTGGATGGAGCCGATGATCCGCAGGATGTCCTCCCAGTGCCGCTCGATGCGGGCGAGGTCGATCCGGCCGCGGGCGGCGTCCTGGAAGGCGCCGTAGTCGGCCGTGCGATCGACGCGCCACATCTTCTGATCGGGCAGGTCCGCGAGCTGCGGGGCGTAGGCGAACCCGGCCAGGGTCAGCAGTCCGAACACGATGTCGCTGTAGCTCGCGGTGTCGGTGACGATCATCTCCGGACGGCGGCCGCCGTCGCGGTCGTAGAGGACGTCGAGCACATACAGGGAGTCGCGCGGCGTGCCGGCCACGACCTTCCCGCCGAGCCCGGCGGCCTGGTCGTTGATCATGTTGAGCCAGGTCGCGCCGCCCCGGCGCCCGAAGTACTTCGGGTTCGGCCGCGCGTACACCGACGGCACGGGGACGACGAACCGCATCCCGTCCACCGAGGCGACCAGGCCCCCGCCCCAGCTCTGCGCGAGGCCGATGGACGCCTGGTGACTGATGAGGGTCGCGTTCGCGGCCCGGTACGTTGCCAGCCGCAGGTAGGTCTGGTCGACGTGGGACAGCCGCCCGTACTTCAGTGCGTCCGCGCCGCCCAGAACCGGGGTGTAGCCGACGTTGCAGCCGTGGGCGACCAGCAGCGCGGCGATCGTGACGTTCAGGTCCTTCAGGCGGGCCTCGCCGCCGGTGACCGAGGTGAACGCGAGGTAGTCCACGACCTCCGGCGGCACAGACGTCGGGTCGTCCAGGAACACCCCGAGATAGCGAGCGGTCGTAAGCTGGGCCGCGAACCCCAGGCGGTTGTGGGCCCGCCTCTTGGACCCGATCAGCTCCCGGTCCGCGTCGTCCAGGAAGAAGAAGCGCTCCAACTCCGTACGGGACGGCGCCCCGCGATACGCCGCGTACGCGGCAGCCTGCTCATCCGTCAAAAACTCGACCGGCACCCCGGACCTCCAGACAGTCGATCAACACGACTGCCGAAGGTTCATCCCTCGCAGAAGCCCAGGTCAAAGCCCTCATCGAGGCCGGGCAGGCTTAGCGCCGGTTTTCGTTCCGATGTTCCTCGGCCCCCGGCCCCGGGCCCGCCGGTACCGCTGCCGGCGGGTCCGCGGCATGTCCGCCGCCGTGCCCGGCCCGGCCCGCCGCGCCCGTTTGGCCCGTGCGGGGGACCCGGTGCGTC
>NZ_JAAAXQ010000325.1 GCF_009916105.1 Streptomyces sp. GC420 | reverse complement strand
TCCCCCGTCCCCGGCCGCCCGGAGGCGGCCGGACTCGTCGAACGCACCCGGCCGGTCGCCCCTCGGCTCAGGCCGCGACGACGGCGGCAGCGGCACGGCCGCCGTCGACGTCGAGCACCGTGCCGGGCCAACCCGGCGGTCCAGGACATCGTCACCACCATGACCGACGCCTGGCAGTCCCACCTCGCCGAAGGCGTCAGGGCACTCGCGCAGTCCGGGGAGATCGCTCCGGACACCGACCCCGAGCAGGCGGCCATCAGTGTGCTGACAGCGGTCACGGGGGGCGCCGCGATGCTCCAGGCCACGGACAGCATGCGCTACCTCGAGGTGTCCCTCGACCAGGCGCTGAACGCCCTGCGCCACTGAGCAGGCCCGTCGGCCGACCCTCCGGGCCCGCGCCACGTCGCTGTCGCGCCGTGGGCGCTCCGCGACATCGAGGCGGGCCGGACCGAACCCGTCTGCGGCTGCTGGGGCCGGCCCCGATGACGTGCGGAAGGTGGCCGGCCGCTTCCGCGTATATGAGTTGACGCCCCGCGGCCCCGGCGGCTTCCATCGGACCGGCACCGGTACCGGTCGCGGTACCGACTCCCCCGCTCCCGTACGAAGGGTTCCCGTGGTCGCCGGCAAACCGCCTGCCGACGGTGTCTCCATCGACGAGTCCCTGGTGCGCGGGCTGCTCCGCGCCCAGTTCCCGCGGTGGGCGGACCTGCCCGTCGCGCGGGTCGGCTCCGCGGGAACGGCGAACGCCAAACTCCGGCAGGCTGCGCGAACGTATCCGTACCGGAGTTCCAGTCACCGCTTCTTCTCCGGCCAAACCGGACCGGCGGCGTTCGGAGTCATCCGCGTGCGGCACGTCGGGCGGCGCGGGCGGTGGGCAGAAAGCGGAAACGTTCGGGGAGCAGGGGGACGAGGGTGCGCACGACGGCGCCGAGGCGGCGCAACCGGCGTTCGCCCCTGGGGGTCCAGGGCAGGCCCAGGTGCTCGCGTGCGGCGGGAGGGAGCAGGCCGACGGTGAAGAGGACGTGCAGGCGGGCGAGCGCCGGGCGGATCAGCGGCCACAGCAGGCGCAGGGGTGGGGGCGAGCCGTCCGGCGGTGGTACGGGCCTGCGGGGGTCGAGGAGTTCCTCGACGACGGCGGTCTTGTCGAGCTCCTCGCGGACCATGGTGTCGAAGTAGGGCCAGTACTCCTCCGGGGTCTTCGGCATGTCGCGTTCGTGAATGCCGAGGATGCGGCCGAGCTGGAGGAGTTCGTCGTACAGCTGTCGCTCGTCGTCGGCGGTCAGGGGGCGGGACAGGTAGCGGGCGGCACGGAGGAAGACCGGGTAGGCGGTGGCGTGCACCCAGGCGTAGTACGCGGGTGTGAGGGCGTGGTAGGCGCGGCCGCGGGTGTCGGTTCCGCTGATGGTCTTGTGCAGGGTGCGGAGCCGGCGGCCCTCCTCGATCGCGCGCTCGCCGCCGTAGACCCACAACTGCAGTGAGTCGAGGGAGCGTTCGGCGCGTCCCCACGGATCGGTGCGGAAGACCGAGTGCTCGTCGACGCCCGCGCCGACCGCGGGGTGGGCGACCTGGAGGACCACGGCGGCGGGCAGTGACAGCAGCAGGCGTATGTCGCCTGCGATGTCCCAGAGGATCGACCCGGGTGCGAGCGGGGTGGGTGTGGTGCGGGCCGTCATGTCACCACGCTCCCAGGGGGTGCCGCGCGGTGGGTTCGGTGCCGGGGCGGTGGGTGGCCCAGTACGCGATGGCGAGGGAGACGGTGATGCGCAGCGGCGGTGGTACGAGCGTCATCAGCAGCCGTACGAATCGTGCGAAGCGCCGCAGGGACCGTTCCTGCCGCGCGCTCCAGGTGAGACGGAGGCGGTCGCGCAGAGGAGGCGGCAGGGTGCCGACGGTGACCAGCAGGGCGTAGTGCGCGGCGACACGGGCGAACGGCCGCCAGAGCGGTCCCGGTATCCACCGGAACGGTTTGGCGGGGTGGGCGAGTTCGTCGACGACGTCCTGGACGGACCGGTTGTACTCCAGCCGGTTCTCGACCTTGTCGTCGTAGTAGGCGCAGAAGGAGGGCCAGTCCGGGGGCAGATGGTGGTCCCCCAGGCCCCATACCCGTCCGACGTCCCGCATCTCGCGGTAGTACTCCTCGAGCTGGGCCTCGTCGAGGCCCTTGCCGAAGAGGCGCTGCGCGTCGACGGGGCCCTTGACGAGGGTCGCGTGCACCCAGTGGTACGCCTCGGGGTTGAGGGCGTGGTAGCGGCGGCCGGCCGAGTCGGTCCCCTTCATGGGGGCATGCACGTGTATCAGGCGCCGGGCCTCGGCGGTGGCGGCCCGCCGGCCGCCGTAGATCACGGTGCTCAGCGAGAGCAGGGTGCGGATCAGCCGGGGCCAGGGCTCGGCGCGGAAGTTGCTGTGGTCCGCGACGCCCGCCCCGACGACGGGGTGCGAGACCTGGAGCAGCAGCAGCTGGGGGGCGAGGAGTGTGGAGCGGGTGTCGCCGAAGCAGCGCCAGGCCATTCCGCCCCTGCGTGGTGCCCTGACTTCCGAGGGTGCGTCAACTCCCTTTGCCTGGTGGGGATTCGACTCGGCGGACATGTGCGGCAGGGCGGTCATGACGCCTCCGTTTCTCCGTTGTATCCGGAGTATTGACGTGGCCCGTGAAACAAGTCAATAGTTTTCGTATCTTTGACTCACCCGCTCGACGCGCCCCCACGATCCGCCCCCACAACCCATCCAGGAAGGGCTCCTCATGAAGGACAGAGACCCGCAGACCCGGACGATCGCGCCGGGCGAGGGCCGCACCCACTGGAAGCGCAGCGCCGTGATGTTCGTCCCCTGCACCATGGCCGTGGGCGCCCTGGGCATCGCCCTGGCCCAGGGGGCGCTCGCCGCCTCGTTCGCCGTCTCCGGCGCCGCGTTCAAGGTCGCGGCCTCCGAGGTCACCGCAGAGGGCCTGTCCTCGTTCCCCTCCTCCATCGGCGACTCCGCGAGCGGGGCCAAACCCGTGCTCCTCGCCGGTGTCAAGAACGGCACGGTCTCCGACGTGTGTGTCCCTCAAGCAGAAGGTGCCGGTGATCGGCGACATCACGATGCTGGTGCGATCGGGTGCGGACAAGCCCCTCGAAGGAAGCAACCTGGTCGTCAACGCGGACGCGCTCACCGGCGCGGGCGGCAGGGTCACGGGGGTGCAGGCCGGCCGGGACGCCGCCACACTGACCGGCGCCCCGGGAGTGACCGGCCCCAAGGGCACGTTCGGCGTCCAGGCGAGCACCGCCGTCGCCCACGACCTCAAGAGCACCGCCTACTCCGCGAACGGCGGGACCTTGACGCTCGAGAAGCTGGAGATCGAGTTCAGCCGCAGCGGCAAGCAGTGCTTCTGACCGCGACGAGAGGCGGACGCAGTCATGCTCGGCTTCGTTTTCGGCTTCCTGTCGGAACTCGCCCGTGAGTTCGGCGACTGGCTCGACCGGCTCCTGCCCGCACCCCGGCTGCGGCGTGCCCTGCGCTCCTGGCGCAGGCGGCGCCCGTTCTGGGCCGCGATGTGGGTCATCGGAGGCGGTGTGGAGATGGTCGCCATCCCGCTCGCCCCGCTCCCACTGATGATCAAGGTCGGGGTCGGCGCGATGTCGGCGGTCGGCATCGGCCTCGTCCTGACCGCGGGCGGACTGTTCTTCCTCTTCAAGCCCGATCAACGGCTGTTCGTCTCCGTGGTCACCGCGATCGCGTCGCTGACGTCGATGGCGACGACCAACCTGGGCGGCTTCGGCATCGGCATGCTGGCCGGTCTCATCGGCTCCTCGATGGCCTTCGGCTGGATGCCCGCCCCTGCGCCCGCGGACGACGGCCCCACGCCCGGAACCGGCACGGACGCAAAACCCCCGCACACGGTGTCGCTCGGGGCCGGCGGGCGGGAGGGTGGTGTCCCAAAAGCCCGTGAGGACCGACCCCGCCCGGGCCGCCGCCGCGGGCGTGCGCGGGGCACGGTCCTCTTCGTCGTGAGTGCCACCGTGCTGGCGGCCGGCCTTCCGGCCGCCGGCTCCGCCGCCGCCCCGTCACCGTACGGCGCGGCGGCGCCCGGCTCCGGCGTCTCCCCCTTCCCCTGGCCCACGCTCACCCGGCCGTGGGACCCGGCGCCGACGCCCGCCCCGACATCGCCGGGCAGGGAGATGGAGGCCCCGGCATCCGCGCCCACGGGCTCCGCCGGCGCGACGGGTACCCCCGGGCCCCCCTCGCCGACCATGACCCCCGAGGACAGCGCGAAACCGGGCGACGAGAACGACGAGGAGGCGGACAAGGAGGAGAAGGAGAAGAAGGAGAAGAAGGAGGACGCCGCCAAGGGCGCCCGGGTGACCCTCCCGTGCCTGACGGGCATCGACACCGGCGGACTGCCCAACCCTGGGGAGGACCCCGGGGAGGCAGAGCCCGGCGAGATCGCCGAGGACCCCGACGACCTGACCGCGCTGTGGCCACCCATCGTGATCGGGGACCAGCCCGGACGGCCCCGGGCCACGTATCCCATCAGCCCCGGTCACCCCGAGGTCGGCGCCGACAGCCTGACCGCGTACGGCGCCATCATCCACGGCGCAACCTACCTGAGCACGGTGGACGGCCACCGGATGAAAGTCCTTTGGGTACACGCCGACCGGCTGGTCGCGGACAACTACAGGTTCCGCGTCGAGACCGGCAGCCAGGTGCAGACCATCGACGTGGACCTCGACATCCCCCAGGTCGACATCTACGTCACCCGGCTCACCGGCTCCATCACCATCCCCGTCCTCAACGTCAGCACGCCGCGCATCTGCATCGGAGCCGACATCGTCCCGGCGAACCTGCCCATCGCCGTACAGCTGCCCAGGCTGTCCGTCACCGCCGTGGAGGCGGGTCAGGTGCTGGTCGACGCCGAGACCGTCAACTTCTCCGAGCTGAGCGTGAGCAGTCACCGCCGATAGGAGACACACCCATGGGCCGCTACAGCCGGCTCCACCGCATCCGGCAGATGGACCCGCAGAAGGACTACGAGCGGATCTTCTGGTGGATCACCCAGTACGAGTTCCCCTGGGACTACCTCCAGGGCGTCTCGATCGCCTTCCTGCGCGACTACGGCGTACCACGCATCTCCCGGCTCCTCGACCGCACGCAGGAGTTCGAGCGCGCCGGGCAGAAGCGGTACGACGACACGGTGCTGATCGCGTACGAGATGGTCCGCGAGGGCATGGACTCCGACCACGGGCGTGCGACCGCCCGGCATCTCAACCGCATCCACGGCCGGTACCGCATACCGAACGAGGACTACCTGTATGTACTGGCCACCACGGTGGTCGGTCCGAAACGGTGGATCGACCGGTACGGCTGGCGGCGGCTGTCCTGGCAGGAGACCGAGAGCCTGGCGCTGGTCGGACGCCGCATGGGCGAAATGATGGGCATCACCGGCCTGCCCACCGACTACGCGGGCTTCGAGCACCTGCACGACGCCTACGAGGAGGAGATGTTCGCCTACGACCCGGCCAACCGGCGCGTGGCGGCGGCCACCATGCGGGTCGTCACCGACTGGTATCCGCAGGCGCTGCGGCCCGTCGTGGCACGGGCCTCGCTGGCGGTCCTCGACGAACCGCTCCTCAAGGCCCTCGGCTTCGCCCCGCAGCCCCGCTGGGTCCGTACGACCGCCCATCGCGCCCTGCGTGCCCGGGCCGTGCTGGTGCGCCGCCTCCCACCCCGTCCCGGCTGGTGGCCGCACCGGCCCAGGCCGCGCAGCTACCCCTTCGGCTGGACGCTCGACGACCTCGGCCCGCACTGGGCACAGAGCAGGCAGCTCGCCCCTCTGCCGGAGGCGGATGCGCGCCAGGAACACCGACCCCAGGAGCGTCCATGACCGGCACGGAAACACCCCTCCCCGCCGCCTCCTTCGCCTCGTACGCCCCCGCGACCGGCCGTGTCATCGCCGAATACCCAGTCGACGGGCCGGAGCGGATATCCGAAGCGGTCACACGGTCCCGACAGGCCCAAGTGCGCTGGGCAGCGCTTCCCGAGGCCGGAAGGCGCCGCCATCTGCTGTGCTGGAAGCGGCAGTTGGCGGCGTCCTTGGACACGGTCGCGGACGCCGTCGCCGCCGAGACCGGCAAGCCGCGCGGGGACGCCGAACTGGAGGTGGTCCTCACCCTGGAGCATCTGGCCTGGGCGGCGCGCAACGCCGGCCGGGTGCTGCGCGAGCGCCGGATCCGTGCGGGGCTGCTCGCCGCAAACCAGCGGGCCACGCTCTCCTACCGTCCGCTCGGTATCATCGGTGTGCTGGGGCCGTGGAACTACCCGGTCTACACCCCGATGGGTTCCGTCGGCTACGCCCTCGCGGCCGGCAACGGCGTCGTGTTCAAACCCTCCGAGTACACCCCGGGCACCGGCGTGCTCCTCGCGCGGCTCTTCGACGCGGCGGTTCCCGAGTACGCCGGACTGCTCACCGCGGTCACCGGCGCCGCCGCGACGGGCGAGGCACTGGCCAGGTCCGGTGTCGACAAGGTCGCCTTCACCGGCTCTCCCGGCACGGCGCGCAAGGTGATGGCCGTGTGCGCCGAGACACTCACCCCGTTCCTCGCCGAGTGCGGGGGCAAGGACGCCGTGATCGTCGCCGCCGACGCCGACCTCGACGCCGCGGCCGACGCGATCGTGTGGGGCGCCATGGGGAACGCCGGCCAGACCTGCGCCGGCGTCGAACGCGTCTACGCCGTGAGGGAAGTGCACGCCGCGCTGTGCGACAGGGTGGTGGAGCGGGCCCGTGCGCTCCGTCCCGGCCCGGGCCCCGACGCGTCCTACGGGCCGATGACGATGCCGGGTCAGACCGCCGTGGTGGAGCGGCATGTCAACGAGGCACTGGCGGCCGGGGCACGGGCCGCGCTGGGCGGCGTCGAGTCGGTGTCCGGGTCGTACGTGGCGCCGGTCGTCCTGGTCGGCGTACCGGAGGAGTCGGCGTCGATGGCCGAGGAGACGTTCGGGCCGACCGTCGCGGTCAACGCGGTCGCCGACCTCGACGAGGCGGTGCGCCTCGCCAACGCCTCGCGCTACGCGCTGGGCGCCGCGGTCTTCTCCCGCGACCGGCGTGCCGCCGCCGCGGTGGCGTCCCGTCTGCGCGCCGGTGCCGTCTCCGTGAACTCCGTGCTCGGCTTCGCCGCCGTACCCGCCCTGCCCTTCGGCGGCTCGGGCGACTCCGGCTTCGGCCGCATCCACGGTGCGGACGGACTGCGTGCCTTCGCCGCCCCCCAGTCGGTCACGGTGCGGCGCTTCGCCCCACCGGTCGACCTGACGTCCTTCACCGCATCCGCCACGGCGAGGGCCCGTGCCGTGGCGGCCGCGCGGCAGCTGCACCGGCGGCGCTGAAGGGCTCGGCGGCGCTGAAGGGATCCGGCGGCGCTCGGGACGTGCCGGGCCGGGCCCCGCCGTGGGGCCCGGCGTCCGCTCTCACGCGCCGAGCAGGGGAGCCAGATATCTGCGGGCGAAGGCGCGGGCCTGATCCTCGTCGTCCATTTCGATGCAGCTCGACGGGTTGAGGAGGAAGGAGACCGCGACCCGGACCATCAGTTCGGCGACGGGGCGGGGGTCGCTGTCGGGGCGCCCCTCCGCCTGCTGGGCCCGGCGCAGATGGGCCGTCAGATAGTCGCAGGTGGCGGCGAGCGCGGGGCCGCCCTGAACGGTCAGATAGGGAAGGACCACCTCGGGTTCCAGCCGCAGCAGCCCGCCGAACAACGGGTGCGCCCTGGTGTACCGCAGGGCCACCAGGAAGCCTTCGACGACCCGTTCCTCCATGGTCGGCAGTGCCGCGACCGCGGAGTCCAGTTCCTGGAAGAACCGGCTGCCCTCGCGCAGCAGGCATGCCTCGACGAGTCCGTCCTTGTTCTGGAAACGGCGGTACACCGTGACGCGCGAGACCCCGGCCCGTTTGGCGACGTCGTCCACCGAGGAACGGCGCAGGCCGAAGGTCGTGAACTGCTCCAGAGCGGCGTCGAGGATCCGCCGCGCCACCTTCTCCTCCGTCTCCGGCCGGGCGATGGCCCGGGCGAGCAAGGAGTCGTTCGCTGATGTCTTCATGGTGCTCCTCACGATACCGGGACATCCTCCCCCGAGAAACTCTGAAACATCCACTATATCTTTGTAACTCGCTGAAGCCAGGAGGACCTCATGAGCAGTCGGCTCACCCCGGAACAGTCTGATTTCGTCGCGGCCGTCCGCGACTTCGCCAAGCGTGAGTGCGGGACGCGGGAACAGCGGGACACGCTGACCGGCGGCGGCCGGGAACCGCACAACCCCGAGCTGTACGGCAGGCTCGCGGACCTCGGCTGGCTCGGGGTGTGCCTGCCGCAGGAGTACGGCGGCGCGGGCGGCGGACTGGCCGATGCCTGCGTCTTCCTGGAGGAGACCTCGTACGGGATGATCCCGGCCGGTGGCTTCATCACCACGGTGATCACCGCCAAGGCGTACGAGAAGTACGGCACCGAGGAGCAGAAACGGCAGGTGCTCGGCGGCGCGGTGCGCGGCGCCGTCGCCGCCATCGCCATGTCGGAGCCCGCGGCCGGCTCCGACGTGGGCGCGCTGCGCTGCCGCGCCGTCCGGCAGCCGGACGGCGGCTGGCTGGTCGACGGCCAGAAGACCTGGATCTCCAATGCCCACTTCGCGCAGAGCATCCTGCTCGTGGCGCGGACCGGCGGGGAGAAGCACAAGGGGCTGACGATGTTTCACGTCCCGGCCGGCACACCGGGCGTGGAGATCCGGGGTATCGAGACCATGGGCGGCCGTGAGGTCAACGACGTGTTCCTCACCGGCGTACGGCTGCCCGCGGACGCCGTCGTCGGCGAGGTGGACAACGGCTGGCGGCAGCTGATGGCCGGCCTGAACCACGAACGTCTCTTCCTGGCCGCGAACATGCTGGGCCTGGCCCGACGCGCGTTCGACGACGCGGTCGCCTACGTGCGCGAGCGCGAGCAGTTCGGCCGTCCCGTCGGATCCTTCCAGGCGCTGCGGCACCGCATCGCCGATCTGGCGACCGAGATCGAGTGCACCCGGCTGCTGGTCCGCGAGGTCGCACTGGACTGCGATGCCGAGCCGGACCGGCTCTTCCCCCGTGAGGCGTCCATGGCGAAGCTGAAGGCCACCGAGACGGCCAAGCGGGTCACCCTCGAATGCATGCAGATGATGGGGGGTTACGGCTACGCGACCGAGTACGACATGGAGCGCCATCTGCGGGCTGCCGTCGTCTCCACCGTGTACGGCGGTACGAGCGAGATCCAGCGTGACGTCATCGGCAAGAGTTACGGCCTCTAGGGTTCTGCCCGCGGGCCCACGACACGGCGGCCGCCCCACCGGGAGGTGGGG
>NZ_JAAAXQ010000324.1 GCF_009916105.1 Streptomyces sp. GC420 | reverse complement strand
GGTGTCAGGTGCTGCGGTGCTGTTCCCAGCGCGGGCCCACGACGGCCCACTCGCGGCCCCACTCCGCCTCCCGGTGCCGGTCCAGGAAGACGCGGACGACCCAGCCGCTGCCCAGCACCAGCGTGGCGGCTCCGAGGGCGCCGATGGAGCCGAAGGCGACACCCTGGACGGTGGCCTGGGCGGGCGTGGCGGGCGGATCGTGCAGCTGCGCGTCCTCGTCCAGCCACACCGTGACCTTCGCGCCCGCGTCGGTGGCCGCCTGGACCAGGGCGCGCCCGGTGCGGGTGGTGCCGTCGGGCACGGTCCAGCGCGCCTCGGCGCGGACCCGGCCGCCCTCGGTGTAGGCGAATTCCGGGGCGTCCTCGGTCAGCACGGCGGTGGTCTGCCGGAGGTCGCTGCCCTGCCGCAGCGCGTTCTCCTCCACCTGAAGCCCGGTGACCACACCGGCCGCCGGGGCGGCGGTAGCGAGCAGCACACCCGTGGCGAGCACCGCCCATGCCTCGGCTGCGTCGGAGCGGCGGCGCAGCGGGTTCTTCCGCCAGCGCCAGAACCTGGCCTTCGTACGCATCGCACACCCCCTTTCCCGGATGCGTTGACCGTCCCACGGCGGGCAGAGGCATGATGAGGGCCGAGCAGGTCCCCCTCGCGAGGACATCCGGCCCATGGCGGATGTCCCTGGGGGCCGTTCGGCCCTGGCGTGACCGCGCCGGGAGGACCACGATCGTCCCAGCGCATGTGCTGGGCGACCGCGATGACCAAAAAAGGACCGATGGACGACATGACCGAGGCACGGGAATTCTCGCCCGAGGAACCCATCCGGGTGTTCCTGCTGGACGACCACGAAGTGGTCCGGCGGGGGGTGCACGACCTGCTGGACGCCGAACCCGACATCTCGGTCGTCGGCGAGGCGGGAACCGTCGCCCAGGCGCTGGCGCGCGGCCCGGCCCTCCAGCCCGACGTCGCCGTTCTGGACGTCCGGCTGCCGGACGGGGACGGCATCTCGGTGTGCCGGGAGCTGCGCTCGCGCATGCCGGGCCTGGCCTGCCTGATGCTGACCTCGTTCGACGACGACGACGCGCTGCTCGACGCCATCATGGCGGGTGCCGCCGGTTACGTCCTGAAGCAGATCAAGGGGTCCGACCTGGTCGCGGCCGTACGGACGGTGGCGTCCGGCCAGTCGATGCTCGACCCGGCGACCACGGCCCGGCTGATGAGCAGCCTGCGTGGCGGGCCCGCCGAGGAGGCCTCGGCCGATCCGCAGGACGAGGTGCTGGCCGGCCTGTCACCGCGGGAGCGGGAGATCCTGGAGCTGATCGGCGAGGGCCTGACCAACCGGCAGATCGGCAAGCGGCTGTACCTGTCGGAGAAGACGGTCAAGAACCACATCTCGCGGCTGCTGGCGAAACTCGGTGTCGAGCGGCGCATCCAGGCCGCGGTGCTGGCCACGGAGCACCGCCCCGCCCACTGACAGCCACGTCGGCGGCCTTCACCCACGGGCCCGCGGGGGCCTCCACCGGCGCCCCGCGGCTCGGCCCTGCCCCGCGCGTTCCGGCCGGCCCGTCCCGCCAGGGGCGGGCCGTCGGCGTATCCCCGCCCGCCGGCGGACGCGCCACGGCCGTCCGGCGGGCGCGGCCCCGGGCACCGGGTGGCCGGCCACCGCCCGGACGGCCCCGGCCGGCGGGCGGCTGTTCGGCACGCCGCCACACCAGCGGGTGAAACGGCACCGCTGGTGGACGCGCGGACACCGCGTCGTGTGCCGGCCGGGTGTCCCTCACCGCGTGGCCGCCCGCTCCCGTGTCGTTCCGGAAGCGAACCGGACCGGCCTTCCGGCCGTGTGCAGGGGCAGGAGCACCGCGTGACCCACAGCATGACGAATTGCATAATTCTGCAATTGCCTACATGCTGGGTTTACATGTTTGCCGAACAAGCAAGCACCAACGCATGTCGAGGAGAGAGGCCGCACCCCGTGCCGGTTCCGCTGTACCAGGCCAAGGCCGAGTTCTTCAGGATGCTCGGGCATCCCGTACGCATCCGCGTCATGGAACTCCTTCAGGACGGACCGAAGCCGGTACGGGACCTGCTCGCCGCCATCGAGATCGAACCACCGAACCTGTCCCAGCAACTCGCCGTACTGCGCCGCTCCGGGATCGTCACCTCGACACGCGAGGGCTCGACGGTCGTCTACGAGGTGGCCGGCGGTGACGTGGCCCAGTTGATGCGGGCCGCCCGCCGGATCCTGACGGAGATGCTGTCGGGCCGGCACGAGCTGCTGGTCGAGCTGCGGGAAGCCGAGGCGGAAGCGAAGGCCGAGGCGGCGGCGGAAGCCGGGGTCGCGGCACGATGAGAGAGAACTTCACCGGCCGGATCACGGCCCCCGCGCGCAGGCTGCTGCCCTCCCGCGCCGATCTCGCGGTCATGGCCCACTCCCCCCGCCGCGACCTGCTGGCCGGCCTGACCGTGGCCATCGTTGCCCTGCCGCTCGCCCTGGGCTTCGGCGTCTCCTCCGGACTCGGCGCGGAGGCCGGGCTGGCCACGGCCGTCGTCGCCGGCGCGCTCGCGGCCCTCTTCGGCGGGTCCAACCTCCAGGTGTCGGGTCCCACCGGCGCGATGACGGTGGTGCTCGTCCCGATCGTGGCCGAGCACGGCCCCGGCGGAGTGCTGACCGTCGGCCTGATGGCCGGTGTCATCCTCGTCGCGCTGGCCGTCGCCAGGGCGGGCCGCTACATGCGGTACGTCCCGGCCCCCGTGGTGGAGGGCTTCACCCTCGGCATCGCCTGCGTCATCGGCCTCCAGCAGATCCCCAACGCCCTGGGCGTGGAGAAGCCCGAGGGCGAACGGGTCCTGACGGTCACCTGGAACGCGCTGCACGCGTTCGCCCAGCACCCGAACTGGACCGCCGTCGGGCTGGCGGTCGGTGTCGCCGCCATGATGCTGCTCGGTGCGCGGCTGCGTCCCGCCGTCCCGTTCTCGATCATCGCCGTCATCGTCGCGACGGTCGTGGCACAGCTCTTCCACCTGGACGGCGCCGCGCCGATCGGTGAACTGCCCGCCGGTCTGCCCGCCCCTTCCCTGGCCTTCCTCGATCTGTCGGCGGTGAGCTCCCTGCTCGCGCCCGCCGTCGCGGTGGCCGCCCTGGCGGCCCTGGAGTCGCTGCTGTCCGCCTCCGTCGCCGACGGCATGACCGTCGGCCAGCAGCACGACCCCGACAAGGAACTGTTCGGACAGGGTCTGGCCAACCTGGCCGCCCCGCTGTTCGGCGGCGTCCCCGCCACCGGGGCCATCGCCCGTACCGCCGTGAACGTCCGCACCGGCGCGGGCTCACGGCTGGCCGCCCTGGTGCACGCCGCCGTGCTCGCCGTGATCGTCTTCGCGGCCGCGCCGCTCGTGTCCAAGATCCCGCTGGCCGCCCTGGCCGGTGTGCTGCTGGCCACCGCGATCCGGATGGTCGAGGTGGGCTCGCTGCGGGCGATGACCCGTGCCACCCGCTCCGACGCCGTGGTGCTGGTGCTGACCGCCGTCGCCACCCTCGCCCTGGACCTCGTCTACGCTGTGATCATCGGCCTGGTCGTGGCGGGCGCGCTCGCGCTGCGCGCGGTGGCCCAGCAGGCCCGCATGGACCAGGTGGACGTCAGGCCGGACCTGCCGGGCGAGCACAGCGACGAGGAGCACGCGCTGCTCACCGAGCACATCGTGGCGTACCGCATAGACGGTCCGCTGTTCTTCGCGGGCGCCCACCGCTTCCTGCTGGAGCTGTCCGAGGTGGCGGACGTCCGGGTGGTCATCCTGCGCATGTCGCGGGTCAGCACCATCGACGCCACGGGCGCGCTGGTCCTGAAGGACGCCGTGGAGAAGCTGAACCGGCGCGGCATCGTCGTCATGATGTCCGGCATCCGGCCGGGCCAGCGTCAGGCGCTCGAGTCCGTGGGCGCGCTGGACACCCTGCACCGCAAGGGCGCGGAGTACGCCACGACCCCGGAGGCGATCCGGGGCGCCCGTGAGCACCTGCACCTGGCCGGAGTGCTCCCGTTCCACGCCCCGCCCGCCGCGCCGGCCGCACCGGCCCCGCCGGCCGCGGGCGTATCCACCGGCGTCCCGGCCGGGGCGGCGGCGGGCCCCGCCGTCGAGGTGGAGGACGCGGCGCGCTGACCCGGCGCCGCCGGGCGCCCTCGGAACCCGTGTCACATCGGGCGGGCGATGCGGGTGCCCGGCGGGTGGCACGGGCGTAGGGTCTCGATATGAGCGGCGGGGAGACACCTTCCGCTGCCCGGGCCACGGGGCCGGCCTCGGCCGGCGGCGACGAGGCCCTGAAGGCGGCGGCCGGGCAACTGCGGCGGGCGCTGACCCGGCTGGGGGCGCACGCCGGCGGACTCTTCCTGCTGGAACCCGGGGATCAGGTGCTGCGGCTGGCCCTGCTGTGCGGCATGCCGCAGGACATCGCCGCGCCCGGTGAACGGGTGAGCGTGGACAGCGAGATGCCCAGCACCGACACGGTGCGCACCGGGCAACTCGTCTGGGTGAACGGCCAGGAGTCGTGGATGCGTAGCTATCCGCGGATCGCCGTGGCCGCACCGTACGACTTCTCCCTGGCCGCCGTCCCGGTGACGGGCCCGCGCGGCACCCTCGGGTCGCTGTTCGCGGTGTGGCCCGGCTCGCTGCCGTCCTCCGTGCCCGACGACCTGCGCGACGGGATGTGGCGGCTGGCCGAGGGGGTGGCGGCCGAGCTGGAGCGGTTCTGGCCCGGCGGGCTTCCGGGCGTCGACGAGATGCCGCCGCTGATCCTCGGGGCACCGGCGCCGGAGCCGGGCACGGCGGAGGCCGCCGAGAGCATGGCGGCCCGGCTGCCCGAGGGTGTCCTCGCCCTCGACAACGACGGCCGCGTCACCTCCCTGACGCCCGCGGCCGCCGAGCTGCTGGGCGAGCCGGAGCAGCGGCTCCTCGGCGCCCGGCCGTGGGACGAGCTGCCCTGGCTGCGCGAGCCCTTCTACGAGCTGTACCGGGCCGCGCTGCTGGGCGGCCGGCCCGCCTCGGGCATCATCGTGGCGGCCCCCGGGGACCACCGGCTGAGCTTCGACCTGTACCCGGACGCGTCCGGCATCACCGTCCGGGTCACGCGCGCCGCCGACGACGGGTCGGCCGCCGTGCCGGCGGGCCAGGACGGCGCGCAGCAGGTCCACGCCGGGACACTGCACCACGTACTGCACCTCGCGAGCGCGCTCACCCAGGCGGTCAGCGTGCAGGACATCGTCGACCTGGTCGCGGACGAGATCATCCCCGCGTACGGCGCCCAGGCGCTGGCCCTGCTCACCGCGGAGGGCCGGCGGCTGAAGCTGCTCGGCCACCACGGCTACCCGCCGGAGGTGGCCGCCCGGTACGACAACAGCCCCTGGTTCCCGAGCCAGCCGGGCGTGCGGGGGCTGGGCCGCGGCCGGCCCGCGTTCTACGAGTCCCTGGAGGAGCTGAACCGGGCCTTCCCCGAGCGGGCCACGGCGCAGGGCCACGACGGGATGGCCTCATGGGCCTTCCTCCCGCTCATCGCCTCCGGCCGCCACATGGGCACCTGCATCCTGGCCTACGCCCGGCCGCACCGCTTCGGCACCAGCGAGCGGGCCGTGCTGACGTCGCTGGGCGGTCTGATCGCACAGGCCCTGGACCGCGCCCGGCTGTACGACAAGAAGCTGGAGCTGGCCCATGTCCTCCAGCAGGGCATGCTGCCGCGGACGCTTCCGGAGGTGCCGGGGCTGGCGACGGCCGCCTGCTACCTGCCGGGCACCGAGGGCATGGACATCGGCGGCGACTTCTACGACCTCGTAAGGCTGCGCGACGACGCGGCGGCCGCGGTCATCGGCGACGTCCAGGGCCACAACGTCGCCGCGGCGGCGCTCATGGGCCAGATCAGGTCGGCCGTGCACGCCTTCGCCACGGCCGAGGCGGCACCGGGACGGATCCTCAGCGCCACCAACCGGCTGCTGATGGAACTGGACCCCGGTCTGTTCGCGAGCAGCGCCTTCCTCCGGCTCGATCTGCGCAGCCGCACCGCCTGCCTGGCCAGCGCCGGGCATCCGCACCCCCTGGTGCGGACGCCCGACGGCGAGGTCCGGGTGGTGCGCTCCCCCGGCGGGCTGCTGCTGGGCATCGAGGCGGAGAGCGAGTATCCGGTGGCCGAGTTCCCGATCCCCGTGGGGACCACCGTCGTCCTGTACACGGACGGGCTGATCGAGTCGCCCGGCACCGATCTCGACGAGGCGCTGGACGCGCTGGCCGCGGACCTCGCCCGGTCCGGGGACCTGCCCCTGGAGGAGCTGGCGACGGTGCTGATCCGCCGCGCCACGACCGCCAGGCACCGCACCGACGACATCGCGCTGTTCCTGCTCCGCTCGGTCAGTCACCCCGGGGCAGGGTGAGGGTGCAGGTCTCCCCGGGTGCCACGGCGACCGTGCGGTCCCTCAGCGCGATGTCCATCGGCGGCTGGTCCGATTCGGGCACGCTGATCAGCAGTTCCCCGGCACGCAGCGTCAGCCGCACGCCCCAGTGGCCCCGGTAGCGGATCGAGAAGCCGTACTCCGACAGTTCCGGCAGCGGCACCGGGTCGAGGCACAGGGCACCGCCCCTGGTCTCCAGCCCGGTCAGGCAGCGCTGGACCAGGTCGATCGTGCCGGCCATGGCACCGAGATGGATGCCCTCCCCCGTGGTGCCGCCCTGGAGGTCGGCGATGTCGCCGGCCAGCGCCTCGTGGACGTAGGTCCACGCGTCGGCGCGCCGCACCCGGGCCAGCACCCAGCCGTGGACCAGGCTGCTCAGGGTCGAGCCGTGGCTGGTGCGCTGGAGGTAGTGGTCGACGGTGCGGTGCCAGGTCTCCTCGGTCAGGTCGTGGCCGAGCCGGTGGAAGATGCCGCGGAGTTCGCCGGGCGAGAACAGGTAGCCGAGCATCAGGACGTCGGCCTGCTTGGACGCCTGGTAGCGGTTGACGGTGTCGCCCTCGGCCTCCAGGATCCGGTCGAGGCGGCGGATGTCGCCGTACTTGCGGCGGTAGCCCTCCCAGTCGAGTTCGGCGAGCCTGCCGTATCCCTCGAACTGGCTGATCACCCCGGAGTGGAACGGCACGTACAGCTTCCGGGAGATCTCGTCCCACGCCTCGAGTTCGCCGGGGTCCAGCGAGGTCCGCTCGGACAGGTCCCTGCGGCGGGGCTCCGGGAGGCCGCGCAGCACGTCGAGGGCGCGGGCGAGGACCCAGGAGGCCATGACATTGGTGTAGGCGTTGTCGTCGAGGCCCGGCCGTTCGGCGCCGGGGTAGGCCTCGTGGTACTCGTCGGGGCCGACGACGCCGCGGATCCGGTACCGGTCGAGCGTCTCGTCGTACTTCGCGAAGCCGGCCCAGAACCGGGCGATCTGCACCAGGGTCTCGGCGCCCTTGGTGTGCAGGAACTCCAGGTCGCCGCTGGCCTCGCAGTACTGCCACACGTTGTACGCGATCGCCGAGCCGACGTGGTGCTGGAGCCGCGAGTGATCGGGCAGCCACCGGCCCGAGCGCGGGTTCAGGTGCAGTTGCTGGGTTTCCTCCCGGCCGTCGCTGCCGCTCTGCCACGGGTACATCGCGCCGGTGTACCCGGCGTCGCGGGCCGCGAACAGGGCGCGTTCCAGGCGTCGGTGCCGGTAGGTCAGCAGCGCTCTGGACACCTCGGGGCGGCGCAGGTTCAGCGTGGGCAGGACGAACAGCTCGTCCCAGAAGACATGGCCGCGGTAGGCCTCGCCGTGCAGCCCGCGGGCCGGGACACCGACATCGAGGTCGGCGGTGTGCGGGGAGAGGGTCTGCATGACGTGGAAGAGGTGCAGCCGCAGGATCGGGCCCGCGCTGTTGGGGACCTCGATGTCGGCGTTGCGCCAGAGCTGGTGCCAGGCGGTGCGGTGCGAGTCGAGCAGGACCTCGAAGCCCGGGGCGCGGCCGATCCGGTCGACGGCGGCGTGCAGCGGGTCGCTGATCGCCGGGTCGCGGGAGGTGTGCAGGGCGATCGTCTTGTCGACGGTCACCGTCCTGCCCTCGGTGACCCCGATCCGCAGCAGCTGGGCGGCCCGCTCGTCGCCGTGGTGCACGGTGCTCTCGGCCGGGGCGTCCACCGTGGTGCGGGCCGCGAGTCCGACACGGATGTCGGAGGTGCTGGTGCGGCAGCGCAGCCACAGCGTGTCCGCGGGGGCGCTGCCGGTCTGCACGTGCGTCAGGTGCCGGGCCGCGAGCTGCCGGTAGCGGGCGACGCCGGAGTTGGTGACCGAGCCGTCGATCGCGGACTCGACCTCGATCTCCCCGGACCAGCCCTCGGCGGTGAACTCGGTGCGCAGCGCCGCGAGATGGGGGTCGGCCATGTGGACCATGCGCAGCTGCCGCACCGCGAGCCGACGGCCCGCCCGGTCCTCGTAGCGCAGGGTGCGTTCCAGCATGCCGGAGTTGAGGTCGAGGCGCTGCCTGTGGTCGATGACCTTGTGGGTGTCCGGGGTGAGCCAGGCCCCCGAGTCCGTGCGGAAGCGCAGCGGCAGCCAGTTGGGCAGGTTGACCATGTCCTCGTTCTCGACGCGCCGTCCCGACACCTCGGAGGTCAGCCGGTTGTAGCAGCCGGCGACATAGGTGCCCGGGTAGTGGACCTCGTCGGCCGCGCACTCGGGGGCGGCACCGCGGGTGGCGAGGTAGCCGTTGCCGAGGGTGCACAGGGACTCCCGCAGCCGTTCTTCGGCGGGGTCGTAGCCTTCGTACTCCCAGGTCCAGTCGCGCATCGTCAGTCTTCCTCCGGGGCGAGAAGTTCGGCGAGGTCGCGCACCACCAGGTCGGCGCCGTGCTCCAGCAGCGCGGCACGGGTCGCGTCGGTACCGGCCCGGTCGACGCCGACGACCAGGCCGAAGCCGCCGCGCCGGCCGGCCTCCACCCCGGCGAGCGCGTCCTCGACGACCGCGGTGCGGGAGACCGGTGTCCCGAGACGGCGGGCCGCCTCCACGAACAGCGCGGGATCGGGTTTGCCGGGCAGCCGCAGCCGGGCCGCCTCACCACCATCCACGAGGGTGTCGAAGAGGTCCAGAACCCGGGCGTGTTCGAGGAGTTCGCGTGCGTGCCGGGAGGCGGAGGCGGCGGCCAGCGGCACTCCCGCGTCGCGCAGCACGTGCAGCAGCCTGACCGTGCCGGGGTAGGGGTCGATGCCGTGCGCGAGCCGCTCGGTGAACAGGGACTCCTTGCGGGCGGCGACGGCCGCCACCCGCGGATCGTCGGGCCGCACGCCGCGCGAGGCGAGGAAGGAGGCGGCGCCGTCGAGCCGCGACTTGCCGTCGACGTACCGCAGGTAGTCCTCGCGTATGTCGAAGGGGCGGCGCAGTGCGGGGT
>NZ_JAAAXQ010000323.1 GCF_009916105.1 Streptomyces sp. GC420 | reverse complement strand
GTACGGGGGCGGCGGCGGGGGCGAGCAGGGCGCCCACCCCGAGCGCGGCCTCGACCTGCGCGGCGGTGGAGTGCACACCGATGCCGTCGGCGACCGCGCGCAGGCCGCGGGCCAGGTTCTCGGCGCTGGGCCGCTCGCCGGGCTCCTTGCGCAGGCAGCGCTCTATGACCGTCCACAGCGGCTCGGGAACGGTGGTGGGGCGGCGCGGCTCCTCGCTCAGGTGCCGGTGCAGCACTTCGAGGGCGGTGCCGCCGGCGAACGGCGGACGCCCGGTGACCAGCTCGTAGAGCAGGATTCCGGCGCCGTAGATGTCGACGGCCGAGGTCTGCGGGCGGCCCTCCGCGGACTCGGGGGCGACGTAGGCGGGCGTACCGACGAACTCGGAGGTGCGGGTCAGGCCGGGGGAATCGGCCAGCCGGGCGATGCCGAAGTCGGTCAGCATCGGGTGCATGCCGCCGGCGGGGTCCGTCTTGAGCAGGACGTTGGCCGGCTTCAGGTCGCGGTGCACGACTCCGTCGGAGTGGCTCGCGGCCAGGGCGTCCGCGATCTGCGCGGTGAGCAGGGCGGCGGCGACCGGGGTGAACGGGCCGCTCTCGCGGAGGTACCGGTGCAGGTCGGGCCCGTCGATCAGGTCCATGACGAGGGCGAGCAGATCGCCCTCGACGACCAGGTCACGGGTCCGCACGATATTGGGGTGGGTGAGCCTGAGCAGCACCGAACGCTCGCGCAGGAAGCGCATCACGACATCGGCGTCGTTGGCCAGCTCCTCCTTGAGGACCTTGATCGCGACGGTCTCCCCGGGACGGCCGGGCACGGCCGCCTCCGCGCCCGGGGGCGTCGCCACGCGCGCACGCCAGACGGTGCCCGTGGCGCCGCGGCCGAGCGGTTCCTCGAGGAGGTACTTGCTGCCTACGGGCCGCACGTCGAGCTCCCTGGTGATCGGTGTTGTCTTCGCGGGGTGCGTACGTTGGACACCCGTCCGACCCACTGTAGTGCCGGGTCGTGCCGCTTTCCCTGGCACCGGTGTTGTCCGGTGAAGACGCGGGGGCTGCCCGGTTGGTTGCCACGTGCCGGTGTGACGAACAGCCAACAGTGATCCCAAGCAGGCTTTTTTTCGTCAATCAAGATCACGGATTGACCGTCGGCGGGCACTCTGTCAGCGGCAGGTGCGAGGATGCCTCCAGCACGGCCGTCTAGGTCAGTTGGCTGCCGGCCGAGCCGTGCGACGGCGGGGGACAGGGCCTCCCCTGCCGGGCACCCCGTGCAGAAGGGACCGCCGACGGCGATGCAGATCCGGCTGACCGTCCTCGGACCGCGCAGCGGCCAGTCCGCGCGCCGGTGTGACGTGCTCGTCACCGCGCCGGCGGGGACGCCGCTCGCCGCGGTGGCCGGGGGCCTGGCCGACGCGGCGGCCGCCTCGGCCGGTTCGCCGGACACCCCCACGGGCCCCGTCGTGATCTTCACGGGACAGGACCGGCTCGACCCCCAGCGCACCCTCCTCGGGGATCCGCCCCTCATAGACGGCGCCGTGCTGTCCCTGTACACACCGGCGGGCCCCGGTCCGGTCCTGGACGGCGCGGCGGCCCAGCTGCACGTCGTGGGCGGTCCCGACGCCGGCGGAGTGCATCTGCTGCACGGCGGCCAGATCCGTATCGGGCGCTCCGCGGACGCGGACGTGCCGCTGGACGACCCCGACGTCTCCCGGATCCACTGCGCGGTCACCGTCTCCGACACCGGCCGGATCACGGTCGCCGACCTCGGCTCCACGAACGGCACCACGCTCGACGGCGCGCGGGTCGGCGACCGGCCCGTCCGGCTCACCCCGGGGGCCCTGCTGCGCCTCGGCGAGTCCACCCTCCGTCTGCCTCCCACGGCCGTGGCCGCGGCGCAGGGCCCGGCCCCGGTGCCGGACGGGGATGGACATCTGCGGCTGGTCCCCGGGACCGGCCCCGCCCCCGGACCCGGCGCCCCCGGGGAGCGGGCCGCCGCGTCCGTGCCGCACGGGGGCGACCCGGCCCGGCCGCCGGCCTCACCTTCGCCGTCGTCGCCGTCGTCGCCCCCGGCGTCCCCGGCATCCGGTGCGGGGTGGGGCGCGCGGACCGGCCCGGATCCGGCGCTCCCCGGCGCGGCCGACGCCGGGGCGGCGGAGTCCGCGGAGTCCGCGGAGTCCGCGGAGTCCGAGGCGGAGGCGTCGCGGCCCACGCGCAGTACGCACGGCAGGCTGAACACGCACGTCATGCGGCACCCCCTCGCCGTCCCGCCGTCCGAGGGGGCGGCCTCCTCGGCGACGGCCCGGGCGGAGGCTCTCGGTGACGGCTCGCGCAAGCGGCGCGGCATAGGCGCCTGGGCGCGGCGGCTCGCGGGCGGACGGGACGACTCCGCGCTCGCCGCCGACCCGGCACTCCTCGCGTGCGAGACCGCGCCGGACGCCTGGCCGGACGCGGCGGCCCTGCTGCTGACCGCGCTGGGGCCGGGCCCGCGTCTGTGGGAGCGGGACGCGGCACACCCGGACGCGCTGGCGGTGCGGCTCGGCAGCACCGACCGGGCCGACCTGCCCGCCGTGCCGGTGACCGTCTCGCTGCGCGAGGCAGGATCCCTCGGCCTCGCGGGCCCGCGCGAGCGCCTGCTCGGCCTCGCGAGGTCGGTCGTCGCCCAGCTCGCCGCGCTGCATTCCGCGGACGTGCTGGAGCTGGTGCTGATCAGCACGGCCCGGCCCGCCGAGGACTGGGCGTGGCTCGGCTGGCTTCCGCATGTGCGCCCCGCCCACGGGCAGGACTGCAGGCTGCTCGTCGCCTACGACCCGGAGCAGGCGGCCGCGCGCCTGGCGGAACTCACCCGCAGGCTGGACCACACGCCGGAACCGTCCGCACCCGGCGGCGGGCACGGTGCGGCGGCCGGGGCCGGCCCCGGCACCCCGCCGGGAATCGGGGCCGCGTCCGCAATCGGCACCGGGGGCGCGGCGGGGGCAGGAACCGGAAGCGGGGGCGGCCAGGGTGCCGGCTCCGGGGTGCCCCAGGGCCCGTACTCCGTGGTGATCGTGGACGGCGACCCCGGCTCCGCCGCCCTGCGGGAGGCGACGACGCGGCTCGCGGCACGGGGCCCGGCCGCCGGGGTGCATCTGATCTGCCTCGCGGAGACGGCGGCGGCGCCCCTCGCCGCGCCGGTGACGCAGACGTACGAAGCCGCCTGCGCCGCCTCGCCCCCGGTGCGCGCCTGCGGGGCCGTCGCCCTGCTCAGCGGGGACGTCGCCACGGCGCTGAGGCTGATGCGTACGGCACACGGCGCGCCCGCGGGCCAGGGCACGGTCGCGGCCGTCGACGCGGTCTCGGCCGCCTGGGCGGAGCGTTTCGCGCGGGCGCTGGCCCCGCTGCGCACCGCGGACGAGACACCGGACGCGGTGCACGGCCGGCCCCGCGAGGTGCCGGAATCGGCGCGGCTGCTGGACGAGCTGGGGCTGGCCAGGGCCACGCCCGCCTCGCTCATGGCCAGGTGGGCCGAGGACGCGGGGCCGGTCGCGGTACTGGGCGCGGGAACCCGGGGCCCGGTCCGCTTCGACCCGGTGGCGGAAGGACCACATCTTCTCCTCGAGGGCCCCGCCGGCAGCGGCCGTACGGAACTGCTGCGGGCGCTCGCCGCGTCTCTGGCCGCCGCCGAGCGGCCGGACCGGCTCGGGCTGGTACTCGTGGACGGCGCCGGCTCCGACGGGCTGCGCCCGTGCACGGACCTGCCGCACGTCTCCACGCACCTGATCGCCAGCGATCCGGTCCGCATGCGTGAGTTCGCCCAGGCGCTCAGCGCGGAACTGAAGCGCCGCGCCGAACTCCTGGGTGGCGTCGACTACACGGAGTGGCGGGCGCAGCGCGAGCTCGCGGGGCGGCTGGTCGCCCAGCGGGCACCGAGCGCCGCCGAGCGGCGCGGGGACCTGGATTCACCGCCCAGCGGAACGCTGAAGCTGCGCGCGGGCCGCAAACAGGAGCCGCCGGAGATCCTGGCCAGGCTCGTCGTCCTCGTCGACGACCTCGACGTGCTGGTCGCCCCGGCCGCCGGCAACCCCGGGCGCCCGGCCGCCGGTTCCGTCGTACGCGCCCTGGAGGCCGTGGCCAGGGACGGCGAACGGCTCGGCGTCCATCTGATCGCCGCGTGCGGCTCCCAGGTCCCCTCCGTCTTCTCGCCGCCGTCCCGGGTCCGGTTGGACGGCACCGCTCCGGGGCGGGGCTCGCTGCTTGTCGCCGCGGCCCGCGAACTCCCCTTCCAGGCAGGCCGGGTGACGGGACGAATCCCGCGTACGGCGACGCTGCGGCCCACGGTCGTGCCGCTGGAGTGGGAGCGCATGGGCGATCCGCCGACCCGGCGCCCGGTGCGGGAGCTGGGCAACGGGCCCACGGACTTGGCCCTGCTGGCGAGCGCCCTGGACCGGGCCGCGAGCTCGGTCGGCGCGACCCCGGTGCCCTCCCTGCTGCCCTGACCCGCCGCTCTCACGCGCGTCCCCGCCCACCGTCCCCGTGCGCTGTCCGCGTGCGCTGTCCCCGTGCGCCGTGCCGCCACCGCGAAAGTCCCTGGCGATCAGCTCTGACAGCACGTCACGCTGTGGTCACGATCGGCAACTTGACATTGAACGCGGTATTGCGGGGCATGAGCCCCCGGCGTAGGACTGATCGCACGGGACAACCGGACTGCGCGCCCGTTGGGGTGCGGCAGGGGAGAGACGGGGCAGCGATGCGCACAACTCTTCGAACGGGCACAACCGTCAGGACTCGTAGGACTCGCAGGACTCGTACACCGCGTACAACGGGAGCCGTGATAGCGGCGGTCACGGCCGGCGCTCTGGTCCTGACGGGCTGCGGCGGAGACGACAAGGACGAACCGGGCAAAGGCGGGGACGGCAGCACCGAGAGTGCCGCCACCGTCGAACTCCCCCGGCTGAACGGCGAGAAGATCGAGGTGGCGGCCGTCTGGACCGGCCCCGAGCAGGAGAACTTCAAGAAGGTCCTGAGCGAGTTCGAGAAGCGCACCGGGGCCACGGTCACCTTCGTTCCCGCGCAGGACCCGATCATCAACTTCCTCGGCTCGAAGATCGCGGGCGGGGATCCGCCGGATGTGGCGATGCTCCCGCAGGTCGGCGCCATCACCCAGGCCGTGGAGAAGAACTGGGCCAAGCCCGTCGGAGCCGAGGTCCAGGCACAGCTGGACAAGAACTACTCGGACGGCTGGAAGGAGCTCGGCGCGGTCGGAGGCAAGCAGTACGGCGTGTACTTCAAGGCCGCCAACAAGTCCCTGGTCTGGTACAACAACGCGGTCTTCGAGAACGCGGGCGCGAGCGAGCCGAAGACCTGGGACGAGTTCATGGACACCGCGCAGACGATCTACGACTCGGGTGTCACCCCGGTCTCGGTCGCCGGCGCTGACGGCTGGACCCTCACCGACTGGTTCGAGAACATCTACCTCTCCCAGGCCGGCCCCGAGAAGTACGACCAGTTGGCGAAGCACGAGATCAAGTGGACCGACGCCTCGGTGAAGGAGGCCCTGACCACGCTCGGCGAGCTGTTCGGCAAGAAGGACTTCATCGCGGGCGGCCAGAGCGGCGCGCTCCAGACGGAGTTCCCGAACTCCGTGACCCAGACGTTCACCGGCGGTGACCAGCCGAAGGCGGGCATGGTCTTCGAGGGCGACTTCGTGGCCGTCAACGTCTCCGCGGACACCGAGGCGAAGATCGGCACGGACGCGAAGCTGTTCCCGTTCCCCGCCGTCGGCGGTGAGGCCCCGGTGGTGACCGGCGGCGACGCGGCGGTGGCACTGAAGGACTCCAAGGGCGCGCAGGCCCTGCTGACCTTCCTCGCCTCCCCGGACGCGGCCGAGATCTGGGCGAAGGCGGGCGGCTTCCTTTCGCCCAACAAGAGCCTCGACCAGGCGGCGTACCCGAACGACGTCGTCCGGGAGATCGCGAAGGCCCTGATCGACTCGGGCGACGACTTCCGCTTCGACATGTCCGACCAGGCCCCGCAGGCCTTCGGCGGCACGCCCGGCAAGGGCGAGTGGAAGGCCTTGCAGGACTTCCTGAAGAACCCGAAGGACGTGGCGGGCACCCAGCAGCGGCTGGAGTCCGACGCGGCCAAGGCCTACAAGAACTGAGCCGGTCATCATGACGACGGCAACCCCGGGGGGCGCCGCCGCGCCGGTGCCCCCCGCCGACGGAACCGCGAAGGAACCCGGGAAGGCCGGAAATCCCGGGAAGGACAGGAAGCCGGGGAAGACCGGGAAGCAGAGCGGGAGCGTGACGGGCACCCGCAGGTCGATCGCGGTGCTCTTCCTGCTGCCCGCCTTCCTGCTGCTGGGCGCGCTCGTGGTCTACCCGATCGGCTACTCACTGTTCCGCAGCTTCTTCGACCAGTCCGGCGACGGCTTCGTCGGGCTCGACAACTACACGGAACTGTTCACCGACGACGGGATCCTGACCGCCGTCAAGAACAACGCGATCTGGGTGCTGCTCGCCCCGACCGTCGCCACCGCGCTGGGCCTGGTCTTCGCGGTGCTCACCGAACGGATCCGCTGGGGCACCGCGTTCAAGCTGGTCGTCTTCATGCCGATGGCGATCTCCATGCTGGCCGCGGGCATCATCTTCCGGCTGGTGTACGAGCAGGACCCCGACCGCGGGATCGCCAACGCGGTGTGGGTGGGCGTGCACGACACCTTCGCCGAGTCGTCCGCGTTCCCGAAGGCCCACCCGGGCCGTGAGTCGCCGCTCGAGGCGGCGGGCGGCGGCACCTTCATCACCCGGGAGCCGGTGCGGGCCGGGAAGCCGGTGATGCTTCCCCTGGTCGGTGTGGCTCCCGACAACATGCCGGACGACGCGAAGCCCGCGGCGAAACCCGTGGCCGAGCAGGGCAGGGTGTCGGGCACCACCTGGCAGGACTTCACCCGCGGCAAGGGCGTCGGCACCCTGAACGGGGTCGATTCCTCCGAGTTCGGCTATCCGGGCATGCGGATCGAGGCCGTCAAGGACGGCGAGGTGGTGGCCTCGGCGAAGGCCGCCGCCGACGGGAGCTTCACCCTGCCCGAGGAGGCGGACGGCGCACAGCTGCGGCTGCCCGCGAGCAACTTCCGGGAGGCGTACAACGGGGTCGACTGGCTTGGTCCCTCCCTCATCACCCCGGCCATCATCGGCTCGTACATCTGGATGTGGGCGGGCTTCGCGATGGTGCTGATCGCCGCCGGGCTGGCGACGGTGCCGCGCGAACTGCTGGAGGCCGCCCGGGTGGACGGCGCCAACGAGTGGCAGGTGTTCCGCCGCATCACGGTGCCGCTGCTGGCACCGGTGCTCGGCGTGGTGCTGGTCACCTTGATGATCAACGTACTGAAGGTCTTCGACCTCGTGTACATCATCGCGCCCGGCTCCTCGCAGGACGACGCGAACGTGCTGGCCCTGGAGCTGTACCGGAAGGGCTTCGCCGAGGACCAGCCGGGCATCGCCAGCGCCATCGCCATGTTCCTCCTGCTGCTGGTCGTCCCGGTGATGATCTACAACATCCGCCGGCTCCGCAGGGAGGGAGGCCGATGACCGGCCGGGGGTCCGGGGGTCGTCCCCCGGGAAAGCACGGCAACATCCGCCGGCTCCGCAGGGAGGGAGGCCGATGACCGGCCGGGGGTCCGGGGGTCGTCCCCCGGGAAAGCACGGCAACATCCGCCGGCTCCGCAGGGAGGGACGCCGATGACTGCACAGGCCGATGTGGCCGGGGCCCCGCTCACGCGGACCCCCGACGCGAAGCCCAAGGAGTCCCTGGGCTCCCGGATCGTTGCCCGCCTGGGCGGCGGTCTGGTGCGGGTGTTCCTGGTACTGGTCGCCCTGTTCTGGCTGATGCCCACGATCGGGCTGCTGCTCTCCTCGCTGCGCTCGTCCTCGGACATCAACCGGAGCGGCTGGTGGACGGTCTTCACCGAACCCGCGCAGTTGACGGTGGACAGCTACCAGAGGCTGCTGGAGAACGAGGACATCACCGACTCGCTGCTGAACACCGTGCTGATCACGGTCCCGACGACCGTACTGGTGGTCGTCATCGGGTCGTTGGCGGGTTACGCCTTCGCGTGGATGCGATTCCCGGGCCGGGACTGGTGGTTCGTGGGGGTCGTCGGGCTGCTGGTGGTGCCGATCCAGGTGGCGCTGCTCCCCATCGCCGAACTCTTCGGCGACCTGGGACTGTTCGGCTCGATCCTCGGCGTCGTGCTGTTCCACGTCGCCTTCGGGCTGCCCTTCGCGATCTTCCTGCTGCGGAACTTCTTCGCGGAGATCCCGAGGGAGTTGCTGGAGGCGGCCCGGCTCGACGGGGCCGGGGAGATCCGGCTGTTCACGCGGGTCGTGATGCCGCTCGGCGGTCCCGCGATCGCCTCCCTGGGCATCTTCCAGTTCCTGTGGGTGTGGAACGACCTGCTGGTCGCGCTGGTCTTCGCCCGGCCGGAGAACCAGCCCGTCACCGTCGCGCTGCAGACGCAGGTCCGCCAGTTCGGCAACAACATCGACGTGCTGGCACCGGGCGCCTTCATCTCGATGGTCATTCCCCTGGCCGTGTTCTTCGCGTTCCAGCGGCAGTTCATCTCCGGTGTCATGGCGGGCGCCGTCAAGTAGCCGTACGCCGAGAGGGCGTGGCGTCCCCCGGATGCCACGCCCGGCGTAACCCGACCGCCACGTCGGGCGTTCCAGGGCCATCCGATCCCCGCGTCCCATGGATGTGCCTTGCCCCGGTTCAGCGTTGTCGTCCCCGTGTACAAGGCCCAGGAGCACCTCCAGGAATGCCTGGACTCCGTACTGGGCCAGTCCTTCACCGACCTGGAGCTCATCGCGGTGGACGACGGTTCACCGGACGGCTGCGGGGCGGTCCTCGACGCCTGCGCGGCCACGGACCGGCGCGTCGTCCCCCTGCACCTGCCGGAGAACCGCGGGCCCGGGCCGGCCCGCAACGCCGGTCTGGAGTACGCGACCGGTGGCTGGCTGCTGTTCCTCGACGCACACGACACCCTGGCGCCGGGGGCACTCAGGGCCGTCGCCGACCGGCTGGGGCGGACCGGCGAGCCGGACGTGCTGGTCTTCGGCCACGCCCGCGAGCACCGGCCGGGGCCGGCCGTGCGCGACGAGCCACACCTTCTGCTGAGCGAGGAGGGCCCGGCGTCGTTCTACGCCGCCGACCGGCCGGGGCTGCTGGAACTGCCGCCGACCGCGTGGAACAAGGCGTACCGGCGCGAGTACGTCGAGAAGCAGGGCCTCCGCTTTCCGGCGGGGCACCACGAGGAACTGTGGTGGTCGTACGCGGCGCTGCTGGCCGCCGATACGGTCGCCGTCCTCGACCGGGTCTGCGTGCACGACCGGCAACGGCCCGGTCCCGGGCCGTTGCCGGT
>NZ_JAAAXQ010000322.1 GCF_009916105.1 Streptomyces sp. GC420 | reverse complement strand
GGGGCGAAGGAGGCGGGGGCGGAAACGGGATGTGCAAGCTCACCGACGACACCGAGATCCCCTGCCTGCCGGGGTACAACCCGGCCGACCGCTGCTTCTACGAGCTCATGGATCCCCAGCCGCCATCCGGCCCGGGTCACACGGACATGAACGGGGCGGACACCTCGGGTCCCGGCGCCTTCTACCTGAGGGACTGCATCGTCAACGACGTCGGCGGCATCGTCTGGCTGACGGAGCCGCCCGCCGGTCTTCTCCCCGACCCCGAGGTGCTGGCGCGTCAGGCCCGGGACAAGATGACGCTGCTGGGTGCGAACATCGGCAGCTCGCCGGGTCCGGACGCCCCTGGTCTCGTCGGCATGCCCGTCTGGCTGTGGAACAACAAGAGCGACACCACCTGGGGTCCCAACAGCGCGACGGCCGCAGTTCCGGGACTGTCGGTGACGGCCACGGCCCGTGTCACCAAGATCACCTATTCCATGGGAGATGGCGGCTCGGTCACGTGCACGACCGCGGGCACGAAGTACTCCAAGGCCTACGGGGACAAGTCCTCGCCGGACTGCGGCTACCGCTACACCAAGGTCTCCGCCGGCCAGTCGGGCGGGAAGTTCACCGTCACCGCGACCAGCTCCTGGGAAGTCACCTGGCAGGCGTCGAACGGTGCGAGCGGGACGCTGCCCGACGAGATCCGTACGTCCAACACCACAGCGCGCGTCGGCGAGCTGCAGGTTGTCAACTAGCGCAAGGAAGACCATCACAATGCCGCGAACCAAGCAGCCGACGGCACCGTCCGAGCCGGGCTCCGCGCCTGTGCTGCTGCCGATTACCAACGACGCCCCGCGCCGCCGCCGACGCCCGGTGGTCGTCGGCGCCGGCCTGGCGCTAGCCGCTGTTGGCGCGCTGGTGTCGGTGTGGCTGGTCGACGAAGCCGGTGACAAGGTCTCTGTCGTTGCCACCCGGCATTCCATTGCGGCGGGCGAGAGCATCAAGGCGTCGGATCTGGTGGCCACCGAGATATCCCACGGCAGCGAGCTGCGCTCGCTGCCCGCCTCCCGCGCCTCCGACATCATCGGTAAGCAGGCCGCATCCGACCTGCCGGGCGGTGCGCTGGTCACCGAGGACTCGGTGAGCGACGAATCCAGCGTGACCAAGGGCAAGTCCGTGGTGGGCATCCTCGCCAAGCCCGGCCAGTTGCCCATCCAGAAGCTGCGCACCGGCGATGCGGTCACCATCGTCCACACCCCGCAGGACGGCAGCGCCTCAGCCTCCTCCAGCAAGGCAGGTTCCGCCCCGGACAGTCTCCCTGCGGTCGTGTCCCGCGTCGGCGGGCCCGACGCCAACGGCGCCGTGGTTGTCGATGTTGCCGCGGCCGAGGTGAACAGCACGTCGCTCGCTGCCTGGGCTGCCAGCGGCAACGTGGCCATCGTGCTGAAGGCGACGAGCTGATGGCGGTCATCGCACTGGTGTCGGGAAAATCGAGCGGCGTTACCTGCTCTGCGCTCGCGCTCGCCCTGTCGTCGCCGAAGCCTTCGCTGCTGGTCGAGGCTGACCCCGCCGGCGGCACGATCCGGGCCGGCTACCTGGGCGGAGAGGGCAGCGCAGCCACCGGGCTGCACCGCCTGGCGGCCGCGGACCGACAGGGCACCCTCGCGCGGGAGTTCTCCCAGCACTTCGTCAGCCTGGACCGCGACAACACGGGCCGTCGGATGCTCCTGCCGGGACTCACCGACCCCACGCAGGCGGCGTCACTCAGCCGTACCTGGGAACCCATCTCCCGGCTGCTCGGTGTGATGGACCAGACCGGCCACGACGTGATCATCGACGCGGGCCGCATCCTCACCGAGTCCGAGACCCGGCTGTCCACGACCCGCTACCCGACGCCGCTGCTGCACCGCGCCGACGCCGTCCTCATGGTGGTCCGCACCACCCAGGCCTCGATCGCGGCTGCCGCGCCCGCCATCCGGGTCCTGAGGGAGGAACTGGCCCACCACGGCACGGGCTCCGACGCGCTCGGGCTGCTGCTGATCGAAGAGGGATCCTTCAACTCCAGCCAGGTGCAGCAGCACCTGAAGGCACCGGTCGTCGGCATGCTCGCGTGGGATCCCGATACCGCCGACGTCTTCACGCACGGGGCCTACAAGAAGATGCCGCGCACCCTTCTGCGGTCCGCGCGCACGGCCCACCAAACGATCAATGAGCTGGTGACCAGGCGGCGCGTGCAGCTGCAGCCGGCAGGAATGCAGGTGGTCACCGGGAGGGCATCATGACCGACACCAGGCCGGAGACCCCGGCCCCCGACTACACCGCCCTCTTCGCCCAGGCGCTCCAGGAGAGCCCCACGCAGGACGCGCCGGTTCTTCGACCCGTGCCTGCGCAGGTGTCTCCGGCCGGCCTCCCTCAGGGAATCGTCCGGGTAGCCGACACCGCGGCGCCGACCGCGCTCCCGGTCGGTCACGAGGTTCTCGCCGAGCTGCGTTCACAGGCCAGCATGAAGATCGGCGAGGCTGCCGGTGCCGACGCGTCCATGACCGAGCAGGACCGCCGGCAGCGCGGACAGTCGATCATCAGGCAGGTCGTCTCGGAATGGGCGACGAAGTACGCGGCCAGCGGCTCGGACCTGACGCCCCAGCAGGAGCGTGCCGTACGCGAGGCGGTCTTCGACGAGCTGTTCCGCGCCGGCCGCCTCCAGCCTCTCCTGGACGACCCGAACGTCGAGAACATCATCATCTACGGCGACAAGGTGCGCGTCGACTACGCCGACCGTCCGACACGCACCTGGGACCCGATCGCGAAGACCGACCGCGATCTCATCAACCTCATCAACCACCTGGCGCGCATGCAGGGGCAGGGCGAGCGGGCGCTGACGCCAGCCACGCCGAACCTCAACCTCCGGCTGGCCGACGGATCGCGCCTGGCGGCCTCGGCGTACGTCACGCCGCGGCCGAGCATCGTCATCCGGCGCCACCGCACCCGCGGCCAGGGCCTGAACGACCTGGTGCGCTGGGGCACGATCGACGCCTCACTCGCGCACTTCCTGACCGCCGCGGTCAAGGGCCGCAAGAACATCATCGTGGTCGGCTCCCAGGGCGTCGGAAAAACGTCCCTGCTGCGCGCCATGGCCCGGGAGATCCCGAGCACCGAGCGCGTGGGCACGCTGGAGTCGGAGTACGAGCTCCACCTCCACGAGGACCCCGAGGGCCCTGAAGTCGTCGCCTACGAAGGACGCGAGTCCAACGGTGAGCGCGGCGCGGACGGCAAACTCCAGGGCGAGCTGACCCTGTCCGACCTCTTCCCACAGCTCCTGCGAATGTCGCTGCGGCGCGTGATCGTCGGCGAGGTCCGCTCCAAAGAGGTCGTGCCGATGCTGCACGCGATGAACGAAGGCGAGGGCGGGTCGATGGCCACCCTGCACGCCCGCAGCCCCCAGCTGTCGATCGAGCGCCTGGCCACCCTGTGCCTGGAGGCCGGAATCGGCATGACCGAGGCCCTGGCCTACCGGCTCATCGCCCAGGCCGTCGACTTCGTCGTCTACGTACGGCTGGTCGACGAGACCGAACTCGTCGACCACGGCGGCAAGCCGGGGCGCAAGCACCGATTCGTCAGCCACGTCATGGAGATCACCGGCATCGGCGAGGGCGGTCGCCCCTCCCACCAGATGGTCTTCGCTCCCCGCGAGCAGGACGGACGCCGCGAGCCGAGGGCCGTGCCCCACGGGAACATCTCCCAGAGCTGCCTGGAAGACCTCGTCCGGGCCGGGCTGAACCGCACCGTCCTGCAGCGGCCGTGGGGCAGCTGGGGCGCGCCGCTGGAAACGATGATGCCGCTGTGACGCTCACCCTCGACTCCCTGCTCGCCGCACTCGGCGGTCTCGCCGCCGTCGGCGGACTCGCCCTGGCGGTCGCCGGCGGCATCGGCTGGGCACCCTCGGAAACCGTGCGCCGCCGCAGCCGCCTGGAGCGCAAGATCCGGGCCATCTTCGTCAAGGACGCCCGCACCCCCACCTCCTGGTGGGCCCGGGGCCAGACACGCCTGGTCGGCTCCGCGGTGGCGGGCCTTGGCGTGTGGCTGTTCACCGGCTGGCTGATGGGCGGCCTGGTCACCATCGCCGTCGTCATCGGCCTGCCCTGGCTGCTGAACACCTCCGGCTCCGGCAAAGCACAGATCGACAAGCTGGAGGCGATCGAGGAGTGGGTGCGGCGCATGTCGGACATCCACACCGTCGGCGTCAGCCTGGAGGCCACCATCCAGCGCAGCCTGGAGACCGTCCCGAGCGCCATCCGCGAGGAGGTCCGCCTCCTCGTCTCACGCCAGCAGGCCGGATGGGTGCCCCAGGACGCCTACCGCGCGTTCGCCGACGAACTGAACGACGCGATGGTCGACGAGGTCGCCGCTCTGCTGATCCTGCACGTCGAGGACCGAGGCAGCGGGCTGAGCAAGGCGCTGCGCGAACTTGCCGAAGCCCTCCAGCATGAAGTGCTCTCACGGCGCGAGGTCGAGGCCGACCGGCAAAAGCCCCGCACCAACGACCGCTGGGTGACCATCTTCTGCCTGGCGATCTTCGGAATCACCGCGTTCTCCGGCGCCTACGTCGAGCCCTACGACACCGTTGCCGGGCATCTCGTCCTGGCCTTCGTCGCCGTCGCCTTCGTCCTGGTCAAGATCTGGATGCGACGCATGGCAATCCTCGAACCCGCGCCCCGGTTCCTGTCGCCGGCCGACCGCTCCGGCGGCCAGATCGCCAAGGAGGCGCCGTGATCTTCTCCCCCTACGCCATCGTCGGCGGCGCCGTCACCGGACTCGGCCTGGTCATCGCCGCCCGCGGCATCCTGCCCGGTCGGCCAGACCTTGGCGACGTGCTGTCCCGCATGGACGCCACCCGGCTCGAGAACCTCGACCGCAACCGCGACAGCCAGCCCAACTCCCTTATGGAGAAGGCCGGTGCGCTCCTGCTCCGGACGGCTGGGGAAGGCACTCTGCGCCTGCCACGTCAGCAGTTGGAGCTCGTGGGCCGGTCTCCCGCCGCGCACCTGGGGCGCAAGATCGGCCTCGCGCTGTACGGGCTGCTGCTGCCCGTGCTGGCGGTGGGGCTGGCCAACCTGGCCGGCTACCCCTTCCCCGTGGCGATCCCGGCGATGGCGGGCCTCGGCCTCGCGATCGTCTTCTGGCTCCTGCCGGACCTGCAGCTCAAGCAGCAGGCCGTGGAAGCCAAGGACGACTTCCGGTACGCCGTCAAGGCATACCTGCGCCTCGTCCAGCTCGAACGCGCCGCGGACGCCGCACCCACCCAGGCCCTGAAACGGGCCGCGGAAGTCGGCGAAGGCTGGGTCTTCGCGAAGATCCGGGACACCATCACCCGCGCCGAGCTCGAAGGCATCAGCCCGTGGGAGGGCCTCAAGCGGCTCTCACTCGAACTCGACGTCCCCGAACTCGGCGCGCCGGCCGACATCATCGCCATCGCCGGTGAGGAGGGCGCGGCCGTCGGCGACACCCTCGGCGCGCAGGCCAAGTCGCTCTCCGGCGCCCTGGTCACCACCGCGAAGGCACAGGCCAACATGGCCTCCGAAAAAATGGTGATGCCCGTCGCAATGCTCGTCCTGATCATGACCGTATACATCGGCTATCCCGCGATCGCGCGGATCATGGCCAGCTAACTCCCCGAAGAGACAAGGAAATCCACGATGAGCAACGACCCCAACCTCACCTTCCTGAAGACCTTCTTCAGCGCCCGGATCGAGCGGCTGCGCAACGTCCGCGACGACCGAGGCGCGATCTCGATCGAGACGATGATGATCGTCGCGGGCCTCGTCGTCGTCGCCGCGATCGCCGCCGCCGTCATCCTCACCAAGGTCAACGAGAAGGCCAACGAGATCAAGTGATCCGCCTTCGCCGGACTCTCCGCCGTTGGTCCCGCGCGCTCGCCGAGCGCGACGCGCGGGACCGCGGAGCCGTGTCCCTCGAGATGCTCATCGTCTTCCCTGTCGTGCTGCTGATCATCCTGCTAGTCGTCCACGTCGGCCTGTGGTGGCACGCACGCAACGTGGCGATGTCCGCCGCACAGCTGGGAGTTGAGTCCGCCCGAGTACGAGGAGCGTCCGCAGGGACCGGCACCGCCGAGGCCCGGGAATTCCTCTCCAGGGCCGGCAGCAGCATCTCCGGCACGTCCGTCAGCGGGAGCAAGGGAGCCACGGTGACCATCCGCGTCACCGGCTACGTCGACACCATGATCCCCGGCCTGAAACTCAAGATCGACCAGCACGCCGACGCGGCCGCCGAACGCATCACGGAGGCACGGTGACCATCGCCGAACGACTCCGCGACGACCGCGGCGCACTGTCGCTGGAAGCGGTCATCCTCTTCCCCGTCCTCATTCTGGTACTGCTGCTGGTCATCGCATTCGGCCGGATCGGGTCCGCCGACAACGCCGTCGACACCGCAGCTCGCAACGCAGCGCGCGCAGCCTCGCTGGAACGAACCGGCGGTGCCGCCAGTACCGCCGGATCGGAAATGGCGCGCAGCGTGCTCAACCAGCAGGGACTGCAGTGCACGTCCACCTCGATATCCGTCTCCACCGGCGGGTTCGCCGCGCCGATCGGTGAGCCCGCCTCAACCACCGCCACGGTGACCTGCGTGGTGCGACTCTCGGATATCGGATTGCCCGGACTGCCCGGATCCAAGACTCTGACCAGCAGCTTTACCTCGTCAATCGACTCCTACCGCCAGCGCGGCTGACAGGACCACCGCATGCCACCCGCCCGCTTCGCCCTCACCCACCGGATCCGTCGCGCCCTGCGCAACGACCGGGGCGCGATGAGCGTGTTCGCCCTCGTGACCATCGTGGCGCTCTTCGCCGTGGCCGCGCTCGTCTACGACGGCGCCGGCAGGCTGCGAGCGCTCACCCACGCCGAGGGCGTCGCGCACGAGGCAGCCCGAGCCGGCGGCCAGGCCGTCGATGCGGGCAAGGCGATCTCCGGCGACGGCATCACCGTCGACCGCAACGCGGCCGTCGCCGCGGCACGGACCTACCTCAGCCACGCGGGGGTCAGCGGCACGGTGAGCGTGAGCGAGGACGGCGGGTCCCTGGAGGTGACCGTGACCGAGTCCTACCACGCCGTGTTCCTCGGCGGGGCCAGCGGGTCCGTCACCGGCCACGGCAGCGCCAACCTCGTCTACAAGGGGTGACGATCATGAGAAACCGCAGTACAGCCGCCACCCTGGTCCGTGCGCTCTTCGCCCTGGTGGCCCTGATCGCTCTCCTGGCGGGCGTGCCCGCCGTCCTGCTCGGCATCGGAGTCCTGCCCGACCACGTCCCCGGCTTCGACGAGATCACCACCGCGCTCACCAGCCCCGACTCCGGCCAGCAGTTCCTGGGCGCCATCACCCTCATCGGCTGGTACGGCTGGCTCAGCTTCGTGGTCTCGGTCGTCCTGGAGACGGGCGCCGCGCTGCGCAACGTCCGGGCCCCCCGGATCCGCATGCTGGGCGGATCCCAGCAACTCGCCGGCGCCCTCGTCGGCGGCATCCTCATCCTGCTGCCGACCGGCACCGCGATGGCAACCCCCGCCAGCGCAGCCCCCGCCACCGTGGCCACGGCCAGCGTGGCCGCCGACGCCCACTCCGCGACGGCCAAGGCGGCGTCCTCTTCTTCCGCGGCCTGGAACGGCCCCGTCCACCACGTCCAAGAAGGCGACACCCTCTGGGACATCGCGGAGAAACGCCTAGGCGCCGGCATCGAGTGGCACCGGATCATCGACGCCAACGAAGGCGTACGCCAGACGGACGGCTCCCTCGTCACCGCCGACACCACCGTCCTGCAACCCGGCTGGACCCTGCGCCTGCCCGCCGACGCCTCCCCCGACCCGACAGCCGACCAGGACGGAGCCAGGGCACAGACCGCCGGCTCCAAGACCGCGGCCCAGACCCACACCGTGCGCGCGGGCGAGACACTGACCGGCATCGCCGAGGACGAGCTCGGCAACGCCGACGCCTACCCCCGGATCGTCGAGGCGAACAAGGGCGTCAAGCAGGACGACGGGCGCGCCCTCGAAGACCCCGACAAGATCTATCCCGGCTGGAAGCTGCAGATCCCCACCGCAGCCGGCAGCGACCGGAGCGACTCGAAGCCGGACGAGGCGCAGCCGCCACAGGAACAGCCCACCGACCAGGGCAAGACCGAGGAGCGGCCCGGCGCCGAGCAGACGCAGCCACCCGCCCAGGACGATTCGAGCCCGGGCGCCGACAAGGGGGAGAAGAGCGACCAGGCCCACGGCGGCCAGGGCGCGGACAAGGACCGGCAGGACGGCGGGCAGCCGACCGCCAGGCCGACCGCCCCGACCGAGCAGCCCGCCGCGCAGAGCCCTGCGCCCGACCGCGAGCAGCACGGCACGCCCACCCAGGCGCCCGAGGCGCACGAGACCGCAGAGGCCGACGACAGCAGCGACACGAGCGTGCGGACGATCGCCGCAGCGGGGAGCATCCTGGCCGCGGCCGTCCTCGCGGTCATCGCGACCCGGCGCGCGCACCAGCAGCGCCGACGGCGCCCCAAGCGGCGCATCCCGATGCCCTCCGGTGCGACCGCCGACTTCGAGAAGCAGCTGCGCGTGGCGTCCGACATCACCGGCACCCCGCTCGCCGACCGCGCCCTGCGCACCCTGGCCTCCAACTGCCGCCAGGACGGCCGCCCTCTGCCCGAGGTCGAGGCGATGCGCATCACCGCGCGCGGCATCGAGCTCCACCTAGCCGCCGTCACCCCGCCCGTCGCTCCGTTCACCGAGCACGAGGACAACCCGACGGTCTGGGTGTGCCCCGCCCGCGGCGCGGCCCTCCTCAACGAGGACGAGGCCGCCGACATCACGGTGCCCTACCCCGCCCTGGTGAGCCTCGGCGAGACCGAGGACGGCGACGCGGTCCTGGTCAACCTGGAGGCCATCGGCCTGATGCGTCTGGCCGGCAGCCCGGCCGACGTCCGCGCGGTCATGCTCGCCCTCGCCGTCGAACTCGCCTCCTCCCAGCTGGCGCCCGACACCCAGGTCCTCCTCGCCGGCGCCGGAAGCGACCTGCACCACCTCTACCCCGACCAGATCGAGCACCACGCTGATCTCGGCCCGGCCACCAGCGACCTCCAAGCGCACGACGCCTTCCAGCGCCAGGCCCTGACCGACGGCGGCCACGACCACCTGCGGGCCGCCCGGCTGGTCGAGGACGGCGGCGACACCTGGATCCCCCGCATCCTCATCGCCACCGCCCCGCCCACCGGCGCGGCGGCCGCCGAGCTCGAGGACCTCCTCGCCTCCCGGCCCCGCACCTCGGTCGCGGTCGTGACCGCCGCAGGCGGCGAACTCGACCTGCCCGGCGCCTGGACCCTGCCCGCCCAGCCCGGCACCCTCGTCGAACCGCCC
>NZ_JAAAXQ010000321.1 GCF_009916105.1 Streptomyces sp. GC420 | reverse complement strand
ACGGCCATCCAGGAGGCGCGCCACACCAGCAGCAGGGCCGCGTCGACGGCCTTGGTCGCGCTCGGGCACAGCACGGCGGCGAGGATGGCGCGGGTGGCGACGTCGACGGCGATGGTCAGCTCGGGCCGGGCCAGACGCCCGTCGTCGAAGAGTGCCAGGACGTCCAGGCGGGTGGTGTCGACCTGGACCTGCTCGCCGGGCCGCAGCGCCGTGGCGGGAGTGAAAGCCCGCCCGTCGAAGCTCGCGGGCACCTGTCGGACGGGCCCGGAGGGCAGTTCGCCGGGCCGGGCGAGGGTGGTGACGAGACGGTACAGCGTGGCCTGCGACGGCGCGGGCACCGTACCGGCGCCGTGCCGGTCCTCAAGGATCTGGTTGATCAGCGGGAACAGGCCGTTGATAGTGCCCTTCGAGCGGCCGCGTCGGCGGCGCAGCGCCTCGCGGACGGCGGCGACGACCCGTTCGTCGGCCCGCCCGGTAGGGCTGGAGACGCGGGTGGTGCGGTGGTCGAGCAGCCCCCACAGTCCCTGTTTGCGGTAGGCAAGTCGCATGCGCTGCACCGTGGTGCGCGACACCCGGCCGAACCCAAGCGCGGTCAGCTCCTTCGCCTTGGCCTGCTCCCGTTCAGCCAGCGTATGCCGTGCAGGGTCGTACTGCGTCCGCACCGTCCTTCGCTGCCGGGCCCGTCGGGCAGTCCGCACTCGACTTCCCTGACGTGCCGCTGCCACGCCAGCGCCTTCTCGCGCGCTGCGGCGGGGGCGGTCTCGAACAGGCCCCACTTCGGGGCCGCCTGGGGCACGTCGGCCCCGATGACGGTGAAGCCGGGGTCGGCGAACAGGTGCCCGGCGAGCACAGCTTCACCTCCGCCGTCCGGGCCGACGAGATGGATGCTCTGCCCGGCCAGAGCGACGACCTGCCACGTCACATCCCGGAAGCGGACGCGCGTTCCGGCCTTCACCGCCGGACGGGCATCGCGCCGCGCGCTCACCCGGCATCTCCCGACCTGCCTGCAACTTCCGCGTCCCGGGGACCGACCAGGACACGCTCGTGCAGCGGCGTGTCCAGGCAGGCCGTCAGATGTCCGTGCCACAGGGCGTGGAAGACGACGGGAAGGACCTCGACCGGGTCGCCGGCCGCTTCGGCGCCTTCGAGTAGCGGTCGAGGCCGCATGAACGCCTGAAGGACCGCGGGCATCAGACCGGAGCGGCCGGTGTTACGGGGATGGCGATAGCCGGCCAGCCACTTCAGGTTCGCCGCCACCGCCGCCTCCAGCGGGGCGAACCGCCGGTAGGTCCAGCCGATGTGCGCGCACGCCTGCGCCACCGCCTCGGCGGCCTTCATCGCCCGCTCGCCGCCGGCCTCCGGGTGGCTGGGGCAGTCGGCGAGCAGCGCGGTGCCGTCGGCACGGCGGGCGAAGAGCTGCGGCACCCAGGAACGCACCTGCCCACGCGGATCACGCCACAGCAGCCGTAGCGGCCGCCCCGCCAGGCCCGTCACGTCAGGGTCGCGGTCCAGGACCATCAGCTGGGCGCGCATCGCGTTCGACCCTGCGGCCACGTGCCGTCCGGTGGTCGCCGACCACCACAGGCCCGGCCCCCAGCGCCGCCCCGGGACCACCGGGAACGCCGACACCGGCGGCAGTTCCTCGAACGCCACGGTCATGGCGGCATCCGCCCACCGCTGCTGGACGGCCTGCCCCACCGGGTCAAGGAACACCGCCTCGAACCCGCTGCCGTGGTCCACGGCAACTCGCCCTGCCCGGCTCCGTGGCCGGGCCGCTCCTGTGCTGGTCACCCGCGCCAGCCAAGCCGCTCCCGCAGGCGCGCACCGCCGTTTTCAGTATTTCTGCCACGAACGGGTGCCGTATCAGCTAACAGCCGAGTCGCCCCTGGCGCATCGCTCTCAGCCGCTGTCTTCCTGCCCGCCCGCGGTCAGCATCTCCCGGAGCACCTTGACGGGCTTGTCCACCCACCGGGCCACCTCTTCCAGGGGCACCCCGCCGTTCACCGCCGCCACCGCCGTGCGTTTCCAGGCGTTCTCGATCAGACCGGCACTGTGACCGAGACCGCGCAGCAGCCGCCGGGCGACGTCGGCGGTCGGGCCGGTCTGCACCCCGCGCAGCTGCAGCAGCTGCTCCTCGGCGCTGTCGACAGCGCTGGTGATCAGCATCCGCTGCTCGGCGGGCACCGCAGTCCGCCACATCGTCCCCGAACCGGGCGCTTTCTTCTCCTTGCCCAGCACCCGCAGCTGGCCGGCCATGGTCGTGGGATGGTGTTCCTGCCGCAGCCACCATGGGTCGTTGTCGTACCCGGGCGGCCCGCCGGCGCCCCGGCGAAGACGGATGACGCTGCCCATCCACGCGATGAGCGGCCCGCCGTGATCCGCCGCGGCCAGCGGCCCCAGCCACGTACGCTCCAGCCGCTCACCGAGCCTGCGGCAGAACATCCCGTCGGCGGGCAGCGCCCGCGGCCGCCCGGCACCGCTGTCGGCCCACACCAGCTCGGCCATGGCCGGGTCCAGCAGGGCGTCGGCCATCGCCACCACCTCCGGGAAGACGACCGCGTCCCGCCCCACGATCCGCCACCGCTCCAGATCACCACCTGCATCCCCGCCCGCGACCTGGTGCAGGCGCTGCGGCCAGATTGTCTCCCGCTCCCACTGCAGGGCCTGCTCCCACCACCGGGCCACCACCGCCTGCGCCAGCGCGAACACCCGCTCCGGCTCCGCTCCGGCCCGCACCGCCCGCCGCGCCACCGAGGCCCACCGCCGCTGCGCCGCCACCACCTCCGGCAGGCCACGCAGGTCGAGGTGCTCCAGCGGCTGGTTGGCGTCCGCGTCCAGCAGCCACCGCCCATGCCGTACACACGCCCGCTCCCACCGCGGCGCGTACCGCACCGCCCGGAGAGCCGTCCCCGTGCGCCGGGCCGTGCACAGCCGGCAGCCGAACGCCACCGGCCCAGCCACCGCGCCACCGATCCGCCACAGCCCCACCGGATCGCCATCCTCGGCGCGCAGCTTGGTGTCCCCTTCTTCCCAGGACGGCAACGCCCGTGCCAGCACGTCTTCCTCGACGCCGCATATGCCTGCCAGGAGCTGGCGTCCGGCTGCGTTCAGCAGCACCTCGGCGTCGGCCCGTACGCCTCCGCCCTCGTGCCCAGGCGGGTAGTTGCGCCACTTCCAGCATGCCCGCAGCACCTTCGCTTCCATCCCGTAGCGGCTGGCGATGCGGCAGATCAGCGACGAGGTCGTCTCCCTCTGCAGGGGAGCGGTACGCCGGAGGCCGAGGTTAGGGATCACTCCGCCACAGTCTCGTGTTCACCGCTCCGGGCGGGCGTTTTCGCAACGACTGTGCAGTGGATAAATCAAACCGGATCCGCACGGGGCCGCAGCACGCCCGGTCGATCAGTCCGGTGGTCGGCGGGGAGGCGCACCTTGACACCCGTCACCCGAATGGGTGATGGATGTGCTGCTATCGGAAATTGTGCGACAGGCTGCCTGTCTGATCTTTAACCCGGCTGGCGGCGTTCGCTTCTAACATGGCCTCAGGTTCGGGGGAGCGAGTCTTGGGGAGGGACCGCGCGGATGAAGGTTCTCAGGCCGACGCAGCCGACGAGCGAGCAGCTCACAGTGATCAACAATCACAAGCCGGGGGTGTTCGTCGTACGGGGCGCCGCGGGCAGCGGCAAGACCACGACCGCTCTGTATCGGCTGAAGTTCACTGTCGGTTTCTGGCAGCGTCGTCGCCGTGACGGCTTCATCAGCGGCCCCGTCCGTGTCCTCGTTCTCACCTACAACCGCACGTTGCGCGGCTACATCGAGGAACTCACCCAGGAGCAGCTCAAGGGCAATGACGTCGAGCTGACGATCTCCACTTTCGCGAAGTGGGCCACCGATCGCGTGGCCTACGAGCGGATCCTCCAGGACTGGGAGAGCAGCCGGAAGCTGGACGCCCTGGCCGAGCCTCTGCCGTTGTCCGCCGACTTCGTACGTTCCGAAGTGGACTATGTCCTGGGCCGCTTCATGCCTGACCACCTGGACGCGTACGTCGAGTGCGAACGCCAGGGCCGCGGCCGCTCCCCGCGGATGCCGGCCTCGCTGCGCCGTCGGCTGCTGGAAGAGGTGATCTACCCCTTCCAGGAGTGGAAGAAGCAGCAGCAGGCCTGGGACTGGTCTGACCTGGCGAATGCCATGGCGGCCAAGCGCGCAGACGAGCCCTACCACGTGGTCGTGGTCGACGAGGCTCAGGACTTCTCCGCCAACCAGGTCCGGGCCGTACTCAACCACCTCACCGACGAGCACACGCTCACCTTCGTCCTTGACGCGGCTCAGCGCATCTATCCGCAGCGCTTCACCTGGAGCGAGGTCGGCCTGAGCGTGGGCTCGCACAACAGCAAGCTGTTGTCCAAGAACTTCCGCAACACCCGGCAGATCGCCGCCTTCGCTGCCCCGCTGCTCAAAGACGTCGAGACGACGGACGATGCCGCGATCCCCGACCTCACCTCCTGCAAGGAAGAGGGCGACAAGCCTTTGCTGGTCCAGGGCACCTTCACCCAGCAGATGGACCATGTGGTGCAGTTCCTCAACGACCTCGGACCCGACAACGACGAGTCCGTCGCCATCCTTCATGCCAAGGGCTGGTTCGGCGAGGTCAAGAACCGTCTGAACGCCGCCGGACTGGCCTACGTGGAACTCACCCGCAACGCCGAGTGGCCGACGGGACCGGTGAACGTCGCACTGTCGACCATGCACTCCGCCAAGGGGCTGGAGTTCGACCACGTGATCATCGTCGGACTCAACAGCGAAGTCATGCCCCACGCCACCGAGCCCGGCGACAGCGAACGAGACGCCCACCTGCGCCTGCTGGCCATGTCCGCCGGACGCGCCCGCAAGACGCTGACCATCACCTACAAGCCCTCCGAGGCAAGCGACCTCATCGCCTGCATGGACCCGGACACCTACGAGGTGAAAGTCGTATGACCGCGGCAGAGCCGATCCCGGCCATACCGGATGGCCAAGGACAGGATGAGGGCATCAACGCCCTCATCCAGGAGCGCAAGATCAGCGAAGTGGTGCACTTTACGACAAACCGGGGCTTGTTGGGCATACTTCTGCAACGAGAATGCAAGGCTCGGGCGCTTCTGTCAGAGGACGAGTATCTCGAGATCATCTACCACGAAAACACCAAGTGGCGCCGCGAGGACCCGAAATACTGGCGGTACGTGAACCTCAGCATCAGCGAACCCAACCACAGCTTCCTGCGAACCAGCAGCCAAAAGTGGTGGGCGAACGAAGACCTATTCTGGGCAGTCCTCAGCTTCGATCCCGTCATCATGACGCACCCAGGCGTGCTGTTCTCCCCAAGCAACATGGGATACGAGGGCATCACCCCCGTGAAGGGACTGCCTGGAGCCGAAGCTCTCTTCGCCGACCGCGTCCCCTACGGCTTCGGCAAAAACACGCCGCCACGCGGCAACCGTGAGCCTCACCTGCCCACGAACCCGCAAGCCGAGGTGCTCTACCCGCAGGCCGTCTCCACCCGATACCTGCAGCGCATCTGCGTCCTCACCGACGAGGACGCAGCGAAGGCCGAGGCCATTGTCAGTGTCAGCGGACATGATGAGGTCGACATCATTGTCGACCCGGTCACGTTCGGCAGGTAAGGACTACGGTGAGCGCCATGCAATGGGAGGCAGTACGCGCCTCAGCCCAGTGGGCGGCGTACGGAGATGCACTCGGCTTCATCACCGAACTGACCGACACCGCCGGCGTGCGACGACGCATCGGACAGGATGAAGTCACCACTACGGTGCCCTGGAAGAGGCGTGTGGGAGGTCGCTACGGGCGCGACATGCCTCTTCCCGCAGGCGCGTACTCCGATGACACCCAGTTGCGTCTTGCAACTTCACGCGCCATCCGCGGAGACGGGGAATTCGACGCCGAGGCCTTTGCGAAGATCGAAGTCGTTGCCTGGCAGGCCTACGCCCTCGGCGCCGGACGCGGGACCAAAGCGGCAGCCACCGGTTTGATGCGGGTCGAAGCCAAGTGGTCCCAGAACGTTTTCGCCACCAAAGCCGCCCGCTACGTCGACATCGGCGGCAACGGCGCCGCCATGCGTATCCAGCCCCACGTTTGGTCCGCACGGGACCTCACCAACTGGGACCACATCACCCGCGACGTCGTACGCAACGCCGTCAGCACCCACGGACACCCCCGGGGCATCCTCGGCGCCGTCCTGCACGCCATCCTGCTGGCCCACGCCCTGGATACCAACGAACTCCCCGGCCCCAAGCAGTGGCGCCCCGCAGTCGACTGGCTGGAGCAGGTACCGGACGTCATCGCAAAAGATGACGAACTGGCATATCTGTGGCTACCCACATGGGGTGATGCCGCTGGCATCGACTTCCGCTCGGCCGCCGTCACCGTCGCCAACGAATGCCGCGCAGCACTCGAGGCCTTCGACCCCACAACGCCCCTCACAACAGAGACCTACGCTGCCCTGGTGCAGCGGTGGGGCGGCTTCGACGACGCAACGCGTGGATCAGGCACAGTCACCACTCTGCTTGCCGCGGTTCTGGCACATGCCTATGCCGACTCCCCAGAAGCTGGCCTGCTCCTTGCCGCCAACACCCTCGGCTCGGACACCGACACGATCGCCACCATGGCTGGCGCTCTTCTAGGCGTCGTCACGGCAGGCCCCCCGCCTGGCACCGTGCAAGATGTCCAGGTAATCGACTCCGAGGCACGGCGCATGTGGGACATTTCTCAAGGGCGTGAGGCCCCCACATTCGCCTACCCGGATCTTCTGCGCTGGAGCCCTCCCAAGGCCACGCTCGACCTCGTAGGCCACACGCCAATGGGGCCAGCATTGGCTGGTCTGGGGCTCCTTACGCCTACGGACACACCAGCAGCGAGTAACCAGGCCACATACGTGTGGGGCACTTTGCCGTTCGGCCAGAGCGTCCTTGTCCGCGCCAGGCCGGATCTCAGGCCACTGGATGAGAACCTGCTCCCGGGGGAGGTGCGACCACCGCGGAGTCGGCGGGCTGCAGACGTCCCGAAAGAGCAGCAACTCCTCTTCGAAGCTCCGGTGCAGGCTGCCGTATCCGTCGATCAAAGGCCCGACCTTGCCGGGACTGCACCTGGTGCGGTGAGCGAGCGTGCCCACCGGCAGGCACCACCGTCCATTGAGGAGATCGTTCAAGAGCTGGCGAGAAACGGGTTCACTCCCGAGCAGGTAGGCCGGGCGTTGCTTCACCAGATCCGAGGTGGTCGGTACGGCGTCGAGCGGGCCGCTGCGTTCGCTGGGCTACTGGCCCGGGCCTATCACAGCGAGCAGGAGCGCCCTCGCTGAAACGAGAGCTGCCTGCCCACGCTGATGCCGAGGGCGGCCAGTAGCTTCTGCTGGCCAGGATGCAGAAGCGGCCATGCCTGGCCCTGGCGGTAATCCATCGTGTGGCGCGTGAGGTATTGGGGTGGGTGCGGGCGTGGTGGTAGGCGTACTGCCGCCGCATCGGCCAGGGCGGGTTCCACCACGGGTCCAGGTCGGCCAGGACCCGGGCTTGAGGCGACGTTCCGCTCTTTTTGCGGGGGCGCACTCGAGGCCACACGGGTGCAACAGACGCACTGGCCGTGACGGCCAGTGCGTCTGCGATGGCCGTCTTACTGGCCGTTCTCTATCCGTCCGTGTGGTCGGAGGGGTTCGAACGGGGGCCTGGTTCGGGTGAGTCGGCCGGTGCGAGTGCATGAAAGAAGGGCCTCTTGGTAGCTCGCGGTTGTCGAATCCAGCGAGTGGCAAGAGGCCCTGGTGTCGAAGTGTTGCGTGGTGGTGGTCGGGGAGTCCAGCCGGGCCACCTGGGAGTGTGACTGTCTCGCTCACCGGTTCGGGAACGCGGCCGACCGGCCGGAGCGCCGGCCCCGGTACGACTCGGACATGAGCGATGCGGAGTGGGCGCTGGTGCGGGACCTGCTGCCGGTGCCGGCCTGGATGGCGGGCCGGGGCGGCCGGCCGGAGGGCTACTGCCACCGGCAGATGATCGACGCTGTGCGCTACCTCGTCGACAACGGCATCAAGTGGCGGGCGATGCCCGCCGACTTCCCGCCCTGGCCGCGGGTCTACGCCTTCTTCGCCCGCTGGCGCGATACGGGCCTGGCGGCCGAGCTGCACGACCGGCTGCGGGACGCCGTCCGCCGGGCGGAGGGCCGCAACCCGGAACCGAGCGCAGGCGTGGTGGACTCGCAATCAGTGAAAGCGGACGCCACCGTCACCAACCCCACCCGGGGCTTCGACGCCGGCAAGAAGATCAACGGCCGCAGGCGGCACCTGCTCACCGACACCCTCGGACTCGTCCTGGACGTCCTGGTCACGCCCGCATCCACGACCGACCGGGACGCCGCCCGCACGCTGCTGCCCGCAGGGAAAGAACGCTTCCGGCGCCTTGCCCGCATCTGGGCCGACGGCGGTTACACCGGCCACCTCATCGACTGGGCGGCCCAGCATCTGGGGCTGGTCGTGGAGGTCGTCCGACGCAGCGACGACGCCCACGGCTTCCAGGTCCTGCCCCGCCGCTGGGTCGTCGAAAGATCCTTCGCCTGGTTCCTGCGCAGTCGGCGCCTGGTCCGTGACTACGAGCGACGCACCGACACCAGCGAGAGCGTCATCTGGTGGTCGATGACCATGCTCATGAGCCGCCGTCTGGCCGCGCAGCACCAGCAGCGTCTCGCTCCGGCGCGGGCAGCGTGAAGCTGCCCGGCTTCTCCTCGACCAGCCAGCCCCGTTCCACCAGCCGTTTCAGCCGGGCTCGCGCTCCCTCGACGCGGGAGGCGGACGCGCTGTCCCAGCCCAGCACCACCGCTGCCCGCCGAGCACCGAGCCCGTCAGCTCCCGCCTCCAGGGCGGCGGCCATCAACGCCTGGTAGTCCACCGACAAGACCTCGATTCCGGCCGCGTCCTGGCGGTGGGGCACCGCCCGGCGCGGCCCCGCCGGCTTCCTCTGCGACATCCCGTCGGCCACCACGGCGGGCGCGTCCGCCTCGGCCAGCGCTTCCAGATACTGCTCCAGGCCGATCACCCGGCGCCCGAGCACCTCTTCCGCCTCCGCCAGAGCCGCCCGCACCCGCTCCAGTTCGGCTTCGAGTTCCTCCACCCGCACCGCCGCGGCCTTCTGCCGCGCTTCCAACACCGCCCGCATCGATGGCATCCGCCACCCCCACGACATCTCGGTCAGCAACGGACCGAGACTCCCGCGACAACTGCGATCTCATGCCTGACCAGCAGAAACCGCACACGAGGTTCGGAAAGAGAACGACCTCTAAGACGTCGTCTCATTTGGCGAGTCGGCGGTAGCAGATGAGGCTGCAGGCGATGGCGGTGAAGGCCAGGAAGTGCTCGGCCTTGCGTTCGTAGCGGCGGTGCAGACGGCGGCAGCCGCCCAGCCA
>NZ_JAAAXQ010000320.1 GCF_009916105.1 Streptomyces sp. GC420 | reverse complement strand
CGGCTACGCCTGCCCGGTGGTTCCGCGCGGCTTGCACCCACTGCGTCTCGGCGTGCTCGGCCGCGTCGAGCAGCCTGACCACAGTGCGCGGCAGCCACCACGTGCGCCGCGTCCCGTCGCGGTTCCGCTCCACGAGTATCTGCCGCCAGTCGATCCCCGCCAGATGGTACGGCCGCCCGACTCCACGTCGCGCCACCCGCTCGGGGCCTCTCAGCTCCTGCAAGTCCTCCGTGATGCGCCGGCGCCAGCGCAGCGGCGCTTCCCCGCCGTACTCCTGCCGCGGCGCCCCGCGAAGCGGACCGACGCGGACCAGGTCCTGCCGGTCCATCTTCACCGCGTTCAGTATCGCGGCCGCCCGGCGCACCTCCGTCTCCGAGACGCTCCACTGACCGCCACCCGCCCTCATCGTCGCCACCACATGGCCGCCGAGCAGGACGTACCCCAACCGGGCATGGGCGGGAGAGGAAGTGAACGCCTCCGAAGCCGTCGGCACGGTGCTGTCGGCCGTCAGATCGACCCACAGAGCGTCCGCGGCACCCAGGGTGATCAGTCCGTCCTCGCGACCGGGCATGACACGCTCTGACATACCGACAGGCTAACGGTGCCGACGCGGCAACGGGTCGCCAAGTACTTCGGTCAGCCGGACCACCGCCCGCAACTCCCGGTACCGAGCATCTGGTTCATCGGCGCACACCCTGGGGGGTGCTGAGGTCCGGCCAGGCGGGGCTCTGCCGCCGTGTGCCATGCTGTGGCGGATTTCGGAGGGGGAGGGTGAGATGACCGAGAAGCCGCTGACGCACAAGCAGGCGCTCGCCGCGGTGATCCAGGCACTGGGTGGCACCTGGGACACCGAACGCGCCGTACTGGCCCTGCGAGTCGCCGGATACCAGCCGGCGAACGACGAGGCCGCGGGCAAGGAGGCCCGCCACAACCTGCGCGAACTCGCCCGGGACGGTCTCATCGTGAGGCCGGACCCGGGCCAGGCCGTGTACCGGCCGGCGTAGCCGCCACCGCGTGGCTCCGGCGCCGCCCGGTCAAGGAACGGCGGGCGCCTGGAAGCCGTTCGTGGTGATGTGGGCGACTGCTGACGGGTGGCTGGTCAGCCACTCGCCGCACACCCGCCAGCGGGGAGATGTGCCGTCGCTGAACTCGGGGCGCACCTCCGCGACGAGCTTGTGATCGCACTCGCCGCGCGACGCCATGGAGCAGATCACATCGCCCTGTTGCTCAATGGCCGGTACGTACGGGTGGATCGACAGGATCGGAGAGCGCATCTCCCGCGCCACTGCATGAGACATGGCGCGGAGGGTAGCAACGCGGCTTCGCCGACCGACGCTCGCCGATCTGCGGGACGGGGCGCCCGCGTCAACTGGATCGGTGACTGACCTCCGCCCAGATGGTCTTGCAGCCCGGCGGATGCGGTTCGGTGCCCCAGCGGTCGGCCAGGGCGCCACTTCGCGGTCGGGCGTGCGGAGTGGGCACGGTTCGTGGGGTTCTTGGCGGAGTTCTGAACGGCCCACAGGGGGTGGCACTCGCGGGGCCATTCCATGGGCCATGAAGTGGCCCCGGTCGGCCACGGAGGATGCCGGCCGGGGCCGTGACCCGATTGTCAGGCGCGGGCCTGGACGATGAGCGTGCCGATGTGCCCGGCTTTCGGGGCATCCATCACCGTCGCCTCGGCGGACGTGAAACCAGCCCGGAGCAGGTGCCGCTCCCACACTGCGGGCCTGTAGCTGTACCGGTACGTGAACATGGCCTTCCCCGCGAACCCGCCCTTGTACATGCCCTGCGGCCCGTAGGCGCCCGGGATGGCCGGCGGCTGGGAGAACACGAAGACGCCACCCGGGACAAGGTGCTTGCGGACCAGGGGGAAGAGGCGGGAGGGGTCGGTGAACCAGGCCGCGCCGAAGATGGAGTACACGGCGTCGTACCGCTTCTCGTCAGCTCCGAGCCAGTCGAGGATTTCCCCCGGCTCGATCCGCACCCCGAGCGGCGCCCACTTCTCACCCGCGAGCGCCACCATGCGCGGCGACAGGTCGACCCCGGTGGCCTTGACGCCTTGTTGTGCGAGGTGGGCGAGAGCGCGGCCGGTGCCGCATCCGATCTCCAGCACGGTCTCCGGGTTGCCGAGGAGTTCGGGTCCGGGTCCGTGGCCGGGGTACTGGGTCCAGCAGAATGACGGCTCGGCGTCGTCCTTGAACGCGGACTCGGCGTAGGCGTCCCACAGTTCGGTCTCGGCGGCGATGTCGTGCGGTACGGGCACAGCTGTTCCTCTGGTGGTCGGGATGCGGGAGCCCCCGCCCTCGGCGAGCCGCGAGGGCGGGGGCGACTGTAGCCGGGGTCAGTGGCTGTCGGGGACCTTGTCGTCGCACGGTGAGCAGTCCGTGCCGTCGATGGCCCACAGCTCCTCGTCGATGGCCCAGCCCTGGGAGCGGAGGAAGTCGCCGGTGCGCAGGCACAGGCCGTCGCGGCGGCGCTCGATGAACGGGGCGTGGTGCTTGAACCGGCCGCCGTTGTAGAGGCGGCAGATGCCCCACCAGACGGGTGTGTCGAGGATGAGCTGGTGGACGCCGATGTCGACGAGCTTGCCGACGCCCAGGTGGACGTCGGGGTTCTCGATGGAACCCATGACGTAGATGACGGCGTTACCGAGGATCCGTTCGGCCATGTCGCGGACCATGGTGTGGTCGCGCAGGAGCAGGGCGACCTCTCGGTCCCACAGGCTCATGCCGGAGTCGAACACGTTGACGGTCAACTCGGCGATGTGCGGAGCGACCGCGTTGAGGAGTTCCTTCGGGTCCCGCGTGAGCGTCCTGCCGGGGGCGGGCTGTTCGAGTGTGACGGTCATTGACCTGCCCTTCTGGGGTGTCGTTGCCGTGCTGGAAACGCCCGGGGCCGTTCGCGCGTCTGCCGGGTTCCATCGTCTGCCTCGACCGTAGGAGTCCCTCCATCGGCCAGGCCACGGAGTTGCACCGAATTACACAGAAGTTTGAAAGTGCTGTTCATGAGCGACATGTGCTCTTGCCCACGCGACGCGTTCGCAAGATGGTGGTGTAAATCGCTGCAACCGACCAGCGCGGGAGACCAGCCACCATGAACATTCAGTTCGTCGGGATCGACCCCGAGACAGACGAGGACGGATGCCCCACAGTCTGGGTGGACACCAGCACGGACGATCTGCTGATCCAGAGCTACCAGGCCGACGACGAGACGACCGCGACCTGCGACGCGCTGTCCCCGGCGAGGGCGCCGATCCCGCCCGGCGAGACCGTCATCAGGATCCCGGCCCGTATGATCCCGATCATCAGGAAGGCGTGCGATGAGCTCGATCCCGGAGTTCGCTGAAATCCTCGCCGACACACGGCAGTCGGCCGCCCATCTGGAGATGAGGGACGCCTACTTCACCAATCCCCGCTTCGAAGCCTGGCAGGACGGCCGTCGCGTGGACTGGGACGACCGGGGTTCCTGGTGGCGTCCTTACCACCAGAACATCGCGGACGCCGTCGCCCGCGGCGTAAACGTCCGACGCGTCAGGATCGTGTCCGAACCGGTCACCGACTACATCGCGTGGGAGCACTACCAGACCCGCGCCAACATGGAAGCCGGAGAGGAGGTGCGCTGGCTCCCCCGACACCGCGCGTGGGACCTGCTCGTCCCGGGCACCGACCTGTGGATCTTCGACGGGCGGCTGATGCGCATCCACCACTTCTCCGGCAACGGCGAATGGGTCGGCAAGGAACTCTGCGACGAGCGCAGCACGGTCTCCCGGCACGCGACCGCATACGAACGGATCTGGGAACGGGCCACCCCCCACGACCAGTACGAGGTCAAGGTCAAGTAACCGTCCATGTCCACATTCCCCACGTCCAGCGCGCAGGAAGCACGCGCGGCTCTCGCGGCCCGGCTGCGGGAGCTGCGCCTGGACGCCGGCATCACCGGCAAGGAACTCGCCCGTCTCGCGGGCTGGTCCGTCGCCAAGTCGTCGAGGATCGAGAACGCCGTCACCGCGCCGGCCGACGCCGACATCCGCGACTGGTGTGCGGCCTGCGGCGCGCACGACCAGGCGGACGACCTCATCGCGGCCAACCGGCAGGCCGACTCCATGTACCTGCAGTGGAAGCGGCTCCAGCGAACGGGCATGAAGCAGTTGGCGGAGACCTCGGCCAAGCTGTACGAGCGCACCCGCCACTTCCGCGTGTACGCCTCCCACGTCGTGCCCGGCTATCTGCAGACACCCGGCTACGCGACGGCGCTGATGCGCACGATCGCGGACTTCCGCGGTACCCCGGACGACGTGGCCGACGCGGTCGAGGTCCGCATGCGCCGCGCGCGCGTCATCCACGAGGGAGACCACCGGTTCGCCACCCTGGTCGAGGAGAGCGTCCTCCATCACCGGGTCGGCGACCAGGACGTGATGGCCAGTCAGCTCGGCAACCTGCTGGCCGCGATGTCTCTGCCGTCCATGTCGCTCGGCATCGTCCCGGCCGCGGCCTCGCGGGAAGCGGTCATGTGGCCGCTGGAGCAGTTCACGGTGTTCGACGACTCACGGATCCATGTGGAGTTGCTCGCCGCGAAGGTGACCGTCACGGCACCGGGCGAACTCGACATGTACTTGCGGGCGTTCGCCCGGCTCACAGAACTGGCCGTGTACGGGGCCGATGCGCGGGCCCTGATTGTGAAGGCTATCGACGCCTTGAGCTGACCCCGGGCGCACGGAAGCCCTCTTGAGGCCGCCCGACTCCGACTGGAAGGCCTCCAGGAACGTAGACCGCGCCCCCGGCCGAGATGCCGTACAGATGGGAGGAGTACGTGTCCAACTCCGCCAGCAGGCATCTGAACGGGTGGCTCGCGGTGATCAGTTGGGCGGCGAGTGCCTGTCAGCTGGTCCGGTGACCCACCTCGGCCCAGACGGTCTTGCCGCCCGGCTGATGCGGTTCGGTGCCCCAGCGGTCGGCCAGCGCGTCGACCATGAGCAGACCGCGGCCCGTCTCGCCGTCCGTCGCCGAGTCGGTCGGTACGACGGGGAGTTGCCCGCCCCTGGCGTCGGTGACCGCGATGCGGAGGAGGCCGGTCGTGGTGTCGAGGGTGAGGGCGAGCCGGAAGTCGCGGCCCTGGACACGGCCGTGCAGGGCCGCGTTGGCGGCGAGTTCGGCGGCGATCTGCTCGGCCCGCTCGGTCACGTCGGGTGACAGGTCCCAGGCGCGGAGCTGCGTGGTGGCGAGGAGGCGGGCGAGGCGGGCTCCTCGGCGGGTGGAGGACAGGAGCTGGGCGAACGTGGCAACGGTGCCGGGTGATTGGGGAAGGGTTGCGCTCATGGGGCCACCGTGGCGGGCGCGTGGGGGCGCGTTCCAGGAGTGACGCCCGTACGGTGCGTCAGCGTACGGACACTTTCTGTGGACGGTACGCGGGGTCTTCCGTCACGCTGGGTGCTGTCGGGCGTGGGGCGACGGACAGCGTGTGGTGGGCGTACGGAACGGGAGGTGGCCGCGTATGACGGGCGGCATCGACGTCATGACCGACGGCGGCGACGGGGAACCGGCCGGCGGTGAGCCGGATCGTGAGCCCGATCCCTCGGACAGTCTGCGGACCTGGGGTGCCGTCCAGCAGGCGCTGCGCGAGCACGCGGGGCACAGCAGGGCGGAGTTCGCGGACCTGGTGCGCTTCTCCAAGCACACCGTGGAGTCGGTGGAGCTGGGGCGGAGGATGCCCGACGAGTCGTACGTGGTGCGCTCGGAGGAACTCCTGGGGAACACCGGCGCGTTGCGCAAGTCCTCGAAGTACGTGACCCGGGGGCGGGGGGATGTGGGGCTGGCGGCCTGGTTCCGGCAGTGGGCTCGGCTGGAGCGGGTGGCGGTGAGCCTCTGTACGTACGAGTGCAGGCTGGTGCCGGGGTTGTTGCAGTCAGAGGGGTATGCGCGGGCTGTGTTCGAGGGCACCGTTCCGGTGGCGCCGGACGACCAGCTGGAGGAGTTCATGGCCAGGCGCATGGAACGGCAGCGGATGCTGTTTGAGCGGCCGACCATCCCGTTCAGCTTCATCGTCGAGGAGCACGTCTTCCGGCGCCGGTTCGGGGACCCGGACCAGATGCGGGAGATGTTCGATCGAGTGCTGGAGCTGAGCGCGCCGCGCAACGTGACGCTTCAGATCGTGCCGCTTGAGGCGGGGTTGCATGCGTGCCTGGACGGCCCGTTGCAGCTCTTGGAGAGCCCGAAGGGGCAGCGACTCGGGTACTCAGAAGGGCAGCAGAACGGCCGTCTGATCTCAGACGCGAAAGAGGTGAGCCTCCTCTACCAGCGCTATGACACACTGCGCTCGCAGGCCCTCAACTCCAAGGATTCCCGCGGCCTGTTGGAGCGACTCCGAGGAGAACTATGAGCGCGACGGAACTGGCCTGGTTCAAGTCCAGCTACAGCGGCAGCCAGGGTGACAGCTGTGTCGAGGTCGCCCTCACCGAACAGGCCATCTGCGTACGGGACTCCAAGGACGTGATGCGTCCGCACTTCGCGGTCGGGCGTGAGGAGTGGTCGCGGTTCGTGGGGTTCGTGGCGGGGGCCTGAACAGAGCGGCGTACGTGGTGGCGCTCAGAAGATCTTGCAGAGCGTCATCGCGCGCATGTCGACGTCGCCCGGCGACCCGAGAACGGAGTTGCGGCCCACGTAGATGGTGTCCCAGTTCGAGGTTCCGGCCGGGCATGAGCCGGAGCTGATGAGCAGGCCGCCGGAGAGATCGGGGCCCGTTGTGCCGGCGTCCGGTATACCGAGCGTGGCTGGTTCGGCGGAGGCACCGGGCTCCCCCTGGTCACCCTTGGCGCCCCGTTCACCTTGCAGCCCCTGCTCGCCCTGAGGACCCTGCGGTCCGCGTGCCCCCTCCGGTCCCGCTGGGCCGCGCGCGCCGGTCGGGCCGGTCGCGACGAAGTAGGCGCCGGCGACTGCGCCCGCCGCGCCGGACAGGATGACGACGGCTGCGGTGGCGGCTATGCCGATCGCGACGCGACGACGGTTCGTTCTCATGGTCTTTCCTTCGGGTCATCGGCGGTGTCGGCGGCAGCACTGTATGCCGCGAAGGCTCGGGCCTGCTCCGTCTTCCGGACCTGGCCCAGCTCGATGGGGCGCAGGCCGTGGGGCCGTCCGAGGCGCTTGAGGATGGCGTCGAAGTACGGCACGGGCGTGTGCTCGGAGGCGACCACGAGGGAGGAGAGCAACACCCCGTAGGTGGGCGGGCTGTCAACGGCTACGAGAATCGCTTCCCTGGCCTTGTCGGAGAGGTCCGACGGCTTGAGCCCCGCGGCAGCGGCGAGCGTGTGCCAGCCCACGCAGACCTGACGCCGGGCGGCATCGATCAGCGCATGTCGAACGGCAACGACCACGGCGGCCTTGGTGGTCCCGAGCTTGCCCCAGCGCACGCGGTCCTCCGTGGCGGGCGGAACGGCAGGGCTGCTCTTAGCCGTTGGTGCGGACCGGCCGCCGCGCGCGTACGCACGGTCCAGGGCGGCTTGCCAGGCCGCCCCCACGGTCGGGGTTGTGGTGTCGGGTTTCCAGCCCAACTCGGTCAGCACGTCGCCGAAGAAAGGGGCCGGGCCCGGGGCGGCCTGATCGTCCGCCTTCACCAGGGCGGACAGCAGGCCGCGGTTCGGGACGTAGGGCTTGTCAACGGCGGCCAGCAGTCTGACCTGGTCCCTCGCTGACACCGTGGAGGGTGCGATGCCCTGCCTGTTGAGCAACGTCTTCCACTTGATGCGGCTGCGGCCGTTGGCGACGAGGTTCAGATGTTCGCGAATCCGCCCCACGAGCTGGGCGTCGTCCCAGAGACGGGTAGCACGCTTCTCCATCAAGGTACTCGGGGGCTGCTGGGGTTCCGCCACCGACTCGTTCTGGTTCTGGGCAAGGGCGTACGCGGTCCTCCGCTCGCGTTCCCAGATCTCCGCCACCTTCGCTTCGGTGAGGTCGGATCTCCAGCCGAGGCCGGCGAGGACGTCGGCGAAGTACGGGGCGGGTGCGTCCGGGGCGAATGACGGCTTGACGAGCACAGAGAGGACCGGCTTGCCGTCAGCCCTGGGGTGGTCCACTGCGATGAGGAGGCGGACGCGTTCGTGCGGGGTGATGTCGCCAGGCGCTGCTCCGGCGTGACTGATCAGCGTCTCCCAGTTGATGAGGCCGCGACCGCGGGCGACGAGGGCGAGCTTGGAGCGGAGGAGGCGGAGTGTCTCAGCTTCACCCAGGGGGAGCGGGGCAGGCGCCGAGGTCGGTTCGGTCGTCGTGGGGGCGGCCTGAGTGGGTACGGCTGGCGGCTCGGGCGGCACGGGCTTGGATCGTAGGTCCGGCCAGCGGGGATCGGTCTGCTGAGGGAGGGGCGAGGCGCCGTCGGCACGTATGAGCCAGACGGGCTCGGAGGGCGCCGCGTCGGCGAGCGGTAGCAGGTGCGCTGAAGAGTAGATGACGTGGAGCTGGTGCGGTGATGGGGCGGGGTGGTCGTGCGGCAGGGTGATTCTGGCCCGGACAGCGGCTGATCCGAGCGGCTGAAGGTCGACGTCGTAGAGGCGCACGGCGGGCGTGTCCGACTCCGGTGCCGGAGCGGGGAGTTCGGTGGCTGCCCCGAAGGCGATGGTGCCAGGAGCCAGCGGGAAGGCGACGGGAGTGGGCGTGCTGGTCGCGGTCGGTTCGGCTTCGAGCCGAGGAGTGATGATCCCCTTGTCCGACAAGTGGCACTCGGTGAGGGCCGACCACGCGAGGCTGTTGTCCGGGTACTGCGTGCCGACGTACACCTCGCGGGTGTCGCCCTCGGTGCGACAGGAGATGCGGATGGCGTGCCCGGCGGCGTCCACCTCGTTGTGCGAGAGCCCGCAGTACGGTCCGTACGCCCAGTGGACATAAGTGTGCCGGTCGGCGAGGCGCTCGCGGGTCTCCTGCCACTCGCGGACGGAGAGACGGGCCAACTGGACCCGGACGAGCCGGGACCGGCCCTGCCCGAACCGGACCTCGACGGCCCCGCCGTGGACCGAGCCTGGGTCCAGATACGTGACCTCCGGGTCCTGATACCCCTGCCGCAGCAGCCAGCGCCGTAGCGCCTGCCCGATGTACAGGTGGTCGGCGCTGGCCTCACCGGTCTCCGTGCGGCGGCAGTGCACGGGCGGCCGGTGCGCGAAGTGGCACTTCTTCTCCGTGTACCGCTTCGGGGTCAGCTTCTTGCCGCAGCCGCCGAGCAGGACGCCACAGTAGAAGTCGTCGCGGGTCCGGCCCCGCATGAACCGGTCAAAGTCGTCGTGGTCGTACGGCAGGAACACCGGCCAGTCCGACTCGGCCTGTCCGATGACCGCCGTCTGGACCTTGCGGGTGTCTTCCTCGGAGGTGGGCGAGACCATCCTGGCTCCTGGCTCGGGCAGCGGCGGCGGTCGGGCACTGCTGTGTCTCGCGAAGTGCGTGAGACTCGAATGAATCGAGGGTGAAGATTATCGTACTTACGGGTGTCGCCTGTCTTTCACCGATGCCTGTGGATCTACAC
>NZ_JAAAXQ010000031.1 GCF_009916105.1 Streptomyces sp. GC420 | reverse complement strand
GGCCCACCCATCGCCGGAATGATCTCGTCCAGCAGCCGCGCCCCGCGCAACTCCGCGAACTCCCAAGGCCGGCCGCTCTCCCGCGCGTCCCCACGGTCACGTGCCCGCGCGAACCGCGCCAGCGCCTCCTCGTCCGTGAACGCGCAGATCCAGCGCACCCCGCCCAGGTCCGCGGTCCACAACCCGCCCCCCGCGAACGGCACCAGCACCACAGACCGCCTCAACTCGCCCACCAGCGCCCGGGGATCACCCCTGCCATCGCGCCGCTCTGCGATCCGCTCCGCCAGCGCCGTCCCGTCAGTCACTCGAAGGCCCCCGTTCGTCGTGGTCCTGACACCATGTAAGACCGTAGAACAAGTGATCTGACCAGACCAGCCACTGCCGGTGCCGCCTCGATGGCTCGATGTGTGTCCGCGGCGTGGAGCTCCCGCGGTGAGGGGTTCTGCGAGGGCGGCTTCGCCCGGGCGGCCATGAACGATTCCGGTGTCCACGATCAGCTTCGGCTCGTCGAAGTAGGCGACCCGGGCCGGGCCCGGATCGATGGTGCTGATCAGGCCGAAGTGGGTGTGCTTACGAGATCGCGGTGTGGGTCGCGCTGTGGTTGCCCAGGGCGGCGTGGGCGAAGACTTCGCCGGGGTGGTCGCCTTCCGGAACACCTGGGGACAGCTCCCCGGAGCCAGCCGGCCGACTCCCGGCCCGTCCGCGCCGGACCTGACGCCGGGCACAGTGGCAGGGCGGGCCAAGATGCGGATCGGCACCGGTCAGGACTGTCCGGCGATCCTTCGCGCCAGCCGTTCGAGGAACTCTTTGAGGCCGGCCGCATCGAGATCGAACTGATCGAACCAGGAAGCCGTGGCGGACTTCCACACCCGTCCCGTCCCGGCCACGGCGAACAGGTGACCGCCACCGTCGCCGGCGAACACCAGGGCGGGCTCTTCTCCGTCGATCTGGATGAAGCCGTACTCGCGAAAGTGAGCTGCGACTGTTGAGGGCGAGTGGATGAAGTAACCGTTGTCCACGTCGGGCAGGGAGGCTTCGGCAATGACCCAGTACATCGTGGTCAGGTCGGAGGGGATCGGCGTCAGTTCCACGAGCGCCTCGGTCGCCTTGTGGCTTGACCCTGTTGCGAGCCTGACCTCGTTCCGGCCGGGCGGGAAGCCGTGCCGCGCAAGGAACGACTCCATCAGTTCCTTGAGAGCGGCATCGACTTCCTCGTACCAGGCGCGGACCCACTCGGCGTCAAGCCGCTCATCAGGCACGGTCGGCATCTCCTGCTCCCACGGAACTCGCCCTCCAGCAGTGTGTCCGCCGGGTTCAGCGGCAGAGCTCCATGATGGCATCGTCGAAGTCGGGAAACTCCCGGGTGACTTGCTCGATCACGGCAGCGGCCGACCGCCGCCGACCTGGCGCGAACCGTTCCGCGATGGCCGTCAGCTCTGGCTGGGGCATGGCACGCGGTCCTGCTCGTACGAGGTGGCTGCTTCCCAGGGGCCGAGGCCATCGGCCAGGAGCCACAGGAAGTCGCCCAGGTCTTGTGCGACAACGCCGGTCTCCCCCTCGGAGCCGAGGAAGACAACGGGCTGGTCGACCAGCGCCCGGTTCGGGCGGATCAACCAGAACGCCGCGTACCCACCGGAGCCGTCCTGGCCGAATACGCGGAGGTCGTCGCCACTCACCTCCCCGTTGCCGGTCCAGGCCCGCAACCAGGCAGCGGTCTCCTCGGTGGACAGGAAGGCCGGGAAGGGCTCGAAGTCGACCCCCTCGCCTTCGGCGTAGTCGAACGGGACCGCCATAGCGGCAGCGAGCGCGGCAGGAAACCGTCGATCATCGGCGGGCGTCACGCGAGCAGGCCAGCGGCAGGTCGACGTCCGTAGTTCATGGTCGCCCAACCGCTCGGACGTCCAGTGACTCCGTCCCGGGGATGACAAGTGAATGGCCTCCGGCGGTCCAGCGTCTCTCGCGGCGGCCGGCCGCGGGAGAGCGAGGAACCACCGGAGGCTGCGCAGCGGTGCTGCGCCGTGGGCATGCTCCGCTGCAACGGGGCATGCCCGAATCCCCTGTTTGTGTCGAGTAGCAACGGCCGGGGAGACCGCGATTGTAGGCCGCGCTGCCGGTCGCGGCAGAGGAAAGGTTTACGCGTGCCCGTAGCGCCGATACCTGTGTACCGCCACCGTCCCGTCCTCGTCGGCGAACCGATGGCCGCGTGGCATCAGCCGGCCTCGGGCACGCCCACGGTCCGCGCTGGGCCGCACGAACCCGCGTGTACGACGGCGAGGACCGGGATTCAGACGTGGATCCGGGCGCGGCTCCGGCTGCCTGAGCGGCGTGGCCGTCGGCCGGTGCATCCGTCGGCACCGCTCGTGCTCGTCGCGCGGTATCGCCGGGTCCGAGGAGGGCCGGTAAAGGCTCAGGACTCGGGCTTTCGAGCGCGCGGAAGCCACGGTGCGGGCGCGTGGACGCCGGCCGCGCGTGCGCCATCCGTCCGCAGGAGTTGCGCGGGACCGGCAGCGGGCAGGAGACGGCGACGACACCCGCACGCCGGCTCCGTCGACCGGTGGCGACGCACCCGCGCAGCGGTACCGCACGCACCCGGACTCCTCCGGTGCGCGCGCCTGCGTCCGTGCCGGGCCCGCGAGCGGACCGGGCCGAAGCCAGGCGGATACCGCGTCGGCGTCAGGGCGCGCCGGAGCCGGAGTCCCGTGGAGCAGCTGCGCAAGCCTGTGGCAGGCCCTGCCGGCCGCTGCGGCGCCGCTGTCCGGCGGACGCCGGAAGGCGGTGGGGTCCACGAGCAGGACGACGAATCTGGTGCCGGGTCCTGCCATGACCTGTGACCGTGTCGCCATGTCAGGTCCCCCCTCCGGTGCACTCGCCTGCATTTCGCTTTCCGAACCCACAAATGCCCAGGCATGCCTGTCGGCTGCCTGGCCCGAGCCGGGCTCTGCGGCCCTGCTGCGGTTGTCCCCAGACCTTCACCGTTTCATCCGTCCCGTTCAAGAGCCCGGAGAGCACTGGAAGCTGGATTTTTCAGGGGGCGTGCGAGACACCTGGCCACGCGCCCCCCGGAACGACCTGCGCCTTTGGGCGCCGCATTGTTCCGTGCAACTGGGACGGGACGAAACGCCGGTCTTATTGGCCTCTTTACGCCCTTACGGCGCGGGCAGAAAGCTGTGCAATTGAGGTTCCTGATCCCCCTGCTCTGCAAGGCCGGGGGATCGTCGTCTACGGAGCCTCGTGTCGAGTAGCAACGACCGAGGAGAACAAATGAAGAAGCGCGGACCCGCGCACGCATGCGTGCAGGGCCCGGCCGCCGCCGGCAGCTCCCAGCTGCCGGCCCCGGCCGTGGTCATCGTGGTGGTGGTGCTGCTCCTGACCGCCGCCATGGCGGCCCTGGGCCAGCCCCTCGAGGTCATCATCACCACGCTCGTCGCCGGCGGCCTCCTGGCCGTCGAACTGATCCGCCGGGCGGTCGTCGTCTTCACCGGCCGCGGCGCGTAAGGGGGCGGCGTCCATGGGGTGCGAAACCAGCGCCCTGGCGACGCCGGCCCCGCTCACCGAGCTGGCGCAGTGGCTTCGGTCACTGCGCCGGCGTTCGGGGCTGAGCTACCGCCAGATGGCGCGGCAAGCGACCACCGATCCTCACTCCCCGGTCCCTCACCTGCGGTTCCACCACGCGGACCGGGGCACGCGACTGCCGGCCTGGAACGTCGTCCAGACCTATGTGCGGGTGTGCGGCGGCGACGAGCAGTACGCCGCACGGCTCTGGAAGAAGGCGGAAGCGGCCACGGCTCCTCCGGGCAGCGCGGCCGCCAGGCGGCACCCGGCCCTGCCGCCCCAGTACATCCGGGAACCCATCGAACTACTCGACGCCATGCGCGAGATGCGCTTCACGCACGGCAACAAGTCCCTGCGCGCCCTGTCCGAGGAGGCCGGCGTCGGCGTCATGCCGCGCAGCACCCTCAGCGCGGTGCTCAGCGGCAGGCGAATGCCGTCCAAGAACCTGCTGATGGCCTTCGTGGAGGTCTGCGGAGGTGTCCGGCCCGGCTCGGCCAGGGCGCGCCTGTGGGAGCAGGCGTGGGAACGGGCCGACGCCCACCGCCGGGGCCTGCCCATGCCCACTGCGGGCCGCGCCGGCCACGACCCGCAGGAGGCCGCGGCGGACCAGCCGCCGGCCTCCGCGCCCGATCCGGCCAGGGAGGAGGCCGCCGTCCGCTGGCGCGACCGGGCCGCCCGGCTCGTACGCGACCTGGTGCTGCCCCGGTCCCCGCTCGCGGAAGGCCAGTCCCCCTGACCCCGCTCGCGGAAGGCCAGTCCCCCTGACCCGGGGCGCGGTGGGCCCGGCCCCCTCTGCGGGCGGCCACCCGTGGCGACACCGCATCCTGCGCAGACGACCGGCAGAGAGCAGCTTGGTACAGGTCGCAGGCGGTGCGGGCCCGCCGACAACGCGGGCGGCGGGCGGCGACAGGACCTCTGCTGATCTCCGATCGGTCCGTGCTTCCCCGATGCTGTCCCGGGACTCCATGGACAGACCTTCGGGGGCCGCCGGCCTCCTGCGGAGTCACGGTCACCATGCCCGGGACGTTCTGCCGGCGCGCTCCGATCACGTCGTACCGGAGGGCTCACGGCCGCGGGCACGGGGTTACTGGCTCAGCCTGGGGCGCGCCGTGAGACGGGCCCCCACCGGGGCCATTCGCGCTGAGGGGGCGGCCGGGGCCTGGGAGGGCTGGTTCCAGCTCTGCTGCGCGGCGATGAAACGGTGCGCGGCGGCGTCGGGCAGGGCGCCGCCATCTGACCTCCGGCACCTGCGCCTCCTTCACCGGCCGCGTCTGGGGCATGTATGCCGCTCGGGGGCAGGTCGCCTTCTCCTCCGCGGTCTACGAGGGCTCTGACAAGCGTTGGGCGATGTGCCGCTGCGGTCGCGGCGCTCCGCATCCCAAGTGCGTCAAATGTCCGCACTGCGATTGCTTGTCAACGCGCACAGTTCGCTTTCTGGCCATCTTGAATACTCCTGGAATTACCTCGCAATTCTCAGCTGCTTCTCACATCCCACCGGTTTCGTGTGATGCGTCGCCCGACCGGGCCACAGGATGTAAGGAGGCACATGGTGGCACTACCGGTGACCACACGGCGGAAGTCGCCGAGCCGGGAGGAGGACCAAGATCCGGCGGAGGAACAGCCGTTGCACGTGGCCAGCAGGCTGCACGCGTTCAACCGGTTCGAGCTGAAGTACCTCGTGCCGGTCGAGGAGGCGGCCGAGATCCGGGACGAGCTGGCCGAGCGGATGGACCGTGACCTGAACAGTCCAGCCGGCGGTTACGGCGTGTGGAGTCTCTACTACGACACCCCGCAACTGCGCTTCTACTGGGAGAAGATCGAGGGCCTGAAGTTCCGGCGCAAGCTGCGCATCCGCCACTACGGGGACCTGGACGGCGTCACAGACGAGTCCCCGGTCTGCGTGGAGATCAAGCAACGCGTCAACCGGGTCACGCAGAAGCGCCGCATCACTCTCCCTTACGGTGCCGCCCGGCAGCTGTGCGACGGCCGTGAGCTGGTGGAGCACTCGCCGAAGGAACGTGCCTTCATCCACGAGGTGCTCGAACTGGTCATACGGCTCAACCTGCAGCCTACCGCGATCACCGGCTACCAGCGCGAGGCACTGGTCGGTCGACACGCGGACACCGGACTGCGGGTGACCTTCGACCGGCGCATCCGCGGCCGGGACCGGGACTTCCACTTCGGTATCGCGACCCCCGAGAACCGGTTCACCATCCCACCTCACATGTCGGTGATGGAGATCAAGGTCAACGAGCGAACCCCGCACTGGATCACGGACCTTGCCGCACGCCGGAACCTCAGCCTCATCAGGGTCTCCAAGTACGTGCAGTCCATCGAGGCGTTCGGGCTGGCGCCCCGATCCGTCTTCCACCTCAACGAGGTGGACTGTCCGCCGCCCACCCCCACCGAGCAGTCGCTGCCCCAGCAGCGGTCGGCGCCCGAGGCGCCCTTGAAAGCAGGAGCACAGTGAACTTCGATCTGCAGGAACTCAGCGGTACGTTCAGCGTCACCGACGTGGTCGCGGCCATGGCGCTGTCGTTCATCCTCAGCACGATGATCGGCTACGTCTACCGGTACACGCACCGCAACGTCTCCTACAGCCAGTCCTACGTTCAGACCCTCGTCATCGTCGGCATGATCGTCGCGATGATCATGCTGGTCGTCGGGTCCAACCTGGCGCGGGCGTTCTCGCTGGTCGGAGCACTGTCCGTGGTCCGGTTCCGGAACGCGGTCAAGGAGACCAGGGACGTCGGCTTCATCTTCCTGGCCATGGCGGTGGGCATGGCCGCCGGCTCCCGTTTCTACACCCTCGCCGCGGTTGCCGCGGTGGTGATCAGCGCCGTCATCGTCGTGATGTACAAGTTCGACTGGTTCGCGCTCAACGTTCAGCGCCAGGTCGTCAAGGTCCAGGTTCCGGCCGGCGAGGACTACTCCTCGGACATCCGCGACGTCCTCATCCGCTACACCAGTGAGTTCGAGCTGGTGAGCACGGAGACGATCCGGGGCGGGGCGCTGACCGAGGTGTTCTACACGGTGCGCATGAAGAAGGGCACCGAACCCAGCGACCTGGTGACCGCGCTGCAGGAACGCACCTCCGGTCAGCGGGTGACCGTCCTGACCGGTTACGACACGACTGACCTGTGATGAGCGACGGCGCGACGGTACGCAGGCCGCGACGTCTGCGGGACCGAGTGCCCGTACGGTTGCGGCACCACTGGAAGCCGGCTGCGGCCCTGTGCGCGGGTCTGGCGACGATGGTCTATTTCTTTGGCGACGCCCGCATATCGCCGTATGTCACCTCGTCTTCCAGCGTGGAGGCCGACACGATCACGGACGACGTGCAGGGCACGGTCGACCTGTACGACACGTCGGTGTCCCACTTGGTCCAACTCGAGTACGAACAGACCGAGTTCGACAAGATGATGAAGGAGTTCCGGGAGGACGGCACCAAGGAGTACATCGAGGCCGACCTCACCATCGACGGCGTGTATCTCGAGGACGTCGGGATCCGCCTGAAAGGGAACTCCACCCTGATGTCCCTGCGCGGAACCAGCCAGGGCATGCCCGGTGGCGGCCGGACCATGCCCGAAGGAGCCGCGCAGGGCGCCCCGGACCAGTCGCAGGACGACGGGACCGGGGGCCGGGACCGCGGCCAGGACAACGGCGGCGGTCCCGGCGGTCCCGGCGGTGCCATGGGCGGGATCACGCAGTACAACCTCTCCGAGAAGAAGCCCGAGGAACTGCCGTGGCTCATCAAGGTGGACGAGTTCGTCGAAGGCCGCGCCTACCAGGGCGAGCGTGAGATCTCGCTGCGCCCCGGCAGCAACGGCCAGGTACCGGTGAACGAGGCACTCTCGCTGAGCCTGACGGACACCACCGGCTGGAAGAACGAGCGGTACGCCTTCACGTCGGTGAAGGTGAACAGCCGTCCGGTCGCCACCCGGCTGATGGTCGAGAGCCCGGACACGGAGTACGCCGAGTCCATCGGCGACGGCAACGGAGTCCTGTACAAGGCGCGGGCCAGCGGTAACTTCGAGTACAAGGGTGACGATCCGACCGACTACGAGGACTCGTTCGAACAGCTCAACAAGGTCGGCAGCCAGGACCTGGAGCCGGTCATGAAGCTCATCAAGTGGGCCAACCAGGCATCGGACGAGGAGTTCGAGAAGGAACTCGACCAGCACGTGGACGTCGAGTCGCTGGCCACGTACCTCGCGGCGCAGAACCTGCTGATGAACTTCGACGACATGGCCGGACCGGGCAAGAACTACCTGTTGTGGTACGACCTGGACACCAAGAAGTTCTCGGTCCTCGGGTGGGACTACAACCTCACCTTCAGCGGCGACGCGACGTCGGGCCCGGACGACGACATGGGCATGGGCGGCGCTCTCGGTGGTGGCGGAGGCGCTGCCAACGGGCGAAGCGGCCAAAGCGGCCAGGGCACAGGTGGCCAGGGGGCGCAGAACATACCCTCTGGAGCGCCGTCGGGGATACCCGAGGGAATGCCGTCGGGGATACCGGAAGGCCTGCCGGAGGGCATGCCGTCGGGGATACCGGAAGACCTGCCGGAGGGAATGCCGGGCGGTCAGGGCGGCCGAGGCGAAGGCGGCGGGCGTGGCAGCCTCATGGGCCACCCCTTGAAGGAACGCTTCCTGGACTCGGACACCTTCGATCCCGTCTACAAGAAGGCCTACAAGGAGCTGTACGAGAAGTTCTACGGCTCTGGGAACGCTCTGAAGACGCTGAATGACATCGCCGAACAGGCGGGGAAGGCCGGTGCCGACGGCAAAGAGCTGGACTCCGCCGTCGAAAAGCTGCGCAAGACGGTCACCGAGCGCACTGAGGCGCTGAGCAAGAACAAGGAGGTGACCGGCTGATCCCCGGCGCCCCGGACGGCAGTTCCTTCCCCCGTGGGACGCCGTCCGGGGCGTTCGGTCACATCCAACCCCGCACCAGCGAAGGAAACTCCATGCCCGTCGCGCCGTCAGTGCCCGCGCCGCCCAGACACAACGTGCTCGTGGTCGAGGACGACCCCAGCATCCGCACCCTGCTCACGTCCGCTCTGCACGCCGCCGGATACGCGGTCAACACCGCCGACACCGGCCGGACGGCCATGTTCGAGGCGGGCCGCAGCCAGCCGGATCTGATCCTGCTGGACGTGGGTCTCCCGGACATCGACGGCTTCGCGGTGACCCGTCACCTGCGCGCGGAGGGCGTCTACACACCCGTGCTGTTCCTGACGGCCCGCACCGACGTCGAGGACCGCATCATCGGTCTCAGCTCCGGCGGGGACGACTACGTCACCAAGCCCTTCCATGTGCAAGAGGTCCTGCTGCGGATCCGCGCAATCCTGCGGCGTAGTGACATGCCACGGGGTGACGGCGCCAGGCGGCCGCCCCTGCGGTACGCCGATCTGGTACTGGACGAGCAGACGCACGAGGTGTGGCGGGCGGGCCTGCCGATCCAGCTGTCGCCCACGGAGTTCCGGCTGTTGGTCTGTTTGCTGGCGCAGCCGGAACGCGTCGTGGGCAAGAAGGAGATTCTGTCCGAGGTCTGGCACTACGACTTCGCGGGAGACGCCCGCATCGTCGATACCTACGTACGCAATCTGCGGCGCAAGATAGACCGGTTCGAGCCACAGCTCATCCAGACGATCCGCGGTGTCGGCTACTGTCTGCGGGCCGCCCGTCCCGGCCCGGGAGCGGCGGCGTTGTGAGGCAGCGGCTGAGGCGACTGAAACCGCGCTCTCTGCGGGCGCGGTTGGTTCTCGGCGCCACTCTGCTGGCCACCTCGGCGGTTCTGCTCTGCCAGGCGGCGGGGCTCGCCCTGCTCCACACCTGGCTCACGGACCAGGTCGACGGTCGGCTCAGCCGTTTCCAACCGGTGGCCCAGCTCGACCAGGACGTCGTCGACGGACGGACGACAGCGGGGGAGGGCGGCAGGAACAACGTCCTTCCCTCGGACTACCGGGTGTACTTCTACGACAGCGGCGGACACCGGCTGGCCAGGTCGCTGAGTGGCGACGAGGGTGGTGCCGGGCCGCGGTTGCCCTGGTCGGAGTCGGCGCTCGGCCTGCAGAACGGCCGACCCGTCACGCTCGCCGCGACCGACGGGGGCAGCACCTGGCGGGTGATCGCCCGGTCCGGCGCCGACGGCACGAGGGTGGTGGTGGCGCTGCCTCTCAAAGAGGTGGACGACGCGACCGCCAGGATACTGTGGTTCAGCCTCGCCGTGGGGGTGGCTGTCGCCGCCGGCGTCATCCTCTTCGGCAGCCTCGTCGTGCGAGTGGGGCTGCGGCCGCTGGTCGGGGTCGAGCGCATCGCCCGGCGCATTGCCGGCGGCGAGTTGGAGCTGCGCGTTCCGGACCGGCATGTGGTCACCGAGGTCGGCCACCTCAGCCGTGCCCTGAACACCATGCTCGACCGGCTGCGCACCGCGTTGCACCGCGCAGAGGCGTCCGAACAGCGACTGCGTCACTTTCTGGCGGACGCCGGTCATGAACTGCGCACGCCTCTCACCTCCTTGCAGGGCTTCGCCGAACTCCTCGTACAGGAACCGGAGATGAGTCCGGAGCGACGCCACGAGGCGCAGCAGCTGATCGTGCGGAACGCGGAACGGATGAGTCGCCTCGTCGAGAGCCTGTCCCAGCTGGCCAAGCTGGGGGACGTGCCCGCGATGCAGTGGCAGCCGGTCGACCTGCTGTCTCTTGCCGCGGACAGCATTGCCGCCGTCGCCGTGCAGTACCCCGACCGCAGCATCGGCCTGGGCGCCCTCGCCGACACCGAGGGCGGTCCCCATGAGGCCGAGCTGGACGTCGTCGATGCCCTCGGTGATCCGCATCAGCTGACTCAGATCCTGTTCAATCTGCTCACCAACGCGTGCGTCCACACCCCGCCCGGGACACACGTCCGGGTGCGCGTCGGCACCCTGCGCATCCGCCCGAACGGCCAGGGCACGGACGGGGAGGGCCGTACCAGTGCCAACCCTCCGCTCACCCCCGGCACTCTTGTCTGTGCCGTCGAGGTGGCCGATGACGGGACCGGCCTCGCCGCGTCGGACGCGCGGCGAGTGTTCGAACGCTTCTACCGCGCCGGCTCCGCCCAGCGGGCTGCGGCTGGTTCCGGTCTGGGGTTGGCGATCGCTTCCAGCGCCGCGGAGGCCAACGGCGGGCGTCTGGAGCTCGACACCCGGCAGGGGGACGGCTGCACCTTCCGCTTGCTTCTGCCGTATCGGCCCACCGCCGCGTCCACGGAGCACCTCGAAGGACGTGCCCGTCCGTCGCTGTCCGCCCCGGCTTCCGGCGTCAGCGGACGGCCCTTTGCCGACGAAGCCCCCACACCACTACTGAAGGAGCTTCACCGGTGAAGCTCAGCACCGTCCGACTGGGCGGACGTCGGGGCGCTGGTCGCGTTCGGCGACGGCTGGCGGGACCGGGCCGGTGCTGATACCGGTGAGCGTCACAGGCTGGACGAAGTTTCCTACGCACCACTGATCGTCCGGCCGGACAAGATGGTTGCCGTCGGTCCCGGCTATGCCTTTCGCGTACGGGAGTTGGAGCGTCCCGACCCTGCCGTGCCGGAGTTCTCCGTGCGGAACAGCGGCCATGTCGTCGTGGGTGCCGACGAGGACATCTGGTGTCGGCCGACGGGCAGGATGCGCACTGGGTGTGGAGCTCGGTGTGGTGATCGGGCGAAGGGCCCGGGATGTCCTGCCCCATTGGGGTGCCGGTAAGAACCGTGTCACCAGCCGCAAACGGCGATGATCAGTCCTCAGACCTGGTGGGTTGGGGCAGTTCCAGCGTGCTCGTCGCCTCAGCGAGTGCGAGGCGACCGCCCTTCAGCTCAGGCACGTAGTTGTAGATCGTGTTCCTGGAGACGCCGAGGAGCTTCGCGATCGAGGTGACGGTGTTCTCCGGGCGGGCGAGCAGGTCGCGGGCGTGACGTACCTGCTCCTCCGTCATCGCCGGCGGGCGGCCGAGTCGGGCGCCGCGGGCGCGGGCGGCGTCCAGGCCCTCGTTGGTGCCCTGCACGATGAGTTCGCGGATGAACTCCGCCAGCGCCGCGAACACGTGGAAGACCAGGCGCCCGCCGGGCGTGGTCGTGTCGAGTGCCTCGTGCAGCGAGGTGAAGCCGACGCCGCGCTTGAGCAGGCCGGACACGATCGCGATGAGGTCCTGGATGGAGCGGCCGAGCCGGTCCAGTGACGGGACGACGAGAGTGTCGCCCTCGCGCAGGTAGTCGAGGGCCTTCCGTAGCTCCTCGCGTTCGGCGTTCTTGCCGGACTTCTTGTCGGCGAAGATCCGGATGCATCCCGCTTCGGTGAGTGCGTGGATCTGCCGGTCGAGCAGCTGCTCCTTGGTGGACACGCGTGCGTATCCCACGAGGCTGCCGGTCCGTAGGGCCGGAACGGGGGCGAGGAGATCGGCGGCGTCGTCGTCCTGAGGTTGCTGCACCTGCCAGATCGTACAGAAAAGGGTGCTTCTCAAGTTCTCGAGCACATCGACTTTCTGACACCGTTTTATGTGCATGATCCGGCGCCGATCCGGCCGCGCGCCGCCCCTTATCGATCTTGCTCATCAATCGGTCGATTGCTGGGCGTCTCCGTCCTCAGCCGCAGAGCCCGGCATGCTGATTACTGGAGTCGGCAGTGTTGGCCTGTTCGCCAGTTCGCGGTGGCGGCGGCAATCACGGTGCCCAGCCTGTCCCGGGCGCCCACCAAATCGCCGATCCGGCTGTCGATGCGATCCCGTTCCGCCGAAAGCCGGTCGATCAGCTCTGGCGTGGCCTCACCGTTCACGACACACGGCAGCAGATCCGCGATCGACTTGCTCGGCAGCCCGGCGGCGTACAACTGCTGGATCAGCTGGACACGGTCGACCGCGCTGTCCGGGTACTGCCGCTGGCCGCTGGGGCTGCGTTCCGAGGCGAGCAGGTTCTGTTCCTCGTAGTAGCGCAGCGCCCGAACGCTGACGCCTGTCCTGGTGGCGAGCTCGCCGATACGCATCATGTCTCTCCGATGTGAGGCGGGCAACACTTCTTGCCTCTGACGTCAGCGTCAGGTTTTAGCGTATCTCGCGACGGCTCACCCCCTCCGCCAAGGCGAAGGACGCGACCGTGACCAGCTTGTTCGACAGCTTCCCCATCGGAAACGCGAAGGAAGATCTACCCATGACTGCATCAGACGCGGCGGCCACGGACGTGGCCATCACCGCCCCCGCCCTCATCGTCTCGGTGAAGCCGGTAGTGCTGGAAGCACCGGGCCGCAGTGAGGGCCTGCGGGTGAGAATTTCCGCGCCGACAACCGGGAGCGAACTGCCGATCATCGTCTTCTCGCACGGTTTCGGGTCGTCGTTGAACAGCTACGGTCCTCTGGCTGACTTCTGGGCTGCTCACGGTTTCGTGGTGATTCAGCCCACCCATCTCGACTCCAGGACCGTGGGTCTTCCCCAGGACGATCTCCGCACACCGCGGCTCTGGCGCTTCCGTGTCGAGGACATGAAGCGCATCCTTGACCAGCTTGATCTGCTGGAGGCCGCTGTTCCCGGTCTCAGCGGGCGCCTGGATCGAAGCCGCATTGCCGCAGCCGGACACTCCTTCGGCGGCCAGACGGCGGGCAATCTGCTGGGCCTGCGCGTCCTCGATCCGGTGAGCAAGAATGCAGAGGACCTGTCCGACTCGCGGATCAAGGCGGGCGTGCTGCTTGCTACGGCCGGCAGGGGCGGAGCCGACCTGACTCCCTTCGCGGCCGAGAACCTTCCGTGGTTGAAGGGACCGGACTTCGCGCACATGACCACGCCGACCCTCGTGGTCGCAGGGGATAAGGACGAGCTACCGCTGTCCGTCAGAGGGCCGGAGTGGCTCACCGACCCGTACCACCTGAGCCCGGGGCGCAAGAGCCTGCTCACTCTGTTCGGGGCGGAGCACTCCCTCGGCGGAATCGCCGGCTACGAAGTCCGGGAGACGACGGACGAGAACCCCGAGCGCGTGGCCCTGATCCAACGGATCACCTGGGCCTACCTTCGCCACGCACTCGGCATCGAGGACACCAGCTGGACGGCAGCGCAGAAGGCCTTGTCGGATAGCGTCGCCCCCATGGGACGGATCGAATCCAAGTGAAGCACTGAGAAGTGAACGACCTCCGGGGCGGTCGCAGCCCTTGGCACGGAATCAGCCGTCCGAGGACGGCGTCTTGCACACGGGTGAACGAGCTCGGCGATACTTCGTGGGGACCGGTCTGGCCGACTACGCCTACGCATGCCCGGATGGCTGCTGGTCGGCGGCGTCCGTCGCAACTCGCGGACCCGGAAGTCTGACCGCGGCAAGGTTGAGGCGGGTGTCCATGTCGAGGTTGACCTCCCCGTACGGCCGCACGTGGGACCAGAACAGCGGGGTCAGGCCGCGCCGGTCGGCGGGCGTGAGAAGCTCGGCCCACTCCGGTTCGCCGAGGACGTCCTGGAGCATCAGGGTGTTCACGTAGACCAGGGCCGATTGCAGAATCCGCAGGCACAGCACGAACATCTCCTGCTCGTCGCGCCGGTTCGAGGCGATCTCCCCGCCCTTGCCGTAGGCGATCACGGAGTTCGCGCCGTTGGAGGACTCCACCACGTTCAGGCCCTCCTCGATCTCCCGCTGGAGGTCCCGCAGCCGCAGGTAGCGGGCCACGAAGATGGTCTTCTGCGCGGCCGACCTCCAGCATCGACCTGCCGGACCGTGCCCTCCGGAGTGCCGAGCGACGCCTCGGCGAGCTTGAAGAGGATGTTCTCCTTGCCCGACACCTTCTTGAACGCGTTGACCAGCTGCTCGGTGACCTTCTTCTCCGCCCTCGCCCCGATCCGGTGCACCGTGGAGATCAGCAGCTCCACCAGCGTGTCGGTGATCTCCCGCTCCCGCTCATGCAGCAGCGCGGCCAGCAAGGTCACCCGCAGCGGCACCGGGTGCGTGCGCAGGTGGGAAGGCGACTCCACCGCGGCCCGCGCCCGCCAGCCCGTCACGACCTTCGGCGCGACGTCGAAGAACAGATCCGGTGGCAGACCGATCGCCCGTACCGACAGGAGCTTGTCGATCTCGGTGAGCATCGTCTCCAGGCTCACGTTGCCCGGCGCTTCCTTGACCTTCGCCAGCACCGGCGGCGCGTCCTCGCCCTCCGTACCCACGCCCGCGGGTCCGGCGTCGTCCTGGTCGGCGCCGGCCACCAGAGCCATGATCCGCTCGATGCTTTCCACGGTCAGCCGCGAGGAGATCAGGGCGGTCAGCGACTCCTCGGCCGCTCGCAGGGCGGCCGCCACGATGCGGTCGCACCGGCCCAGCGTGGGCGGCTCGATGCTCTCGGCGCGGCAGCGCGCCAGCAGTTCCACCCGGACCTGCTCGGGCCTGCGTTCCTTGTGCGCGACATGCTCGGCCAGATACGCGGTCAGCTTCTCCGCGTCCGCGACGCTGCACTCGCGGAAGCCGAGGTGCTCCCGGACCTGCGCGCGGTGGTACTCGACCGTGCGGCCCGTCCAGTCGTAGGAATCCAACTCCGAGGCGGGAACCTGCACCTGACGGGCGACGAACTCCACGGCCTCACCGGGCAGCTCTGCCCGGTTCCGGGGAAACCGGCCGTACTGCGTGTAGAACTTCAGCAGCACGGCGAAGCCCAGTCGTGTCGCACCACGCTTGCCGGACACGAGCGCCTGCTCGTCCTTCAGCAGCGTCCAGTGCTCGACCAACTCGTCCAGGTCCAACGGAGTACGGGCCACGACCGCCGATCGTCCCCGCAGAGCCTCACCCACCGCAGCCGTACGGCCCCGGACTCACCCACACGGGTGACACCCTCGGAAGATCACCGCCATTTGCGGCTGGTGACACGGTTCTTACCGGCACCCCTACCCGTGGTCAGGTTCCCCGAATGATCAAGTTGCCCAATGGCGAACTGCGCTGCCGCCGCGCCGAAGCCGTGCGCTGCGGAGGGCGCCTGACGGGCATCTTGCCTGGTCAGGCGCCCTTTTTCTGCGTTTAGAAGAAACCGAGCTTCTGTGGCGAGTAGGACACCAGCAGATTCTTCGTCTGCTGGTAGTGCTCCAGCATCATCAGGTGGTTCTCCCGCCCGATGCCGGAGCCCTTGTAGCCGCCGAAGGCGGCGTGCGCCGGGTACTGGTGGTAGCAGTTGGTCCACACCCGGCCGGCCTGGATAGCGCGGCCCGCCCGGTACGCCGTGTTCATGTCCCGGGTCCACACGCCCGAACCGAGCCCGTACAGCGTGTCGTTGGCCAGCTTGATGGCGTCGTCGAAGTCGTCGAAGGACGTGACCGCGACGACCGGGCCGAAGATCTCCTCCTGGAAGATGCGCATCCGGTTGTCGCCCTCGAAGATGGTCGGCTCGATGTAGTAGCCGCCCGCCAGCTCACCGCCGTGCTCGAGCCGCTGACCGCCCGTGAGGACCTTCGCGCCCTCCTGCCGGCCGATGTCGAAGTAGGAGAGGATCTTCTCCAGCTGGTCGTTGGACGCCTGCGCGCCGATCATCGTGTCCGTGTCCAGCGGGTGGCCGGGCACGATGGCCCGGGTCCTGGCGACGGCCGCCTCCATGAACTCGCTGTAGTGGCCGCTCTGGACCAGTGCCCGCGACGGACAGGTGCACACCTCGCCCTGGTTGAGCGCGAACATGGTGAAGCCCTCGAGCGCCTTGTCGCGGAAGTCGTCGTCCGCGGCCCACACGTCGTCGAAGAAGATGTTCGGGCTCTTGCCGCCGAGTTCCAGGGTGACCGGCTTGATGTTCTCCGAGGCGTACTGCATGATCAGCCGCCCCGTCGTGGTCTCGCCGGTGAAGGCCACCTTCGCGACCCGGGGGCTCGACGCGAGCGGCTTGCCCGCCTCCACGCCGAAGCCGTTGACGATGTTCACCACGCCCGGCGGCAGCAGGTCGGCGATCAGGCTCATCAGGTAGTGGATCGAGGCCGGGGTCTGCTCGGCGGGCTTGAGGACCACGGCGTTTCCGGCGGCGAGTGCCGGAGCCAGCTTCCAAGTGGCCATCAGGATGGGGAAGTTCCACGGGATGATCTGTGCGACCACACCCAGCGGCTCGTGGAAGTGGTACGCCACCGTGTCGCTGTCGAGCTCGGAGATGTTGCCCTCCTGCGCCCGCAGCACACCCGCGAAGTAGCGGAAGTGGTCGATGGCGAGCGGGATGTCCGCGGCCAGCGTCTCACGGACCGGCTTGCCGTTCTCCCAGGTCTCGGCGACGGCCAGCTTCTCCAGGTTCGCCTCCATCCGGTCGGCGATCTTCAGTAGTACTCCGGCCCGTTCGGCCGGCGCGGTACGGCCCCAGGCGGGGGCCGCGGCGTGCGCGGCGTCCAGGGCCCGCTCGACGTCCTCGGCGGTGCCGCGGGCGATCTCAGTGAACGGCTTGCCGTTGACCGGGCTGGTGTTCTCGAAGTACTGCCCGCGGGCCGGCTGCACGTACTCGCCGCCGATCCAGTGGTCGTAGCGGGACTCGTACGAGACGATCGCACCTTCGGTTCCTGGCGCGGAGTAACGGGTCATGTCGAGGCCTTCCGTCCCTGCGCCGCCCGCCTTTGGGCAGCGCTCGGCGCGAGGCTACGAAGCGAAAGGTTGCGACCACGTTGCGCACGGCGGGCACGGGGCCGACCGGGCGCCGCGCCCGGTCGCGGCGCCCGGACGCCCTGCCCGCCCACCGGGCCGCGCGCTCCACGGTGCGGGCGCGGGGCAGTCGGAGCGGCGGCCGCCGCTATCCGTAGAGTTCGGCCTCCAGGGCGTGGACCCGGCTCAGGGCCGGGGCGCGGGCGTCGTCCGGGAGGGCGGAGGCCAGCGCGCGCCATGCCTCCAGGTCGTCCTCGGCCCAGGGGCTGCGCGCCCAGTCGGCCAGCAGCCCCGGGTCGCCGCGCGCGATCAGCGCGGCCCGAAGCTGTTCGTGCAGGGCGCTGCGGAGCCGGGCGATCGCGGGGGCACCGGACAGCGGCAGCAGCGGGCCCGCGTAGGCGCGCAGAGCGGCGGTGAGCGCTCCCGAGTCGAGGTGCCGGGCAACCGTGTCGTAGTCCGAGTCGATCGGGGCGGACAGCCGGTAGGGGCGGGAGCTCAGCAGCTCGGGACCCAGGGCCCGGCGCAGCCGCGTCATCTCCGCCCGCAGCGTCACCGGCGTGACCGACTCGTCCTCGTACAGCGCGATGAGCAGTTCGTCCCCGGAAAGGCCCTCGGGGTGGCGGGCCAGCAGCGTGAGGATCTCGCTGTGCCGGCGCGTCAGCCGCAGCCGGCGGCCGTCGGCGAGGAGCGTGGCCTCGTCACGGCCGAGCGCGGTGAGCTGGAGCCCCGGGTGGGGGAGCGGGGCGAGCAGCGCGAGGTGGGACTCGGCCGCGCGGGCCACCGCCTGTACGAAGGCGAGACTGTGCGGATGGGCGAGCCGGTCCCCGCCGGTGATGTCGACCGCGCCCAGCACCAGGCCCGTCCGGGGATCGTGCACCGGCGCCGCCGCGCAGGTCCAGTTCTGCACCGGACGGCTGAAGTGCTCGGCCGCGAAGACCTGCACCGGCCGGTCCACGGCGACGGCCGTGCCCGGCGCGTTGGTGCCCATCGCGGACTCGGACCAGTGGGCGCCCGGCACGAAGTTCATCAGCCCGGCGCGCCGCCTGGCACCCGAGTGCCCCTCCACCCAGAGCAGTCTCCCGTGCGCGTCGCAGACCGCCAGCAGGTGCTCGCCGTCCGCGGCGTACGAGCCCATCAGTTCCCTGACCAGTGGCATGACCCGGGACAGCGGGTGCTCCGCGCGGTACGCGGCGAGGTCGGAGTCCGAGAGGTCGACGTCCGCGGTGCGGTCGGGGCTGACCCGGGCGCGGGCGGAGCGGCGCCAGGACTCGGCGACCAGGCGACGAACCGGCTGGTCCACCTGGCGGCCGGCGGTGCCGGCGGAGGTGAAGGCCTCATGGGCGCGGCGCAGCACGCCGACGTGCTCGGCGGGATCGGCGCCGGGCCGCATGACCACCCATGACTCGTCCAACGGGAACCTCCTCGGAAGGCACGGCGGCCCTCCACGTGCACACACCCGCCCACATCGTCGCCGCCCCGCCGGTGCACGGCAAGGAGTGTGCACGGACCGTGAGGCTCAGCGGCAGCCGCCCGCTGCGTGGCCCAGGCTCCGCGCCGCGGATCCGGCGTGCCGCCGACCGCCGTTCCTCCTCCCCGGTGCCGCCCCACACGCCCGCGGCCGGTGCCGCCCGCAGGGCCCGGTCGAGGCACTTCCGGATCACCACGCAGCGCCGGCACACCGCCCTGGCCCGGTCCTGCTGCTCGCGCAGCGCCGGCACACCGCCCTGGCCCGGTCCTGCTGCTCGCGCAGCGCCGGGCCCCGGCGGCGACCGGGAAGAACACCTCCGGATCCACCCCGGCGCACGCCGCCCGTCCCCACCAGTCCGTCGCCGTTGCCTCCGAGCCGTGCCAGTCCCTCAGGGCCCTCAGAGCCCTCCGAGTCCGTGCGGGTCCCTGCGGGTCGTACAGGTCCGTGCGTCCCCGCCTTCGCGGGCACCAGGACCGGACCGGAGCGGACGTCCGGCCCCGGGCCTCCGTCGTCCGGCGGCCAAACCGCACGCCCGTCCGGGCCCTCGTGTCGGACCCCCAACAACACTCGCGGAACGGGAGGTTGACGTCCCGTCGGGGAGCGGGCCGCACCGGCACCGGCTCAGTCCGACGGGACGTCCGCGCGGGAGAGCTCCGCGTCCCCGGACTCCGTCCCCGGCAGCCCCTCCCGGGGAAGCAGCCGGCGCGCCACCGGGTTCAGCGCGGCGCCGAGCGCCATCGCCGAGGCGATCGCGCCCACCGCGATGCCCCAGCCCACGGGCCCGAGCGGCGTGCAGCCGAAGAAGCCGCTCAGACCCGGCGTCTGGACCACCATCGCCAGCGCCGCCGCCGAACCCAGGGAGGTCAGCAGCACCTTGCGGTCGCGGACACCGGTGAACAGCGTCTGCGCGAGCTGCGTGCCCACGAGGGCGACCAGCGCGACCGTCCCCGCCCGCCGTGCCCGCCCGGTGAACCGGGCGGCGCCCCAGGCCAGGCCCGCGCCGAGCGCGGTGGTGGCGCCGCGCAGCAGCATCTCGCGGCGCAGCGCCTCCCCGAGCGAACGGTCCGGCCCCTCCCGCAGCAGCCGTTCCCCGCCGTTCGCGGTCGGTTCCCGTACGGCGATCGCCAGCGCGGGGGCGAGGTCCGTCAGGAGGTTCACCAGCATCAGCTGGCGCGCGCCCAGCGGAGTGCCCCCGGTCAGAATGGCGGCCAGCACGTTGAAGGTGATCTCGCCGAAGTTCCCGCCGATCAGGATGGCCAGCGCGGAACGCACCGAGACCCACATGGCGCGGCCCTCCATCAGGGCCGAGATGATGGTCTCCAGCCGGTCGTCGCTCACCACCAGGTCCGCGGCGGCGGTCGCCGCCGGTGTGCCGCGTCTTCCGAGCGCGATCCCGACGTCCGCGAGCCTGATCGCCGGCGCGTCGTTCGCGCCGTCCCCGGTCATCGCCACGACCCGGCCGAGCCGCTGGTACGCCTGGACGATCCGCACCTTGTGGTGCGGGCTGCACCGGGCGATCACATCCACGGTGGGCAGCAGCGCGTCGAGCCGGTCGTCGTCCAGTTCGTCCAGCTCGGCGCCGGTGCAGACCTTCTGGTCCGCGTCCCGGTGGACGGTGGTGGCGATCGCGTCGGCCGTCGCCGGGTGGTCGCCCGTGAGCATCACGATCTGCACCCCGGCCTTCAGCAGCCGCGCCGCGGCGGGCGCCGCCCCGGCCCGCACCGGGTCCGACAGCGCGAGGAAGCCCAGCAGCACCAGGTCGCGCACCGACTCGTCGGTCAGCTCCTCGCCCTCGGCCGCCGTACGCTCGGCCACCGCGAGCACCCGGCGTCCCGCGCCGGCCAACTCTTGTGCCTTGTCCGTGAGTTCCTGGCGGGCGGCCGCGTCGAGAGGGGTGGTCGAGCCGTCGGCGCGACGGCCCGTGCAGCGTTCCAGCACGTTTTCCGGCGCACCCTTGACGCTGAGCAGCATGCCGTGCGAGGTCTGCCCGGCCGTGGCGTGGTAGGCCCGCAAGGGCTCGAACGGCAGCGCGTCGGTGCGCCGCCAGCGCGAGGCGCCGTGGCGTACCGCGACGTGCGCGCGCCGGGCGCCGGCGGCCACCGCCCGGTCGGTGTGATGGGCCAGCGGCTCCGACTCCCGGGCCGGCGGGGTCGCCCGCAGCGCCGCGGCCAGCACCGTCCGGTACCGGTCGTCCAGCCGGTCGACGGGCAGTTCGCTGTCCCCGTCGCTGACGGCGGCGAGTCGCAGTGTGCCCTCGGTGAGGGTGCCCGTCTTGTCGAAGCACAGCACGTCGGCGCGGCCCAGCGCCTCGATCGTGCGTGGATTGCGGACCAGCGCCCCGCGGTCGGCGAGCCTGCGGGCTGCCGCCATCTGCGCGGCGCCGACCAGGAACGGCAGGCCCTCCGGTACCGATGCCACGGCGAGGTTCACGGCCGAGGACAGGGTGCGTACCGGCGACCTGCCGTGGAGCAGGCCCGCCGCCGAGACCGCGGCGGCCGAGCCCAGCGCGACCGGCATGCTGGCCCTGGTGAGTCCGGTCAGCCTGGCCTCCACGCCGGCGGTCGGCGCCGCCTGCCCGGCCGCCGCCAGACTCCGACCGACCTCGGTGGCCGCGCCCGTGGCCACCACGACGGCTGTGCCACGGCCCGCTGCCACGGACGTGCCCTCGTACAGCATGGAGCGGCGGTCGGCGATCTGCGAGGCGACCACGGGCGCCGGGTTCTTGGAGACCGGCAGCGACTCCCCGGTGAGCGAGGACTCGTCGACCTCGACTCCCTCCGCCTCCAGCACCCGGCAGTCCGCGGGCACCACGTCCTCGGGGCGGAGCAGGACGATGTCGCCCGGCACCAGGTCCCCGGCGGTGATCAGCCGTTCCCGGCCTCCGCGCCGCACCCGCGCCCCGATCGCGGACCGCTCGAACAGTTCCGCCAGCGCCCGGTCGGTACGCACCCGCTGGACGCCGCCCGCCAGCGCGGAGACGCCCGTGACGGCCGCGACCAGACCCGCGTCGGTGCGGGAGCCGACGGCGGCCGCGAGCGCGGCGCCCGCCGCGAGCACCGGCGTCAGGGGGTTTGCCAGTTCCTCGGCGAAGGCCACGGGCAGCGTCGTGGCCCTGGGCCCGTCCTGCGGCGCCGAGCCATCCGCACGGTCCTTGCGTTCCTTCGCGTCCTGGTCCGAAAGACCCTCCTCGCTCGCGTCGAGGTGCTCCAGGACACGGGGTACCGGCATCAGATGCCAGGGCAGGGCCCGTTCCGTCTCGTCGGGCGGCCGCGACAGCAACTGCCTGGCGCGCCAGACCGCCAGGCAGAAGGCGGCGGTGCCGGCGGCGTTCCCGGCGGCGGCGCTCCTGGAGGAGGCCCGGGCGGGAGCGGCCTGCAGGGCGGCGACGGCGCCCACCCCGCTGCCGCCGGAGGCGAGCATCACGCTCTCCCGGTCCACCTGCGCCGCCACCCCGACCGCGTCCACGAGGAGGCCGGCCGTCGCGAGGTCGGCGCCGACCAGCAGATGCGCTCCCCAGGCGGGCGGCTTTCCTTCCGGATGAACCCCGACACCGCAGTCCGCCGCGACCAGTGCCCGCCGGTTCCCCGACACGAGCAGGACGACGGCGCCCCCTGCCTGGAGTTCCCGCACGGATGCGACGAGCCGGTCCCCGCCGGGCACGGTGGCGTCGGCGAAGCGATGGCGGGGGCCGCCGTCGCCGGGGCCGGCGTCCGGAGCCGCGGAACCGGGTCCGCCTCCCGGTGTTTTCCGCCCCGCCGCCGTACCGGCTGCCGCGCCGGTGTGTGCGGCGGAGGCGTAGCCCGTACCGGCGTGCCCCGAGGCCGTGTCGCCGGTACCCGTGTCCACGCCGGTGCCCCCGGCGCGGGCGAGCGCCTCCTGCGCGGCGGGGGTGACCCGTACGCCTCCCGGGCCGGCACCGGACGCGGGGACCCGCGCCGCCGCCACACCGTCGGCGTTCTCGTCCGGCGTCCCGGTGGCCAGCACGATCCGCACGCCCGAGCGCCGGGCGGCGGCCACCACCGCCTCGGCACCCCGGGCGGACTGCGCCGTCACGGAGGCGACGGCACGCAGCCGGCCGCGCTCGGTCAGCCCCAGGACCTGCTCGGCGCCCCGGCGCCGCAGCCGGGCGGCCGCCTTCCTGCCGCCGGGACCCTTCTTGCCGTCCTTGCCGTCCTTGCCGCGCTTGCTGCCCTTGCCGCTTCTTCCGCCCTTTCCGCCTTTCCCGTCCGAGGTACTGGGATCCAGTCGCTCCAGCGGCCCCAGCACCCACTCGCCGTCCCTCCGTATCTCCCCTGGGGCCTGCGGATCGAAGAGCGAGAAGGCACGTTCCGCGCAGCGTTCGGCCTCGGCCTTGCGCACCAGTCCCAGGTCGGCGAGCTCGTACCCCTCGCCGCGCAGTGCCGACTCGTCGAGCACCACGGTGTCCATCTGGCCCAGGCGCCGCAGGACGCCCCGGTCCATGGTGACCACGCCCCGCAACGCCAGGGCCCGCCCCAGCGTGCTCGCGAAGCCCTCGCGCCCGGCCTCGGGAGCCTTGGGCAGGCCGGTCAGCGCCACCGCCAGCCCGCGCCGCGGCCCGGCGAACGGGGTGGTTGCCGCGCCGGCCAGCGCGCCGGCGGCGAGTGCGCGGTCGCCGTACCGATCGGCGGAGTCCTTCGGCGGGGGACAGGGACGGTCGGCGAGGACCGGCCCCGCCGCGGCGTGCTCGGGACCGCGGACCAGGCCCGGCTCGGCCCGCTCCCACGCGTCCTGGTGGGCCGTGGCCTCGCGCCACTGCGCGAGCCGCTGGACGACGTCCAGCACGATGCCCCCGCCGTGGGTGGCCGCCCCCTGGACGAGCGCGCCGATCACCGGCAGCAACGACTCCGCCTGCTCGGGGCCCTTGGTCCACCGCGCGGCGGCTTCCCGCACCCGGGGGTGGCGTTGCAGCGCCGACGCCACCGTTCCCACCTCGTGGGGCAGTGGCGCCCACGGGGCGATCCTGGCCGCTGTGGCGATGCCCAGACCGAGGGCGTCGGCCGCGAGGCCCGAGACGGACTGCCGGGTCCGCGGCCCCTCGCAGGGGTGGTGCGGTTCCCTGCACCACTCGCCGGCCTCCTCCGCCTCCTCGTGTTCCTCCAGCAGCGCCTCGGCGCGCTCGATCATCGCGATCAGCTCGTGCGGCCGGGCCGGCGTGGGGCCCAGTTCCACCGTCACGTGTCCCGCCGGCCCGTTCACGCGGGCCCAGGTCACACCCGGGTGCCGTTCCAGAGCCTCTTCCACACGCCGGGCGATCCGCTCGGCCCTGGGGGCGTGCACGCCGTGGACTCCGTGCACCGCGATGTAGCAGCGGCCGGGCCGGGACCACACGGCCCTGCGGGGCACGCCGGCCGCCCGCCAGGTCAGATCGACGACGGCGCGCATCCCGGTCAGTACGCCGTCCACCAGTGGTCCCGGCACGGGCGGCGCCGGGACACGTGCCGGCGCGCGGAGAAGGCTCAGGAGCGACATCGGCGTCCTCACCTCACGGCAGTGGTACGGCTGGTACGGCTCACGGCAGTGGTACGGCCGCTGCACCGGAACGGCAGGCCCCCTGTCCAGCGGTCGGGGGACTACCTGTCGGGGTAACCCACTGGGCCCGCCCCACACCTGTTGTCACTGCTCACGCAGGCCCCACGGGGATCCGTACGCGGTCAGCAGGTCGAGGAAGGGCCGCGCGGGGAACGCCTCGGGGCCGAGGACGCCGGTGCCCGACCAGGCACCGGTGGCGAGCAGTTCCAGGGCGACCACGGGGTTGACGGCGGTCTGCCACACCACCGCCTGCGAGCCGTACTCCCGCATCGACCACTGGTTGTCGACGACGTGGTACAGATACACCTCGCGCGGCCGGCCGTCCTTGGTGCCCTTCACCCAGGTGCCGGCGCAGGTCTTGCCGTGCATGCGCTCGCCGAGCCCCGCCGGGTCAGGCAGGCAGGCCGCGACCACGTCGCGCGGCGAGACCATGACCGTGCCGCCTGCACCGGGCACCGCCACCCGTTCCGTACGGTCCAGACCGAGCTGGTGCAGCACCTTCAGGTTGTTGATGAAGGCGTCGCCCAGACCGTACTTGAAGGTGACGCGCTTCGCGTCCACCCACCGGGGCACCAGGAGCACCTCCTCGTGCTCCACGTTGACGCACTCGACCGGGCCGATCCCCTCGGGGAAGTCGAAGACCTCCGGCTCGCTGAAGGGCTCGGTGGTGAACCAGCCGCGCCCGGCCTCATAGACGACGGGCGGGTTGAGGCACTCCTCGATGGTGGTCCAGATGCTGAAGGAGGGCGCGAAGTCGTAGCCGTCGACGGTGAGGTTCGCGCCGTCACGGACGCCGATCTCCTCGATCTCGTCGAAGAGTTCGTCGGCGGCGTGGCGGGCGAACACGTCGGACATCCCGGGTTCGACGCCCATGCCGACCAGAGCCACCCGGCCCGCGCTCTCCCAGTCGCCCGCGCGCTCGAACTGGGCGTCGCCCAGCTTGACCCCGCACTCCTCGTAGGGCCGTTCCGGATGCGGACGGGACAGTGACATCGCCATGTCCATGTAGTGGGCCCCGGCCGCAAGCGCCGCCTCGAACAGCGGCATGACGAATCGGGGATCGGTGGCGTTGAGGAGTACGTCGCACCGCTCACCGGCCAGCAGCGCGGTGACCGCGGCCTCGTCGGAGGCGTCGATCCTGGCGGCACTGAACCGGCTCCCCGACTCTCCCAGGGCGGCCACGGCCGCCTCGGCACGGGACAGGTCGTAGTCGGCGACGACCATGTGGTCGAGGAACGGACGGCGGGCGGCGATACGGGTGATCGCGGTGCCCACACCGCCCGCTCCCACGAGCAGAACACGCATGACGGAACCCTTTCGGCTCGGTTGGCTGGGAAGCGGGGCAACAGGCCCCGCGTGAGCGATGAAACGCGGCCGCCCCTTTTCACGTCAATGGTGTTGGCATAAGCTCCACGCGAGGAGAGAGACGGACGCACGGTGCGGCCGGGGGAACGGGGGGCCATGGCCAAGCAGGTGGTACCGGAGGGCGAACGACGGCGGCGCAGGCCCACCAAACAGGGCGCGGTGCTCTCGGAGGACCTGATCGTCGAGACCGCGCTGCGCATGCTGCGCGAGCACGGCGGCGACGGCCTGTCCGTACGGCGCCTCGGCGCCGCCCTGGGCGCCGACCCCAGCACGCTGTACCGCTACTTCCGAGGTATCGACGACCTGACCCTGGCCATCGGCGACGCCCTGATCGGCCGGGCCATGGAGGGCTGGGGGGCCACCGGGGACTGGCGCGAGGACCTGCGCGGGCTGGGGCTGCGCATCCACGCCGCGTACCTCGCCCACCCCCAGGCGGCCGTGCTCACCGCCAGCCGGGTCACCGGTCGTGCCCATGAGATCGCCGCCGACGAAACCGTCCTCGGGGTGCTGCGCGAGGCCGGGTTCTCCGACGCCGAGACCGTGCGGATCTATCACGCGTTCATCGACCAGAGCCTGGCCTTCGCTGCCCTGGACGCCGCTTCGCTCGCCCTGCCCGCCGCGTCCCGCAGGGCGGACGAGGAGGTGTGGGGTGCCACCTACGCCAGGCTGCCGGCCGAGACACATCCGCACATCGCGGCGACCGCCCCGCTGCTCGTCGCCCGGATGAACGACAGCGCCTACCCGACGGCGCTCGAGATGCTGCTGGACAGTGCGGCCGCCCGGCTCGCTGTCAGTGGGGGAGGGCAGACTTGACCGTATGTCCTTGAGCCCTCGCCGTACCTGCCCCGTGTGCCGGCGCGAGATCGCCGTGGTGGCCGCCCGGTTCGCCCGGCACGATCCGCCGGGGGCCCGCACCTCGAACGAGCTCGTCTCGTGCCCAGGCTCCCGCATGCCCGCACCCCTGGGGGCCGAGCAGCCGTCCCTGGACGGCTACGCGGTCCCTCCGTTCCCGGGCCAGCTGCCGCTGTTCTGACCGCGGGGAGCCGGTTCGGCTGAAAGGAGCCGGTCCGGCCGGGGGCGGCCCGCCGGTCGTCCGGGCACAGCGTCAGGGAACGAGCGTGTCCACCGAACCGGCCGCGTCGAGCGCCGCATGCCACGGGAAGTCGGCCGGCCTGCCCTCGCCGGGCTCGTTCGCCGGGAAGCCGCCCTCCTCGCCGTGGAGCACCCTCACCCCAGCCTCCCGCAGGGTGCCCACCGAGCGCCCGAACTGCGGATGCGTGCCCAGCGCGTTGTTCACGCACGGCAGCGCGATGAGCGGAACGCCCCGCCCGATCGCCTCGGCGGCGACACCGACGACCCATTTCTCGGTGATGCCGAGCGCCCACTGGTTGATGGTGTTGAAGGTCGCCGGTGCCATGACCAGGACGTCGGGGGCCGGCCACTCGAAGGGGACGCCGGGCACCGGATGCTCCGTGTACACCCGGTGGCCGGTGAGGGCGGCGAGCCCTTCGACACTGCCACCGAGCCAGCGGGCCGCGGTGGGCGTCAGCCCCAGGCAGACGTCCCAGCCACGGGTCTGCGCGTTCTCGACCACATGGGCCACGTCGAACAGGGGCGGTGCGGCACAGCTGAACAGGTACATGGTGCGTGACGTCCTCATGCGCCCATCCCACCCCGCGAATACGATCATTCGCAACTGCCGATACGGACAGCCGCGCCGTCACGCCGCCGCCTGCGTCTCCGCACGGGCAGGGCGTGACCTCGCCCGGGGCGGCGCAGTTGTCCGTGCATGAAGAAGCGAAGTGCCATGGCCGTCCTCACCCTTGCCGCGGGAGCCGTCCTGGCCGCCGTGTCACCCAGCCCGGCCCAGGCGGCGGGGCCCGGTGCTGAGGGCCTCGGCGCCCCCGGCCCGCCGAACACCTCCGTGGAGCCGCTCCACGGGGCCGCCGACGGTGAGGAGGACTCCGGCACCGAGGTGCCGGGAACGATCAACTCCGCCTGAAGCCAGGCAAGTTGGGCGGTCGGCTCCGGGTGTGCGCATGTGAACCGGGGGTACGAGCCTGGGAACCGGGAGGGAGGTCCCTGTGGCACGTATTCCGCGTACCCCGCCGGCGGACGCCGGCGCCGCTCGGAAGTCGGGTTCGGGGTCGGGTCCGCCCGAACCACCGGGCCGGGGCTGGGGCGCGGCCCTGGTCCGCGGCCTCGTCCTGCTGGCCGCACTGCTCTGCATGATCGCCTTCGCCGTGGCCCTGGCCAGGGTCACTCTCGTGCCCTCGGGCCCGTCGGAGGACCTGACCCACACCAATCTGCGGCCCGGCGATTCCATCTCCACCTACCTCGAGCAGCCCGCGTTCCGCGAGACGGTCCGTCAGATCGGCGGCAACATCCTGCTGGGCGTGCCCTTCGGTGTGCTGCTGCCCACACTGGTGCCGCGCGCCCGCGGGCTGCTGCGGGTCGCCCTGCTGACGGCCCTGGTCATGCTGATGGTCGAGGCGGCACAGGGTGTCCTGGTGACCGGCCGGGCGTTCGACATCGACGATGTCATCCTCAACACCACCGGCGCCCTGCTCGGCTACCTGCTCGTGGGCCGCCGGCTCGGCAGGGCCCTGCACCCTCCCCGCCGCCGCTGGTGGCAGCGGCTCGGCGCCGCCCGTGGACGCGGCCGTGCTCCCGACGGCGCCGCGGGCACGGCCACCGGCCGGACGAGCCGCGCCGACCGGGTTTGGAGCCCCGGGGCGCGGGCACGCGATCTTGTGTCAAGGAGACACGCCGACCGTTGAGGAGTGCGACCATGACCGCGCGGAACAGCAAGGACGCCCAGCACCGGGTCGCCGCCAAGGCGGAGCAGGCGAAGGGCGCCGTGAAGCACATGTTCGGCCGGGCGCTGGGCAACGAGAGCATGACGGCCAAGGGCCGTACGGAGCGCTCCAAGGGGGCGCTGCGTCAGGCCGGCCAGAAGGCCAAGGACGCCTTCCGCCACTGAACGGCGACGACCGCGTTCGTCACACAGGGCGGGGCCGGGCGGATTCCGCGCGGCCCCGCCCCGTACTGCTTCCAACGGGCAGAACGTATGGAGGCGACCCCGGTCGCATCTCACCCAAGGTGGCAGCGGGCGCCTTCGCGATCAGGTCGGGCAGGCCGGTCCGGCCATCGTCCTCGGCCCAGCGCACCAATGCCGTGTGCATGGCGGCCGGGCAGGCACTGGCCGCCGCGCGCGGTCCCGTTCCTCGCCTCTGAGGCGGCACGCCGGATCACCGGGCAGGTCATCGACGCAAGCGGTGGACCGTCATCGAAAAGCGGTGGACTGTTTCCTCGGACCGCGCGCCTGACGGCAAGGAGCGGCCCGGCCGACCGTGATCGGCACGGTCGGTGACGAGGGCTGCGGCGAAATCGGTGACGAGGGCTGCGGCGAAAATCGGGGGCGCCCGGCCTCACCGCCGCAAGCGGTCACGACCCATCGGCCGGCGGTTCCGAGCGCTTGAGTCGGCGGGCGTGCATGCCGCTCCCCTCGCGGTGGCGTCATCGGTGCTCGTCGTGTCGTGCCCGCTCCTCGGCCGCGTCGAATGCGGGTGCGAGTGGTGCCAGCGCTGCGCGGAGCAGGTCGGGCAGTGAGCCGGCCGGAACGACGAACCCACCGGCCGCCAGGGACGCGGCCGCCGGCTGCAACCAACGATCAAGCGCTACATGAACGGCGGCGGCGACGCTCGCCGCGAGTACGCGGGCGGCGTACGGGTCGGTCTCGCCGAGGCGGCCGTTGATTGCCTCCGTGAGCGGAAGCTCGATCGCGGCTGCGGCGTCGAGGAACACGTTGCGGAGTGCCGGACTTGTCGTGATGAGCAAGAGTGCGTCGCGGCCGGGTTCGCCCGAGTCGGTGTACTGCTCCACGACCGCGCCGACGACGTCATCGGCGAGACGGGTGCCGGCCCGGTCGGCCACTGCCGCCGCCACCCTGAACTCCCGCTCGGCGGTGACGGCGGCGACGATCGCCTCTTCGCGGCTTGAGAAGTAGTTGTTGTAGGTGCGCGGCGAGACGCCGGCGGCCTCCGCGATGTCGTCCACGCGGACATTGTCCGGGCCACGCTCCAGGGCCAACCGAAGCGCCGCCTCGCGCAACGCCTTCCGCGTGGCCTGCTTCTTCCGCTCGCGCAACCCTGCCTGTCGTGTCGTCACCGTCCCAGCATCCCAACAGACATGCGTGCCCGCAAACTTGCGTGCACGCAAGTTTTGCCCCTAGAGTCGGGCTCCCGGCAAACCCGGCAGGAAGGACCAGGCCCATGCGAGCCAAGGGCATCAGCTACGACACCGGCTTCGTTCGAGGGGGAGTGATCTCCCGTGAGCACTTCCCGCCCGACCAGGTCCGCCGCGAGCTGAGCATCATCCGTGACGACCTGCACTGCACCGCCGTCCGCGTCATCGGCGGTGATCCGGAGCGACTGGAACTGGCCGCGGCCTGCGCCGCCGACCTCGGCCTCGAGGTCTGGCTCTCGCCCTACCCCCTGGAGCTGACCGGCGAGGAAATACTCGACCTGTTCGCCGACTGCGCCGCCCGTGCGGAGCGGCTGCGGCGGCGGGGAGCCGAGGTGGTGTTCGTCGCCGGCGCCGAGTTGAGCCTGATGAACAAGGGGTTCTTGCCCGGCGGCACACAGGAGGACCGGCTCCGGCTGCTGCTGGACCAGCGGGATCGCCTGCACGAGCGGGTGGGCGAGGTCAGCGCACGCGTGAATGACCTCCTCGCCGAGGCCGCCCTCCTCGTCCGCGAGCGCTTCGGCGGAAAGATCACCTACGCTGCCATACCGCTCGAACGCGTCGACTGGGCGCCTTTCGACTTCATCAGCGTGGACCTGTACCGATCGGCCGAAGTCTCCGACCAGTTCGCCGAGGGCGTGCGTACCCTCGTCGCACAGGGAAAGCCGGTCGCCATCACCGAATTCGGCACAGCGGCCTATCGCGGCGCCGGTGACCTGGGCGGCCGCTGCATGGAGATCGTCGAGTACGACAAGGAGACCGGCGCGCCGATCCGGCTGAACGGCGAATTCACCCGCGACGAAGCGGGCCAGGCCACCTATCTCCGGGAACTGCTGGAGGTCTTCGACACCCACGGCGTCGACAGCACCTTCGCGTTCCTCTTCGCGCTCGGCAACTTCCCCCACCGCCCCGACGGCGACCCCCGCGACGACCTCGACCTCGCCAGCCCCGGCATCGTCAGAGTCCTCGACGACGGCCATGGGATCACCTACCCCGACATGCCCTGGGAACCCAAGGCGGCGTTTGCCGCACTGGCCGACTCGTACCGCGCCTGACGTCTCACGCTGCTCGCAGGGCAAGGTCCCCGACGAGGGATCGTCCTCTTCGGGAACCTGTGGGCTGCCCGGCGCCGAAGCCCCCGCAGCGGATCAACCGCCCATGACTGCCCCGGCCGCCCGCCCATGGCTGTCCCGGCCGACGGTTCGCTGCCCGCGCGGGGACCGCGGCCGCGAGCCATCACGGCGGGCGCGTCGGGCAGGACGTCTCGTCGCCGCCCACACCGCGCGCGAGCGCCACGCCGACCGCCTCCTCGGCGCGCACCACGTGGTCGAGGAGTGCCCGCGGTCCTGCCTGCTCGGTCATCATCGTGTATCCGATTCGCACCATGCCGGCACGGGTGTCCCGCCCCTGTGCGCGAAAGCCTCAGCGGCCCGCCCGGCCCGCACGGCGCGCCCCTCCGGTCCGGCCCGCCGCCGGGACCTCCCTGGTGCGCGCCCAGCGCAGCAGCTGCTCCGCCGTCCAGGTGTTGACGACGCGCTCCACCGGTACGCCGCACTCCTCGGCCCTGGCGCAGCCCAGGATCTGCCAGGACAGCTGGCCGGGGGCGTGCGCGTCGGTGTCCACGGCGAACAGCGTCCCGGCGTCCACCGCCCGGCGCAGCAGCCGGCGCGGCGGGTCCAGGCGTTCCGGACGGCTGTTGATCTCCACGGCCGTACCCGTCTCGGCGCAGGCGGCGAACACCTGGTCGGCGTCGAACTCCGATTCCGGCCGGCCGCGGCCGGTGACCAGCCGTCCGGTGCAGTGGCCGAGCACGTCCATCAGGGGGTTGCGGACGGCGCGCAGCATCCTGCGGGTCATGGCGGGCGCGTCCATCCGCAGCTTGGAGTGGACCGATGCCACGACCACGTCCAGCCGGTCGAGCAGCTCCGGCTCCTGGTCCAGGGTGCCGTCCGGGAGGATGTCGCACTCGATGCCGGTGAGCAGCCGGAAGGGCGCCCACCGCCGGTTCAGCTCCGCCACCGTCTCCAGTTGCCCGCGCAGCCGCTCCGCGGTCAGGCCGCGGGCGACGGTGAGCGTGGGGGAGTGGTCGGTGAGCGCGGCCCACTCGTGGCCCAGCCCGGCGGCCGCCAGGCCCATGTCCTCGATGGGGCTGCCGCCGTCGGACCAGTCGGAGTGCAGGTGGCAGTCGCCGCGCAGTGCGGCGCGCAGTGCCGTGCCGCCCTCGGTGAGCGGCTCGTCCGCCTCCTCCTCCAGCCGGCGCAGATAGCCGGGGATCTTGCCGGCGAGCGCCTCCCGTACGACCTCGGCGGTCCTGGGGCCGATCCCGCGTACCGATTCGAGGGTGCCGGCCGCCGCCCTGGCGGCCACGGTGTCGGCGCCCAGCCCGGTCACGGCGCGGGAGGCGGTGCGAAAGGCGCGTACCCGGTACGTCGGAGCCCCGGCGCGTTCGAGGAGGAACGCGATCCTGTCCAGTGCTTCCACCGGTTCCATCGGGGGTCCTCGGGCAGCTGTGGCGGTGCGGGGACCGGCGGCGGGCACATGCCGGTGCGGAGCAGGTGCCGGTGCCGGCCGGTTCCCCCAGTCTCGGTGAGCGGGAACGTCTCCGCATCCGGTGAACCGCCGCGGCCGGTATTCCGTACCCCGGTGCGGAACCGTTGCTGAGTGGTCGTTAGCCTGCTCACGCTCAGGTGCGAGAACGGGAGTTGGGCATGGTCACGCCCGCTTGGCAGAAGATTCACGACGCTGTGCTGTACGAACACGTACCGCAGCGGTGCCGGGTGTGCCGGAGCCTGCTCCGCATCGTGGTGAGCGAGGATCCGGGCTGGACGGGCAGCAACGGCCTGTCGGCGATACTGGTCCGCGGCACCTGCCCGGTGTGCGACACGGCCGCGGGCGACGACCTCGCGCACTGATCCGTACCGGCCGTGGCGGCTGTACGGCCCCCCGACTGTGCCGCCGTGCCGGCGAGGGCGGCGGGGCGGCGGTGGGAGACGGGTGACGGGCACCCGGGGTGGGAGCCGGTGCGCCGGTGGGAGCGGGTTCAGGCGGCGACGGCCAGGCGGTCTGCGGGCGCACGGTGCGGGGCGACCACCCGGCCGTCGGGCAGCAGCTCACCGGTGTCGTCGAAGAGGATCGCGCCGTTGCACAGCAGGTTCCAGCCCTGCTCGGGGTGGAAGGCGATGATGTGCGCGGCCTCGCGGTCCGTGCTGTCGGCTGACGGGCACTGCGGCTGGTGGGAACACATGGCGCACCTCCGGGTCGGATGCGGTGGGTGCGGACGGCACCGTCGCCGCCCCGCTGGTCAGAACCATGCCCGCAGGGAGAGGCCACGGGAACAGGCCGGCGGGAAACGTGACAGCACGCGGACGTTTCCGGGACCGGTCCGCGACGGGGCGGTACACGCGTGCGCATCGGGTCCCCCGAAGTTGCCCGTGGGAACTCCGGGAACATCGGGGAACTCCGGGAACGGGCGGCTCGTCAGGGGCAGAAGCCGACCTGAGTTTCCGCTCCCACCCCCACTTCCGGAGGCGTGAACCATGACCCGGACCCCTTCCCCGCCGTCCCGGCGCACCGTCCTCGGTGGCGCGGCCGCCACCCTGCTCGCCCTCGCGACGGGCACCGCGCCGGCCAGGGCGCCACCGCGGGGACACCGGCGACCGCGGCGACCGCGGGGACCGCGGGGACCGCGGGGACCGAGGCACGGTGGCCGGCGGGCTTCCCGCTTCCCGACGGTTTCCGGCCCGAGGGCATCACCATCGGCTCCGGGCCGTACGCCTGGGTGGGCTCGCTGGGCACCGGCGCCGTCTACCGGGCCGACCTGCGCACCGGCCGCGGCAGGGTCGTGCTCGACGGCGCGAGCGGCACCGCGGCCGTCGGCATGAAACTCGACCACGACGGCCTGCTCTACATCGCGGGAGGCGCCGACGGCACGGCCAGGGTCCTCGACACCCGCACCGGCGAACTCGTCGCCACCCACCGTCCGGCCGGACCAACCGGGCATTTCGTCAACGACGTCACCCTGCTGGGGGATCGCGCCCGGTTCACCGATTCCCGTGACGGCGCGCTCCACGGCATCCCCCGGGGCACCCGCGGCACCGTCACCAGCCTCCGCCTCGGCGGGGACTGGCAGCAGGCGCCCGACGTGATCAACGCCAACGGCATCGTCCCGGCCCCCGGCGGCCGAGGGCTGATCGTCGTCAGCAGCCGGCCCGTCGGCAGGCTCTACCACGTGGGCCCGAAGACCGGACATGCCGCCGAGATCGCCCTCAGGGGCGCGGACGACGTCCTCAACGGCGACGGCCTCCTCCGTATCGGCCGGAGGCTGTACGTGGTGCAGAACCGGCTCAATCGCATCAGCGTGTTCGACCTCGGCCTCGAGGCCGGGCTCCCCGTGGCCGCCCTGCGCGGGACCATCACCGACCC
>NZ_JAAAXQ010000319.1 GCF_009916105.1 Streptomyces sp. GC420 | reverse complement strand
CCCCGGCCCCGTCGCCGCGACCGGCACGGCCGAGGCATGCGCGGCCCCGTGGCCCCGCCCCAGGTGCCGCTGTCCACAAGCCGCGCGGAGTCCTTCGGCGACCTCGTGCAGGACTCCGTCGAACGGCTGGAGCGGCGCTGGCCGCAGTTGGCCGAGGTCGATTTCCTGGTGCTGGACGTGCCCCGGCCGGCACCCGCCGGAACCGACCCGGGCCCCTGGGGGGACGAGACCGTGCCGCTCGGCGGGGCCGTCCCCGCGCGCGACGGGCAGCCGGCGCGGGTCGTGGTGTACCGGCGGCCCGTGGAACTGCGGACGAAGGGCCGGGACGAGCGGGCCCTGCTCGTGCACGAGATCGTCGTGGAGCAGGTCGCGGAACTCCTCGGCCTGGCGCCGGAGTCCGTCGACCCCCGTTACGACCAGGACTGACGGGGTCAGTCCTGGGTCAGCAGTGACAGGTCCTGCCTGGCCTTGGGGACAGCCACCATGCCCTTGTCGTCGGGCAGCGTCTGCACCGTGAACATCGGCACCCCGTCCTGCGGCAGCGCCAGCGTGCGCGAGGCGTGGACCTCACCGCCCGGCTCCGGCTCGACCGTCAGCGCGTACGAGCCCTTCAGCCCGTCCGGCACCGGCGGGGTCACCGCCGTCGTCGTACCGGCCTTGACCGTGTACGTCTCCGAGACCGGCTCCCCGCCCCCGGTGCCCGCCGAGGCAGTGACCTTGACCTTGACCGTCCTGTCCAGCGCGACCAGGGACAGCGTGGACCCCTTGGCTCGGTTGTCCAGGGCGGTGGCTCGGTCCGTGACCGCGGCGGTGGCCGGGATGAACGCGACCTCCTGATCGGGGCCCTTGCCCCGGGTGACGCGCAGCGCGGCCACGACCTGCTCGCCGCCCGCACCGCCCTCCTCGGGGCTGAGGATCAGCGAGCCGGCCTCGCCCTGCGTGATGTTCCCCAGGTCGACGGCCGCGGTCATGCCGCTCTTGATGTGCAGGCTCTCGTTGCCCGCCGGGGTGATCGTGCCGTTGCGCCCGGCCAGCCGCACCTGCACGTCGGCGTCGTCGTCGCCGGTGGCGAAGGCGATCAGCCGTACGGAGACGGCGTCGGCCGGGATGCCGGGCATGACGAGGGTGCCGGCGGGGTCGGCCGAGGCGGGGAGCCAGTCCGTGCCGATCTGGTCGTCCGTCGCCCGGAGGGACGCCCCGACCCGGCCGGTGCGCGTGGTGACGTGCACGGTCAGGTTCACGGACGGTTCGGTCGTGAACGTCGACAGCAGCACCGGGACGCTCGACCCGGCGGGCACGGTGATGCCCTCGGCGACATCGGACTTGATGGCGCCCTCGTCGTCGTACAGCTCCAGGTCGACGACGGCCGCCGTGTCGTCCGGGTTGGTCAGGTGGATGTAGTCCTGGCGGCCCTCCGCCGTGCTCGCGCCGGGGAACCAGAAGTCGGTGTCGGGGGCCGTGCACGCCAGACCGGCCAGGCCGCGGCCGTCGCCCGCGCTCACCACGGTGGTCTGCTGGGCGGCCCAGCCCGGAGCGAGCCGTCCGTCGGCGCTGCCGATGAGCGCCGGGGCCTCGGTGCCCGACGCCTCGGCGGTGACCGGAGTGCCCGGCTCCTCGACGGTGAGCAGCGGCTTGCGCCCCTTGTCCCCGGCCGCGCCCGCCCCGCCGTCCTTCGCGTCCTCGTCGTCCGCCGCGACCAGCGACTGCGTGGCGGGCAGCAGTTCGGCCGCGCCCTTCCCGGCCGAGCCGCCCGAACCCTCGCTCCGCGGGGTGATGGAGGTGTACGTCGTCTCGGCCAGGTCGGAGTTGCCGGCCTGCGGGCAGACCAGGGTGGAACGCTCGACGGGCAGCCGCCGGGCGGCCGTCGCGGTGGTGCTCTCCGCGGCCCCGTCGGGCGCGGTGACGGTGGCGACGCCGGTGACGGCGGCCAGCGCGGTGGCCACGGCGAGGAGCGAAATGGTGGTGCGGTTCACTGAGTGCTGCTCCCGTTCCGACGGCCGTACCGGCTTCCGTCCTCGCTGCCGTCCTGCGGGCCGTCACCGTCGCCGTAGCCATGGCTGTACTCGTCGTACTGACCGTCGTACCGGCCCTCGTACTGCGCCCCGTACCGGCCCTCGGCGTACTGACCCTCCGCGTACTGAGCCTCGGCGTACTGCCCCTCGGCGTACTGAGCCTGCTGGTACGGCTCGTAGCCCTGGTCGTGGCCGGCCTCGGCCTGACCGCCCCCGCCCTGGTACTGCTGCTCCTGCGGCGGGTACTGCTGGTAGCCGTTGTCCCAGCCCCCGTACTCGTCGGGGCCGGCCTGCCGCGGCAGGGCGTAGGGATCGCCCTCCCGGCCCGCGGGGGGCTCACCGAGGACCGGTCCTTCGCCCGCCTCGTCCGTGCCGCGGGACTCACCGGCCCCGCCGAACCCGGCGGCCTCGTCGGACTCGCCCGACTCTGCCTCCGCCGCCGCCCGCAGCCTGCGCGCCCGCCGGCCGTCGCCCTCGACCGCCTGCGCGGCCACGGCGAGCTCCTCCTCCGGCAGGTCGTCGTCGATGTCGCGGCGGCGGCCCGGCAGGGCCATCACCACGAGCACCACGGCCAGCGCGCCTTGCGCCCACAGCCAGACGGTGTGTGTGAACGGGTCGTCGAAGGTGACGTCGAGGCGGCCGCCGGACGGCGGCAGTTCGAAGCCCTGCGCCCAGCCGTCGACGGTCGTCCTGCTGAGGGGCTGCCCGTCGAGCGTGGCGGTCCAGCCTTCGTCGGCCCGGTCGGCCAGCCGCAGCACCCGGCCCTCCTGGCCCGCGGGAACGCGGGTGTGCACCTCGACCTGGCCCGCGGCCACGGCCGCCGGCTCCGTGCCCTCCGCGGTGATGGTGACACGGGAGACCTGGCGGTCGACGCGCCACAGGGCGCTGCCGTCCTGCTGGCTGAGCCTGGTCAGGCCCGGCGTGGTGTCGAGCACGCGGCTCATGGACCGGGCGGCCCCGTCGCGCACCAGCACATAGCGGACGGCATAGCCGCCGAGCTGGTCGGCCTGGTCGGCGCCGGAGCCGGCGACCAGGTTGGAGACGATGCCGTCGAGCCGGCTGTCGCCGCCGTCGGCCTCGGCGATCTCGGCGTCGCCGAGGCGGCCGCCGGAACCGCGGACCAGCGTGTAGGAGACCTCGCCCGCCGAGGCCCCGCCCAGCACCAAGGTCCTGGCCTGGTCGCGGGTGCCGCTCTCCTCCGCGACGAAGGCCGGTACCTGCACCGGGTCGCGGCGGGTCAGCGGGCCGTCGGCACCGGTGAACATCCACCCGACGGCGGCGAACAGCGGGGCCGCCGCGGCGGCGAGCGTGATGAGCACCGCGGTGGGCTGCCGCCAGCCGAAGTTCATCGCCGCGACGCGCTCGCGCGCCCCGTCGGCGCCGAGGACCGCGGCGGCGATCAGCGCGATGCCGTAGACGAGCGTGGCCGGTCCGGCCCAGCCCTCGCGGTTGGCGGGGACGGCGAAGACCAGCCCGACGAGGGCCACGGCCCACGCGGTGAGGATGGCGAACTGCCGTGCGCGGCGCAGCAGCGCGGCGAGCGCCGCGAGGACCACGCCGGCGAACAGCAGCCCGCCCGCCGTCTTGGGCCCGCCGGGGCTGATGCCCAGCAGGTCGGTCGCGGAGGCCGCTCCGGCGCCGGATCGCAGGCCGGCCTCGCCGAAGAAGGCGGCCGGGTCGGTGAGCAGGTTCAGCGACCAGGGCGCGAGGACCAGGACCGGCACGCCGAACTGGGCGAGGAAGCGCAGCCCGTACGCCGGGAGGTCGTCACGGCGCAGCGCGAGCACACCGAGGCCGAGGACCAGTGCGACCGGCCAGACGACCGGGGTGAAGGCGGTGGCGAGGGTGAGCAGCAGGGCGTACGCCCAGGTAGCGCGCCAGCTGCCGCGCACGCCGGGAGTGCGCAGGCCGCTCGCGGCGATGCCGGCCCGCGCGATGAGGGGCAGCAGCACCAGGAGGGTCGCGGTGCCCAGGCGGCCGGAGGCGAGCGCGCCGGTGGCCGCGGGCAGGAAGGCGTAGGCGACGGCGGCCCAGGCGCGCAGCAGCCGGGACTCGACCAGCGGCCGGGAGGCGAAGTAGGCGGTGAGGCCGGCCAGCGGGACCGAGCAGACCAGCAGCACCGTGACCGCGAGGCCGGCGCTGCCGAACAGCAGGGAGCCGAGCGCGGCGACGACGGCGAGGTACGGGGGCGCGGAGGCGGTGCCTCCGGTGCCGATGGCGTGCCAGCCCCCGGTGTAGCGGCCCCACAGGTCACCAGCCTCGGCGGGAGCAGGGAGCAGGGCGCCGCCCGCGAGCGCGCCGCCGCCGAGCAGGTTGCGGCAGGCGATCAGCGAGACCAGCAGCAGCACGGCGAAGAGCACCGGCGCGGGCTTGCGCGCGATGCGCTTGAGCCGAGCGAACTGCTCGATCTCCAGGAAGTCGGCGTCGTCGTCGCCCGGTCCCGTCTCGACGGCTCCGTGCCGGCCGCCGGACGCCTCGGAGTCGGAGCGGCCGCCGAAGTTGCTGACCACCTGTTCGACGGTGGCCCTGACGGTGGCGCCGGGCGGCGGGAACAGCGGCCGCAGCTCGCTCGGCTCGACGGCGGGTCTGCCGCGCAGTCTGCGTCCGGCGAGGATGCGCTCGGGCCGCAGCAGGGTCCCGACCAGGCCGGTGACCTCGTCGAGGGCCTGACCGGGCACCTTGCCGACCAGGTAGGCGACGGTGCGCAGCAGGGTCCCGAGGACCAGGCGCAGCAGGACGTAGGGCAGTGCCGCGGAGCGTGTGTTGACGAGCAGGGTGTAGACCGCGCCGGCCTTGTCCACACGGTGCGGACCGGCCACGGAGCGTCCGGCGCAGTCGACGGTGCGGCGCTCGCGGGCGGCGGCCTCGGCGTGGCGGAGCACGGCCTCGGGCGCGATGAGGACGCGGTGCCCGGCGGCCTGGGCGCGCCAGCACAGGTCGACGTCGTCGCGCATCAGGGGCAGCCGGCGGTCGAAGCCGCCCAGTTCCTCCCACACGTCGCGGCGGATCAGCATGCCCGCGGTGGAGACGGAGAGCACGGCGCGGACCTGGTCGTGCTGGCCCTGGTCCTGTTCGCGGCGGTCGAGTCCGGTCCAGCGGCGGCCGCTGTTGGCGATGGAGACGCCGACCTCGAGGAGCTGCTTGCGGTCGTACCAGCCGCGCAGCTTGGGTCCGATGATCGCGGCGTCGTCGTTGTTGTCCGCGACGCGCAGCAGTTCGGCGAGGGCGCCGGGTTCGGGGGCGCAGTCGTCGTGAAGCAGCCAGAGCCACTGCACGGGCTCGCCGTACGGGAACTCCGGCAGGTCGTAGGCATCGTCGCGCCACTGCCGGCCGACCGGATCCCATCCGCTGGGCCGCTTCAGGTACGGCAGCTGTTCGGGTCCGGGTACGCCCGCGGTACGGGCGGCCTCCTCGACCGCGGTGCCGAAGCCGGTGCGGCGGGCCAGGTGCAGCACCCGGCTGTCGCCCAGCGCTTCGGCGACGAGTCTGGCCGAGTCGTCGGCACTGCCGGTGTCCGCCGCGACGGCGTTCTGCACGGGGCGTTCCTGCGCGGCGAGCCCGGCGAGCGCGTCGGGCAGCCAGCGGGCGCCGTCGTGGGAGACGAGCACGGCGGTGACGACATGCCTGGGGAACTCGGGTGCGCGGTTCGGGTCGAGACCCGCGAGACCAGAGGGCGCTCCGGAGGGAGCTGCGGATCCGGCGGGCGCGTACGCCGCCGGGCCGGCCCCGTAGGAGGCCGAGGAGTGGCTGTGCACGGACATCGAGGTACGGGCCCCGGTTCGGTGGACTGCGGTGGACGCGTGCGCCGCGTGTGAGCGGTGTGGCGTCTCGGACGGGGCCCCACACTAATGGCTGGACGGGACAACGGGTCCGCCCCCTGTGCATGAGCACGGGTGCGGACCCTTGATCGTGCGCGCTGTGATCGTGTGTGTGCCGCGCGGAGGACGCGCGGTGCCGTGCGCGTTCTTACGGCCGGTGCGTACGGCAGTGCGTACGGACCGGGACCGGACGGGAGGAGACCGGGATCAGACCGCGGCCTTCTTCAGGCGGCGGCGCTCGCGTTCCGACAGACCGCCCCAGATACCGAAGCGCTCGTCATTGGCCAGGGCGTACTCGAGGCACTCGGAGCGCACCTCGCAGGCGAGGCAGACCTTCTTGGCCTCTCTGGTGGAGCCGCCCTTCTCGGGGAAGAAGGATTCAGGATCCGTCTGGGCACACAGCGCCCGTTCCTGCCAGCCGAGCTCCTCTTCGGCCTCGTCGACCAGCAGTTCCTGAAACAGCTCGGTCATGTGCGCCCCTCGTCTGTCTTTGCGTCCCCGTGATGCTGCCGCTGCTGCTGCCGTTAGCGATTTCGGGCGAACGACACGAGTGAAATTACAAGTGTGCCGATCCGAGCCAGTCAAGCCGAGATCTGCTATTGAGCCCCTTATTCACTCTGCGGAACCAAGGCTCAACAGAAAGTGTTTAAATCGTCATAAAGCAGACGCCTGACCGGGAGGCCGTCACCTGCACCGCCTTCCCCAAGAGGGACGCTGCGAACATCAATCCCGTTGCCCCTCGGGGGTTTCAAGTTGCTGCTGGTGCGCCATTGTCCGCCGACAGGACCCCACAAACCTTTCCGCATCGAGGGCAACCGGATGAGGTGAAACATTGCTCACAATGTGGGCATTGAGTTGACAGCCGAGGTTTGAACCCGCTGTCCTTGGTGTCATGCCAGCGACCGCAGCGCTCCTCGCGACCCACGCAGTAGTCCGTGGGTTCCGCAGCGCTGTCCAGGCGCGCTGTTGCTGTTCCAGCTGTTGATGCCGTACCCCGCTCCGTACGTGCTCCGGCTCCCCCTTCCCCGCGACACCCAGCGCTTCTCCCGCCGAGGAACCACCGCACCCATGAACAGCGACAGCGACCTGCAGATCGCGGGCGACATCCTTGAAGTCCCGCACCTCCTCCGGCCCGAACGCCCGCACCCCGTCACCGTCGCGGAGTTCGCCGGTCTCGCCCGCTCCCTCGCCGGCGACCGCGCCCAGTGGGAGCACCTCGTCCGGTACGACGCCACCACCCGCTGGTACCACCGGCTGCGCACCGGCCCCGGCTACGAGGTCTGGCTGCTCAGCTGGGTCCCCGGGCAGGGCAGCGGACTGCACGACCACGGCCGCTCCTCCGGCGTACTGACGCTCCTGGACGGCGAGTTGACCGAGCGGAGCGGGCACGGCACCACCCGGACCCTGCGCGCCGGGGCGCAGCGCGTGTTCGCGCCCGGATACGTCCACGAAGTGGTCAACGACACCCTCGAACCGGCCGTCAGTCTGCACGTCTACTTCCCGGGACTGACCGAGATGACGATGCACACCGCCCAGTGCGCCCCGGCGGCCGAGGAAACCCTCTCCGGCTGACACACTGTCTCCATGCGCATTGTGGTTCTGGCCGGCGGCATCGGCGGTGCCCGTTTCCTGCGCGGCCTGAAGGCGGCCGCGCCCGACGCGGAGGTCACCGTCATCGGCAACACCGGTGACGACATCCATCTGTTCGGGCTGAAGGTCTGCCCCGACCTCGACACCGTGATGTACACGCTGGGCGGCGGCATCAACGAGGACCAGGGCTGGGGCCGCTCCGACGAGTCCTTCACCGTCAAGGAGGAACTCGCGGCCTACGGCGTCGGCCCCGAGTGGTTCGGCCTCGGCGACCGCGACTTCGCCACCCACATCGTCCGCACGCAGATGCTGGCCGCCGGCTACCCGCTGAGCGCGGTCACCGAGGCGCTGTGCGCACGCTGGCAGCCCGGGGTCCGGCTCATCCCCATGTCGGACGACCGGGTGGAGACGCATGTCGCCGTCGAGGTGGAGGGCGAACGCAAGGCCGTCCACTTCCAGGAGTACTGGGTGCGCCTGCGGGCCTCCGTCGAGGCCGAGGCCGTGGTGCCCGTCGGCGCCGAACAGGCCAAACCCGCGCCCGGCGTGCTCGAGGCACTGGCCGAGGCGGACGTGATCCTCTTCCCGCCGTCCAACCCGGTGGTGAGCATCGGCACCATCCTCGCCGTCCCGGGCATCCGCGAGGGTATCGCCGAGGCAGGGGTGCCGGTCGTGGGCCTCTCCCCCATCGTGGGCGGGGCACCCGTGCGGGGCATGGCCGACAAGGTGCTCGCCGCCGTGGGTGTGGAGTCCACGGCCGCGGCGGTCGCCGAGCACTACGGCTCGGGGCTGCTGGACGGGTGGCTGGTGGACACCGCCGACGCGGACAGCGTGGAGCGGGTGCAGTCGGCGGGCATCCGCTGCCGGGCGGTGCCGCTGATGATGACCGACGTGCAGACCGCCGCGGAGATGGCCCGCGCGGCGCTGGCCCTGGCGGAGGAGGTCCGCGCGTGACCACCGCCGCGCACTCCTTCCGGGTGTGGGCCGTGCCCGGCATGCCCGAGGTGCGTCCCGGGGACGACCTCGCCAAGCTGATCGCCTCCACCGAGCCGGGGCTGGTGGACGGCGACGTCCTGCTCGTCACCTCGAAGATCGTCTCCAAGGCGGAGGGCCGGATCGTCGAGGCCGCCGACCGGGAGGCCGCCATCGACGCCGAGACCGTACGCGTCGTGGCCCGGCGCGGGACCCTGCGGATCGTCGAGAACCGGCTCGGCCTGGTCATGGCCGCGGCCGGGGTGGACGCCTCCAACACGGAGGCCGGGACCGTGCTGCTGCTGCCCGAGGACCCGGATGCCTCGGCCCGCGCCGTGCGCGAGGGGCTGCGGGACATCCTCGGCGTCGACGTCGGCGTCGTCGTCACCGACACCTTCGGGCGGCCCTGGCGCAACGGCCTCACGGACGTCGCGATCGGCGCGGCCGGGGTGCGGGTCCTCGACGATCTGCGGGGCGGCACCGACGCCCACGGCAATCCGCTGAGCGCGACCGTCGTGGCCACCGCCGACGAACTGGCCGCCGCGGGCGACCTGGTGAAGGGCAAGGCGGAGGGCCTGCCCGTCGCCGTCGTGCGCGGCCTGCCGCACCTCGTGGCGGAGTCCGCCGAGGGCGGCCGGGCACTGGTCAGGTCCGCGGCCGAGGACATGTTCCGGCTCGGAACCTCCGAGGCGGTACGGGAGGCGGTGACCCGGCGGCGCACCGTACGGGAGTTCACCGACGCGCCCGTCGATCCCGGCGCCCTGCGGCGCGCGGTCGCCGCCGCGGTGACGGCCCCCGCACCGCACCACACCACGCCCTGGCGGTTCGTCCTGCTGGAGTCCGCTCGGTCGCGGACGCGACTGCTCGACGCGATGCGGGACGCGTGGATCGCGGACCTGCGGCGGGACGGCAAGCCGGAGGAGTCCGTCGCCCGGCGGGTCCGGCGCGGTGACGTGCTGCGCAAGGCGCCGTGCCTGGTGGTCCCCTGCCTCGTGACGGACGGCTCGCACACGTACGGCGACGCGGACGGCGGACGCCGGGACGCCGCGGAGCGCGAGATGTTCGTCGTCGCGATGGGCGCGGGCGTACAGAACTTCCTGGTGGCACTGGCCGGAGAGGGGCTGGGCTCCGCGTGGGTGTCCTCGACGATGTTCTGCCGTGACGTCGTACGCGAGGTGCTGGACCTGCCCGGGGACTGGGATCCCATGGGCGCGGTCGCCGTCGGGCACGCGGCGGCGCCGCCGAAGGAACGCCCGGCGCGGGACGCCTCGGCGTTCTACGAGGTGCGCTGAGCGGCCCGGGGACGGCGGGCCGGAAGGCCAGGGGGCCGGG
>NZ_JAAAXQ010000318.1 GCF_009916105.1 Streptomyces sp. GC420 | reverse complement strand
CACCGGGAACCCCGAGATCGCGTCCCCGCCCGACTCCACCAGCCGCCACAGATCCTCCGGCGACCCCACACCACCCGGATACCGGCACCCCATCCCCACGATGACGACGGGGTCCTGATCGGCGGCGGCCAGTTCCTGGTTCTTGCGGCGCAGCCTGGCGTTCTCCTTGAGCGAGTCTCGCAGCGCTTCGACCACAGCGTCGGATGCTTTGTTCGTCATCATTTCTCCCGTTCAGCACTGTCAGGTCTCGGAACTGGCGCGGACCATGCGGATGAGGGCGTCGACATCCATGTCGTCGATGAGGTCGGCGCCGTCCTCCGGCTCGTCGGAGCCACCGCTCCGCTCGCCGGCCCGGGCGTCGACGTCGCGGGCGAGCCGGAGCAGTCCTTCGAGCAGGCCCGCCTGCCGGAGGCTGTCCACCGGGACGGAGGCGAGCAGGCGGCGGATCTCGGACTCGTCGGGTGCGTCGGCGGCCGCCGTCGGCGGCTCGGGGGCGAGCACGGTCAGCAGGTGTCCGGCGACGGCCTCGGGGGTCGGGTAGTCGAAGACGAGGGTCGCGGACAGCCGCAGCCCGGTCGCCTTGCCGATCCGGTTGCGCAGTTCCACGGCGGTCAGCGAGTCCAGACCCAGTTCTTTGAAACCGCGCGCGGCGTCGACCGTGTCCGATGCGCCGTAGTCCAGCGTCGCGGCGACCTCGGCGCACACGAGGTCCAGCAGGACCTGCTGCTGCTCGTCCGCCGTGAGCGCCGTCAGCCGCTCGGCGAGGGTCGGCCCGGAGGGGGCCTGACCGGTGGCCGGGCCGGCGGACGCGGCGCGGCGCACCGGTGCCCGGACCAGGCCGCGCAGCAGGGGCGGCGCGTCGGCGCCGAGCGCCCTGAGCGCCGTCGTGTCGAGCGGCAGCGGCACCAGCGCGGCCGCGTCCGTCCCGAGTGCGGCGTCGAACAATTCCATGCCCTGCGCGGAGGTGATCGCGACCATGCCGGTCTTCGCGAACCGGTTGCGGTCGGCCTCCGTGAGTTCGGCCGCCATGCCGCCTTCCGCCCATGGTCCCCAGGCGAGCGAGGTGGCCGGCAGTCCCAGGGACCTGCGGTGCTGTGCCAGGGCGTCGAGGAAGGTGTTGGCCGCCGCGTAGTTGGCCTGGCCCGCGCCACCGGCGAGTCCCTGGATGGAGGAGTAGAGGACGAAGGCGGACAGCCGTAGGTCGCGGGTCGCCTCGTGCAGGTTCCAGGCGGCGTCGGCCTTGGGCCGCAGGACCCGGTCGATCCGCTCGGGGGTCAGCGACTCCAGGACGCCGTCGTCGAGCACGCCGGCCGCGTGCACCACCGCGGTCAGCGGATGCTCGTCGGGGATGTCGGCGAGCAGCGCGGCAAGGGCGTCCCGGTCGGCCACGTCACAGGCCGCGACGGTCACCTCGGCGCCCAGGGCCGTGAGACCGGCGGCGAGTTCGGCCGCGCCGTCGGCCGCCGGGCCCCGGCGGCTCGTCAGCAGCAGGTGCCGTACACCGTGGTCGGTGACGAGGTGGCGGGCCAGCGTGCCGCCCAGCGCTCCGGTGGCACCGGTGATCAGCACCGTACCGTCCGGGTCCCAGGGCGCCGAGGCGTCGGCCGGGACCACGGCCCGCTCCAGCCGGAGGGCACGCGGGGTTCCGGCCCGGACCGCGACCTGCTGCTCGTGCGCGGCCAGCGCCTTGCCCATCGCCTGCTCGGCCTCGGTGCCGGCGTCGGCGTCGGCGTCGGCGTCCAGGTCCACCAGCACGATTCGGTCCGGGTTCTCGGTCTGCGCCGTGCGCAGCAGACCCCATACGGCGGCGTGCGGAAGGTCGAGCACGTCCTCGTCCGGGGCAGCGGCGACCGCCCGCCGGGTCACCACGGCCAGCCGGGACGCGGCGAGCCGCTCATCGGCGAGCCAGTCCCGCGCCAGTTTCAGGGCGCCGTGCACGGCCTCCCGTACGGAGTGGGCCCGTGCCGTCAGCGGCGCCACCGCCAGGGCGGGAACCGGGGCTCCGGCGGCGACGGCGGTGCTCAGTGCCGCCACATCGATGAACCGTTCGGCGCCGGGCAGCTCCAGCGGGTCGTCGCCCAGGACGGTCCAGGGCCGGGCCGGCGTCTCGGTGCCGCCGTTCACCGCGACCCAGGACGGCCGGAACAGCGCCTCGTGACTGCGCCCGCCGGCCGCGCCCAGCTGCTCGGCGGACACGGCCCGCACCGCCAGCGACTCGACCGTGGCAACCGGCATGCCCGCCGAGTCGGTGACCTCGATGGTCACCGACCCGGAGCCGGCGGGGGTCAGCCGCGCCCGTGCCGCCGCCGCGCCCAGGGCGTGGTGGCGCACCCCGCTCCACACGAACGGCAGTCGTGGTTCGCCGGTGCCCGGCAGCACCCCCAGCTCGATGGCGTGCAGGGCCGAGTCCAGCAGGGCCGGGTGCAGCCCGAAGGCGGACGCCTGTTCCTTCTGGTCGTCGGGCAGGGCGAGTTCGGCGAAGACCTCGTTGCCCCGGCGCCAGACGGCCCGCAGTCCCTGGAACGCCGGCCCGTAGTCGAAGCCCTGACGGGCGAGGTCGTCGTAGCGGCCGGTCAGGTCCACCGGCCGCGCGTCGCGCGGCGGCCACACCGCCAGGTCGAAGCCGGCGGGCGCCTGCCCGGGTGCCAGCGTGCCGTCGGCGTGCCGGGTCCACGGCTCCTCGAAGACCCCGCCCTCGGGGCGGGAGTGAATGGTGACGGAACGGCGTCCCGACTCGTCCGGTGCTCCGACGGCCACCTGCAGCCGCACGGAGCCGGTCTCGGGCAGGACCAGGGGTGCTTCGAGGGTGAGTTCCTCCAGGTCCCCGGCACCGCCCTCGGCGCCGGCGCGCAGCGCCATGTCCACGAAGGCGGTGCCCGGCACCAGTACCCGGCCCAGCACGGCGTGATCGGCCAGCCAGGGGTGGGTCCGCAGGGAGAGCCGACCGGTGAGGACGGTCTCGTCGGTGTCGGCCCGGGTCAGCGTCGCGCCGAGCAGCGGGTGATCGGCCGGGGACAGCCCCGCGTCGCCGACATCGGCGGTGCGGGCCGTGGGCCTGGCCCAGTAGTGCTTGCGCTGGAAGGCGTAGGTGGGCAGCTCGACCCGGTGGGCGCCGGAGCCGTCGAACAGCGCGTCCCACGACAGGCTCAGGTGCCTGACGTGCAGCCGTGCCAGACCGTGGGCGATCGCAAGGGTGTCCGTGCGGTCCTTGCGCAGCAGGGGGACGAATGCCGGTTCCGCCCCCTCAGCGTCCACGACGCAGTCCCGGCCCATGGCCGACAGCACGCCGTCCGGACCGAGTTCGACGAACGTCGTGACGCCGGCGTTCTGGAGCGTACGGATTCCGTCGTTGAACCGGACGGCCTGGCGCACGTGCCGGACCCAGTATTCCGGTGAGCAGACCTCCTCGGCCGTCAGGAGCCCGCCGGTCACGTTGGACACGATCGGGATGACCGGCGGCGCGAAGGCGAGCCGTTCGGCCACGGCACGGAAATCGTCCAGCATGGGGTCCATGCGGGGCGAGTGGAAGGCGTGGCTGACGTTGAGCCGCCGGGTCTTGCGGCCCCGGCTCTCCAGTTCCTTGGCGACGGCGAGCGCGGCCAGCATGTCACCGGAGATCACCACGGAGGCGGGCCCGTTGACGGCGGCGATCGCCACCTCGTGCTCGCGCCCCGCCAGCAGCGTCGCGACCTCGTCCTCGGGTGCGAGGACGGAGACCATGGCGCCGTCCTGCGGCAGGGCCTGCATCAGCTTGCCGCGAGCCGCGACCAGCGCCGCCGCGTCGCCGAGGGACAGCACGCCCGACACGTGGGCGGCCACGAGTTCACCGATCGAGTGACCGGCTACGTAGTCGGCGTGCAGTCCCAGGCTCTCGGCCAGCCGGAACAGGGCCACTTCGAGGGCGAACAGGCCGGCCTGTGTGAACACCGTCTGGTGCAGCAGCGGCCCCTCCCAATCCTCCGGGTCCGCGAAGATCACGTCCCGTACCGAGCGCCCCACGTGCCGGTCGAGTTCGGCGCACACGGCGTCGAAGGTCTCGGCGAACACAGGGAAGGAGTTGTGCAGTTCGCGTCCCATGCCCGGCCGCTGGCTGCCCTGGCCGGTGAACAGGAAGGCCACCTTGCCGCTCACCGGCCCGCCGGTGACGAGCCGGGCGGACGATCGGCCCACGCTCAGCGCGTCCAGGGCCTCCAGCAGTTCCTGGCGGTTGTCGGCGAGGAGCGCGGCACGGTGGTCGAACGCCGTCCGGGTGGTGGCCAGCGAGTAGGCGAGGTCCGGCAGGTCCACCTCGCCGGCCGTCTCCAGGTGTGCGCGGAGTCGGCGGGCTTGTTCGGCCAACGCCTGTGGCGACTTGGCGGACAGCACCAGCGGCAGGACCGCCGGGCGGGGGCCGGTGCCGGTGGCGCCGTCGGTGCCGCCGTCGGTGCCGCCGTCGGTGCCGCCGTCGGTGCCGCCGTCGGTGGCGGTGTCGGTGGCGGTGTCGGTGGCGGTGTCGGTGGTGGCGGGGTCTTCGGCGGGGGCCTGTTCGAGGACGACGTGCGCGTTGGTCCCGCTGATACCGAACGCGGACACGGCGGAACGGCGGGGGCGGCCGGTGTCGGGCCACTGCCGCTGCTCGGTGAGCAGTTCCACCGCGCCCGACTCCCAGTCCACGAACGGGGTCGGCTCGTCCACATGCAGAGTGCGCGGCAGCACACCGTGCCGCATCGCCATCACCATCTTGATCACGCCGCCGACACCCGCCGCAGCCTGCGTGTGGCCGATGTTCGACTTGATCGACCCCAGGTAGAGCGGTTCACCCTCACGGCCCCGGCCGTAGGTGGCCAGCAGCGCCTGCGCCTCGATCGGGTCACCCAACCGCGTACCCGTGCCATGCGCCTCGACCGCGTCCACCTCGTGCGCGGCCAACCCCGCACCCGCCAAGGCCCGCTGGATCACCCGCTGCTGCGACGGACCGTTCGGCGCGGTCAGACCATTGGACGCACCGTCCTGGTTGACCGCACTGCCCCGCACCACCGCCAGCACCCGGTGACCGAGCCGCCGCGCGTCGGACAACCGCTCCACCACCAGCACGCCCACACCCTCGGCCCAGCCCGTACCGTCGGCCGACGCCGCGAACGCCCTGCACCGGCCGTCCGCGGAAAGCCCCTTCTGCCGGCTGAACTCCACGAACGTGCCCGGCGTCGACATCACCGTCACACCGCCCACCAGCGCCATGGAGCAGTCGTCCCGGCGCAGGGCCTGCACCGCCATGTCCAACGCCACCAGCGACGACGAACACGCCGTGTCCACCGTCAACGCGGGGCCCTCCAGGCCCAGGGTGTACGACACGCGGCCCGACAGCACGCTGGCCGCGCTGCCGGTCATCCGCTGGCCCTCGGCGCCTCCTTGTTCCGCGGTGTCGTCACGGAACATGAACGTTCCGGTGTAGACGCCGGTGCGGCTGCCGCGCAGCGAGTCCGGGTCCAGGCCCGCGCGCTCCAGAGCCTCCCAGGACACCTCCAGCAGCAGCCGCTGCTGCGGGTCCATCGCCAGCGCCTCACGCGGCGAGATACCGAAGAACTCCGCATCGAACTCCGCCGCCTCGTGAAGGAACCCGCCCTCACGCGTGTACGACGTCCCCGCACGCTCCCCCTCCGGGTCGTACAACCCCTCCAGATCCCAACCACGATCCACCGGGAACCCCGAGATCGCGTCCCCGCCCGACTCCACCAGCCGCCACAGATCCTCCGGCGACCCCACACCACCCGGATACCGGCACCCCATCCCCACGATGACGACGGGGTCCTGATCGGCGGCGACGGTGGCCGGGACCTGCGGAACGGCGGGACTCAGCCGCTCGTGCAGGAGTTCGGAGCGCAGGTAGCCGATGACGGCCGCGGTCGTGGGGTGGTCGAAGACGAGCGTGGCCGGCAGCCGGATTCCGGCCGCCGCGCTCAGCTTGTTGCGCAGTTCCACGCCCGTGAGGGAGTCGAAGCCGAGGTCCTTGAACGTACGGGAGGCATCGACGGCGTCCGGGGAGGAGTAGCCCATGACGGCGGCGACCTGGGTGCGGACGACCTCGTCCACCAGCCGCTCGGCAGCGTCCCCGGACAGGTCCGCGATCCGCCGGGCGAGGCCGGTGGCGGGCGTGCCGGTCACGGGGTGCGGCTGCGCGGTGGAGGCCCGGCGCCTGGGCAGGGTGACCAGGCCGCGCAGGGCACCGGGCAGTTCCTCCTCGGCCGCCCTGGTGCGCAGGGCGGCGCGGTCGAAGCGGGCGGGGACGACGACGGGCGCCTCCACCGCGCGGGCCGTGTCGAGCGCGGCGAGCCCTTCGTCCACGCCGAGCGGCCGCAGGCCGAGGCGGCGGAGCCGTGCCCGGTCGGCGTCGCCGAGGCCCCGGATCAGCCCGTCCTCGTGGGCCCACGGTCCCCAGGCGAGCGAGAGGGCGGGCAGCCCTTCGGCCCTGCGTCGGTGGGCGAGACCGTCGAGGAAGGCGTTGGCCGCCGCGTAGGCGGCCTGGCCGCCGTTGCCGACCGTGCCGATCACGGAGGAGAACAGGATGAATTCGGAGAGTTTCTGATGTTTCGTCAGCTCGTGCAGGTTCAGTGCCGCGTCCACCTTGGGCCGCAGCACCCGATCGATCTGCTCCGGGGTCAGCGTGGCGACGACGCTGTCGTCCAGGACGGCGGCCGCGTGCACCACCGCGGTCAGCGGATGCTCGTCGGGGATGCCGGCGAGCAGCGCGGCAAGGGCGTCCCGGTCGGCCACGTCACAGGCCGCGACGGTCACCTCGGCGCCCAGGGCCGTGAGACCGGCGGCGAGTTCGGCGGCGCCCTCGGCCTCGGCACCGCCGCGGCTGACCAGGAGCAGATGGCGCACGCCCCGTTCGGCGGCCAGGTGACGGGCCACCAGGGAGCCGAGCCCGCCGGTGCCGCCGGTGATCAGCACCGTACCGCCGGACTCCCACGCGGGAGCCGGGCCGGCCGGGATCCGCGGCCGTTGCAGCCGGGGAACCAGGACGGCGCCGTTGCGCAGGGCGAGTTCGGGTTCCCCGGAGGCGAGCGCGGCGGGCAGCGAGCGCAGCGACTCCCGCTCGCGGCCCAGGTCCAGCAGGCCGACCCGGCCGGGGTACTCGGCGCGCACGGACCGCAGCAGGCCCCACAGCGCGGCGCCCACCAGATCGGGGTCGTCGCCCGCCGTGCCAGTGGCCACGGCTCCTCGGGTGACGAGCACCAGCCGGGAGCCGGCGAGCCGGTCGTCCTCCAGCCAGGACCGCACCCGGGCGAGGTTGTCCCCGACAGCGGTGCGAACGGCTTCGGCGACCTCACCGGCCGGGCCGGCGACCGCCGGCGTGGGGCACTGTACGAGGACCACCTCGGGGGCGGCGGAACCGGCCGCCTCGATCAGCGCGGTCATGTCCGGGTGGACCACCACTCCCGCGTCAGCGGTGGTGAGGGCGGTGGCCAGGCCGAGGTCGGCGTCTCCCGCCACGGCCCACCGGCCGGACCGCGCGTCACCCGCGGTGAGCGCCAGGCCGGTCCAGCCGATCTGGAAGAGTGGCTCCTGAGCGGGTGTGCCGGCCGCGCGGGCTACCGCCTCCTCGGACAGGGGGGCCAGGGTGACGGCCTCGACCGTGGCGAGCGGCAGTCCCGCGCCGTCGGCCACGGTGAGCGAGAAGGGACCGGCCGCACCGGTCCGGGCTGCTCCGGCGGCGGGGGTGATCCGGACCCGCAGGGTCTCCGCTCCGGCCGCGTACACGGCGATGCCCTTCCACTCGGTGGGCAGCCACACCGCGGTGGGATCGGTGCCGGACCGGTTCGCGGCGAGCGCGTACAGGGCGGCGTCGAGCAGGCCGGGATGCAGGGCGAAGCGGGCGGCCCCGTCGCGGTGTTCGGCGCCGAGGGCCACCTCGGCGAAGAGGTCCTCGCCCAGGGTCCAGGCCTCCCGCAGGGTCGCGAAGGCCGGGTCGAGGGGCGTCTCGCGGTCGTCGGCGGCGACCGGTGCGGCCCCGGCGGGAGGCCAGGCGCTCAGTTCGGACGGGATTTCGGGACGGGCCGGGACGAGGGTGCCGGCGGCATGCCGGGTCCAGGAGACGTCCCTGTCGGTGTCCTCGGGCCGGGAGTGCACGGAGAACGCACGCTGCCCCTCGGCGTCCGGCGCTCCGACGCCGACCTGGAACCGCGCCCCGCCGTCCGCGGGCAGAACCAGCGGTGACTCCAGCGTCAGCTCCTCGATGTGTGCGGCGCCCGTCTCGGCACCCGCCTGGAGGGCCAGTTCCACGAAGGCACCGGCGGGCACCACGATCTCGTCGTGCACGCGGTGGTCGCCGAGCCAGCGCTGGGTCTGCGCGGACAGCCGCCCGGTCAGGATGAGTTCCCCGGCCTCGGCACGTGGTACGACCGCGCCGAGCAGCGGGTGATCGATCGGCGCGAGTCCCGCCGAGCCGACGTCGGCGCCCGTACGCTCCGGGGCCTGCAGCCAGTAGGAGCGGCGCTGGAAGGCATACGTGGGCAGGGCGACGCGGCGGCGGCCACAGCCGGTCGTCATACGGCGCCAGTCCGCGGTGGTACCGCGGACATGCAGTTCGGCGAGCGCGCCGAGCAGTGCGGAGACCTCCGGCCGGCCGTGCCGCGCCGTCGGCAGGAAGGCGGTCTCCTCCTCGTGCTCCGCGGACACGCAGTCGCGGCCCATCGCCGCGAGCACCGCGTCCGGTCCCACCTCCAGGAAGGAGCGGACGCCCCGTTCCTCGAGCGCGCGCATGCCGTCGTGGAAGCGGACGGCCTCCCGGGCGTGGCGCACCCAGTAGTCGGGGGTGCTGATCTCCCGCGCGGAGACGAGACGCCCGGTGAGGTTGGACACCACGGGGATGCGCGGGTTCTCGTAGGCGAGGCCGGACGCGACCTCGCGGAAGGCCTCGAGCATCGGGTCCATGCGCGGCGAGTGGAAGGCGTGGCTGACGCGCAGTCGCTTGGTCTTGCGCCCCCGCTCACGCCACTGCTCGGCGACGGCGAGCACGGCGTCCTCGTCACCGGCGAGCACGGTGGACAGCGGGCCGTTGACCGCAGCGACGGAGACTTGGTCCTCCCGGCCGGCGAGGGTGGGCAGGATCTCCTGCTCCGAGGCCTGGACGGACACCATCGCGCCGTCGGAGGGCAGTTGCTGCATCAGCCTGCCGCGGGCCGCGACGAGAGCGCAGGCGTCCGGGAGGGAGAGGACGCCGGCGGCGTGTGCCGCAGCCAGTTCGCCGACCGAGTGGCCGAGGACGACGTCGGGGGTGACACCCCAGTCCTCCAGCAGGCGGAACAGCGCGGTCTCGTAGGCGAACAGCACGGCCTGCGTGTATCCGGTGAGGTGCAGCAGGCCCGCGTCCTCGGAGTCCTCCGCCAGGAACATCAGGTCCCGGACGGAGCGGTCGAGGTGCCTGTCGAGCAGGGCGCAGACGTCGTCGAGGGCGGCGGCGAAGACCGGGTAGGTGTCGTACAGGGCGCGGCCCATGCCGGCCCGCTGGCTGCCCTGTCCGGTGAAGAGGAAGGCCAGTTCGCCGGGCCGGACCGTACCAACCGCCGCTCCGGCGGGGGTGTCCCCGGAGGCGAGCGAGGACAGCCCGGCGAGCACCTCGTCCCTGTCGGCGGCGAGCAGCACGGCGCGGTGCTCGAAGTGGGTGCGTGTGGTCGCCAGCGAGTGGGCGACATCGCCGAGGCTCTGGTCGGGGTGGGTCTCGAGGTGGGTGCGCAGCGCGTCGGCCTGCGCGCGCAGTGCGTCGGC
>NZ_JAAAXQ010000317.1 GCF_009916105.1 Streptomyces sp. GC420 | reverse complement strand
GTACCGCAGACCGCACCCGCGCGCTCAAGGCCGCCTCCCGCCGGCTTCCTCGCCCGGCCTGCCCGTATCGCCGGAAACGCGCGCCCCGGCGCGAGCGGCAACGGAATGCTGCTGACGGAACTGCCGGTGCCTCGCCGCACTCCCGGCGCCCCGTACACGGTGAACGACCAGCTCCTCGTCGCCACCGCCCTGATGATCGCCGCCTGGAACCGGCTGCGCCACCGCGCGCCCGCCCCCATGAGGATCACCATGCCGGTCGACGACCGCCCGCGCGGCACCGACATGCCCATCGGCAACGGCACCCGCCTCGTCGAAGTACCCTTCGGCGCGGAGGAGTTGACGCAGGACGACCCCAGGTCCGTCCAAGAGCTGCTGCGTCGTACCGCAGACCGCACCCGCGCGCTCAAGGCCGCCTCCCGCCCCCAGCTCGGCCACGGCGCCGCCCTGCTCACCGCACCGGTCCTGCCGGTCGGCGTACGGGCCGCGCTCACCCGCGCGCTGCGCAGGGCCGCCGCGCCCTGGACGTCGACGACCCTGCTCAGCAACATCGGCCGCATCCCCTACCCGCTGGACTTCGGTGACGCGGGCCGCGCCACGGCCGTCTGGTTCTCCGCTCCCGCCCGCATGCCGCGCGGCCTGACGGTGACGACCGCCGGCACCGGCGGCCGGCTGCACATCGCCCTGCGCTGGTCGCGCGCGCTGCTCGACGACGCCGCCGGCGCGCGCCTGTGCGCGTTGTTCGAGGAGTATCTGCGAGCCACCACCCCGGAGGAGCCATGACCAGCACCCTGCCCGGGACCGACGCCACGCACGGGACCGGCCCGGCCAGCGGGACCGGCCCCGCCAACGGCACCGGCCCCGCCAACGCCAACGGCACCGGCACCGGCACCGGCACCGGCACCGGGGACGCCCTGCCCGGGGCCAGGGACGGCCTGCGCGAGTTCTACGAGGACCCGGCCGTCCCCGTCGCCTCCGGCGAGGCACGCACACTGCGCCAGGCGCGGATGCTCGCCGCCGCCCTGCGCGCCGCCGGGACCTCGGGAGCGACCGTCCTCGACATCGGCTGCGGCGACGGCACGGCGGCAGCGGCAGCGGCGCCGCTGCTCGCCGGGCACCGGGTCGTCGGCATCGACTGGTCGCAGGACGCGCTGCGCCGCGCCCGCACCCGCCTCGCCCACGTCGTCCGCGGCCAGCTCACCGACGGCGGGCTGCCGCTCGGTGACGCGTGCGCCGACGCCGCCGTGTTCAGCGAGGTGATCGAGCACCTCGTCGACCCGGACTCCGCGCTGGACGAGATCCGCCGCGTGCTGCGCCCTGGCGGCCATCTGCTGCTGTCCACACCCAACCTCGCCGCCTGGTACAACCGGGCGCTCCTTCTCGCCGGCGTGCAGCCCGTCTTCTCGGAGGTCAGCCTGCGCGGCATCCACGGCCGCCCCGGGTCGGAGGTCGTCGGCCATCTGCGCCTCTACACCGCCCGCGCCCTGCGGTCCCTGCTGACCGCCTCGGGCTTCGACGTCGTCCGCGTCGCGGGCGCCCCCTTCCACGGCGTGCCACGCCCGCTGCGCGCTCTCGACCGTGCCGCCTGCGCCCTGCCGTCGGCGGCGTCCATCCTCCTCGCGCACGCGCGAAGGAGCTGAGGTGCCGTGTGGTGGGGTGTGGCCGCCGCACTGCTGGCCAATGTCCTCTACAGCACCGGGTTCGTCCTGGAGAAGCGGGCGCTGACCGGTCTGCCGGACCTGGCGGCCCGCCGGCCCCTGCGGGTGATCGGCGTGCTGCTCGGCAGCCCGCTGTGGATCGCCGGCTCGCTGGCCCTGGCCGCCGGATTCGCCGCGCAGCTCGCCGTGTACCGCACCCTGCCGATCGCCGCCGCACAGGGCATCTTCGTCTCCGGCCTGGTGCTGCTGCTCCTGCTCTCCTCGGTGGTGCTGGGCGAGAAGACGTCGGGCCGCGAGCGGTACGCGGTCGGCGCGATCCTGCTCGCCCTGCTGATGGTGGTCGGCTCCCTGCGGGAGGACTCCGACACCGTCAGCCACGGCGCCCCGCTTCCCACGCTGCTGCTGATCGCCCTGCCCACACTGGCCGCCGGGCTGTGGCTGTACGGCTCGGCGGAACGCCGGGCCCGCCACCGGCACCGGCTGCCGACGACCGGGGTGGAGTACGGGGTGGCGATGGGGCTGCTGTACGGCGTCAGCTCACTGGCCATCAAGGGGGTCTCCGGCCGTCTGGCCACCTCGGGACCGGGCGGGGCGCTGCTGGGCCTGCTCGCCTCCCCCTATCCGTACCTGCTGCTGTTCACCGGAGTGGTCGGCCTGGTCCTGTCCCAGACCGCGCTCCAGCGCTGCCGGGCCTCGCTGATCGTGCCCGTCTGCACCACCGTCACCTGCCTGTTCACCGCGGCCCTGGGCACCTTCGCGTTCGGCGAGTCTCTGCCCGAGGAACCACTGCGGCTGGCGCTGCGGCTCGGTGGCACGGCGCTCGCCGTCACCACCCTGCTGGCGCTGCCGCGGCACGATCCGCCACCGCCTCCGACGCCCGCCGAGGAGCTGACCGCCCGTGAATCCTGACGACCCGCTGCTGAAGATCCTGGCCTGCCCCCTCGACAAGGGTCCGCTGATCCTCGTCGGGGCGGAGGGAGAGCAGGGGGACGACGGCGTCGCGCTCTACAATCCCCGGCTGCGCCGCCGCTACCCCGTCGTGGACGGCATCCCGCAACTACTGCCGTCCTCCGGCGAGCAGGTGCCGGAGGAGGTGCACCTGCGCCTGACCCGGGACCTGCGCGGGGAACGGCCCGGCGGGCGTGACGCGGAGGCGCCCGGCGGACGGTCCGGAGAGGGACCCGGCGGACGTGACACGGCGGGACCCGGCGGGCGCTCCGGAGAGGGACCCGGCGGACGTGACACAGGGGCACCCGGCGACCGCTCCGGTGAAACCCCGTCCGGGCAGCGGCCCGAGGACAGTCCGGCGCCGTGACCCTCGCCGCCCGGCTCGCCCCCGGCCTGCCCCCACGCCTGGTCGGCCTCGCGGCAGCCGCCCTCTACCCGCGCTTCGAACCCGAACTGCGCAGACTCGCGGACTTCTGCCCGCCCGGCGGCACCGCCGTCGACGTCGGCGGCTGGTACGGCCCGTGGTCCCGCCGCCTCGCCCGGCGCGCCTCCCGCGTCGTCACGCTGGAGCCCGTGCCCCACCTGGCACGTGCCCTGTGCGCGACCGCCCCGCGCAATGTGCGGGTCGTCCAGGCCGCGGCGGCCGACCGCTCCGGCATCGCCACCCTGTGGCTCCCGCCCGGCGGACGCGGCGACCGGGGTGTTTCGTCACTGGTGCGCCGCGACCTGCACGGCACCTCCGTGGTGGTCCACTGCCTCACACTGGACGAACTCGATCTCAAGCGGGTGACGCTGGTCAAGATCGACGTGGACGGCGCGGAACTGCCCGTGCTCCAGGGCGCCGAGCAGACCATGGCGAGGCACCGCCCCACGCTCTTCATCGAGCTGGAGACCCGCATCCAGCCCCTCGAACCGGTCCTCGACCTCCTCGACGCCCGGGACTACCGGGGCTGGGTGCTACCCGGCCGCCACTGGGTGCCGCTGGCCCGTTTCGACCTGGCCGGCCACCAGGCCCGCACCCACCACCTCGCGGAACAGGGGCTGGTGCGCCGCGCCCTGGTCCCGGGCCCGCGGTACGTCAACTCCGTACTGTTCCTCCCGAAGGGCCGCGCACCGGGCACCCTTGCACCATGAGTTTCGGACCGCGCGAATTCCAGCTGGTGCTGCTGCGCCGGATGGCCGACTTCCAGCCCGGTCTCGTCGAGGACGCCCGGCACGAGCTGGGGGTGTCCCTCACCGAGATGCGCGAGGCGAACAAGCACTGGCAGGCCATGGTCCGCTCACCGCGCGGCCGCGCCGCCGTGAGCCGCTACCGCTCGGTCCTCGGCCCTCCCGAGTCCGTCGTCCCGCGCACCATCGGCGACCTGAAGTGCGACGCACTGCTGTGGCGGCTGCCACTCTGGCCCGGGCTGCGCTTCGAAGTGCTGTGCGCGCCGGGCGGGCAGGTCTGGAACGACTGGCTGATCCGGGCACCCGGCGTCCCCGGCCCCGCGTTGCGGACGGTCGCCGACCTGCGCCCGTGGACCTGCACGGTAGACGAGGTGGCCCGCGCCTTCCCCGGTGCCCGGCCGATGGAGGGCACCGCCCCGACCCGCTGGCGGCTGGCGCTGCCGGCCACGGAAGGCGGCGGGACACTGGTGACGGAGTTCACGTACGGGCTGCTCCAGGAGGTCTCGGGCGGCTGAGCCGGCCGCAGCGTCCGCGGACGCGGACGCTGCGCCGGTGAGACTTCGCAGGCCGGTGAGCCCGCGGGGGCGAACCGGGATCGCCGGGAATGGCGAAACCGCCCGGGCCGCCGGGACCGCCGGGCACCCGGACCCGCTCTGGCCACCATGGTGATCGTTGTGCACAGTGGTTCCGACCCGGCCGACCCGGCCGAGAGAAGGAGTGACGACGCGTGAGTTCCCTCTTCCCCGCGCTGGCCGCCCGTTCGGAGCGCCCCGCCCTGCGCTTCGGCGACCGCGCCCTCACCCATGCCGGACTCGCCGCCGCGGCCGGCCCCCTGGCGGAGCGGCTGGGTGCGACGGGCGGACGGGTCGCGGTCTGGGCCACGCCGACGCTGGAGACCGCAGTCGCGGTGGTCGCCGCCCTGCTGGCCGGGGTGCCCGTGGTGCCGCTGAACCCCAGGTCGGGCGAGCGGGAACTGGCGCACATCCTCGCCGACAGCCGACCGGGCATGCTGCTGGCCGCGCCCGGCGCGGAGGTGCCCGCGGCCCTCGGCGCGCTGCCGCGCGAGGACGTGGCGGTGGATCCCGGCCCGGCCGCCCCGGAGGTCCCGCTGCCCGACGAGCCCCCGGCCCGGGCTCCGGCACTGATCGTCTACACCTCGGGCACGACCGGCCCGCCCAAGGGCGCCGTCCTGCCCCGCCGCGCCATCGTCTCGACGCTGGACGCGCTGGCCGATGCCTGGCAGTGGACCGACGCCGACGCGCTGGTGCACGCACTGCCGCTGTTCCACGTCCACGGCCTCATCCTCGGCATCCTCGGCCCACTGCGGCTGGGCGGCAGCGTGCGTCACCTCGGGACCTTCAGCACGGAGGGCGTCGCCCGCGAGCTGGGTACGAGCGGAGGCGGGGCCGGAACCGGGAGCACGGGCGGGGGCACGATGCTCTTCGGCGTACCGACCATGTACCACCGCATGGCCGAGGCCCTCCCCTCCGACCCCGCACTCGCCAAGGCGCTGTCGGAGGCCCGGCTGCTGGTCTCGGGCTCGGCGGCGCTTCCGGTGCACGACCACGAGCGGATCGCGTCGGCGACCGGTCGGCAGGTCGTCGAGCGGTACGGCATGACGGAGACACTCATGCTGTGCTCGTCCCGCTGGACACCCCCGGACATCCGGCCGAGTGCCCGCGCCGTCGGCGGGCCGCGTCCCGGCACGGTCGGGGTGCCGCTGCCGGGCGTGGAGCTGCGGCTGGTCGACGAGACGGGGGCGGAGATCACGGCGTACGACGGGGAGACCGTGGGCGAGATCCAGGTGCGCGGCCCGAACCTGTTCACGGAGTACCTGAACCGCCCGGACGCCACGGCCGCCGCGTTCGCGGAGGGCGGCTGGTTCCGCACCGGCGACATGGCGACCCGGGACGTGGACGGATACGTGCGGATCGTCGGCCGCAAGGCCACCGACCTGATCAAGAGCGGCGGCTACAAGATCGGCGCCGGGGAGATCGAGAACGCGCTGCTGGAGCATCCGGGTGTGCGGGAGGCGGCCGTCACGGGCGAGCCTGACCCGGACCTCGGAGAGCGGATCGTCGCCTGGATCGTGCCCGCCGACCCGGCGGCGCCGCCCGCGCTGGAGGAGTTGTCCGGGCATGTCGCCGCCCAGCTCGCCCCGCACAAGCGGCCCCGGGTGCTGCACTGCCTGGACGCGCTGCCGCGCAACGACATGGGGAAGATCATGAAGCGGGCGCTCGCCGCGGCCGGTCCCGGGGACGGCCGTGGCTGAGCGCCTGAGCGCCCGCGAGGCCGTCGCCCTGCTCACGGACTCGTTCAGCGAGTTCCCCGAGTTCGCCGGGGCCCGCGAGCCGGACGAGTCCCGTCGGCCGGAGGGGGCCGGCGGGCCGGACGGGCCGGACGGGTCCGGGACCGAGGGGCGGGACGGAGCTGGCGAGCCCGGTGGGTCGGGCGGACCCGGCCGCAGGACCGACGGGCTCAACCCGGGCGACGAACCGGACGGGCCCGACGGCCACGGCGGGCCCGACAGCCACGGCGGCCGTGACGAGCCGGGCCACGGACAGGATCCGGCGGGCGACGGCCCGATCGGCTGGCGGGGATACGGCGACACGCGAGCGCGTGCCGCGGCACGGACCGGCGAGACCGAGTCCGTGATCTGCGGCACCGCGCTGATCGGCGAGGTCCGGGCGGTCGTCGTCGCCTTCGAGTTCGCCTTCCTCGGCGGCTCCCTCGGCGAGCGCACGGGCGACAGGCTCCAGGCCGCGTACTCCGCCGCCCGCGAGCTGCGCCTCCCCCTCGTCTCCCTCATCGCGACCGGCGGCAGCCGAATGCAGGAGGGCATGCTCGCGCTCACCCAGCTCCAGCGCGTGGCCCGCGAGTCCGCGCTGCTGCGCGCGGGGGGCCTCCCGCAGATCGCCGTGCTCCGCGACCCCACCACCGGCGGCGGCTGGGCCACCCTCGGCGCGGGCGCGGACGTGGCGCTCGCCCTGCCTTCCGCGCAGGTCGCCTTCGCCGGGTCCCGCGTCCGCCCGCCCGGCGCCGACCCCTCCGCCTACACGGCCGAGTCCCAGCTGGCCATGGGCCACATCGACGCCGTCGTCCGCTCCGACGAGCTGCGCCCCGCGGTGAGCCGCTGGCTGAGGCTGCTCACGGGCACGGTCGTGGTGCCCGCCGCCGCCGAGCCGCCGCCCGCGCTCGCCCGCGCCCCGCTGCCCGCCGGCGGGTGGGACGCGGTCCTTTCCGCACGCGATCCCGGGCGCCCGCGCGCCCGTCAGTACCTCGACGCGTACTTCGACGAGACCGCCGACATCAGCGGTGACCGCTGCGGCGGCGTCGATCCCGGCATGCTGTGCGGCTTCGGCCGGCGGGACGGCCGTACGATCGCGTACGCCGCCCAGTGCGGTACGGCCACCCGGCCCGCCGGGTACCGCACCGCGACCCGGCTGATACGTCTGGCGGAGCGGCTGCGGATACCCGTCCTGACCCTCGTCGACACGCCGGGCGCGGCCAATGACGCCGACGCCGAGCGGGCGGGCGCGGGCCCGGCCATCGCCGAGCTGTTCGCGGCGGTGGCGACGGCGCGGGTGCCGGTGACGACACTGGTCGTCGGTGAGGGCGGCTCCGGCGGGGCACTGGCCCTGGCCGCCCCCGGCAACACCTGGGTCACCCCCGACAGCTACTTCTCCGTCATCGCGCCGGAACTCGCCGCCGCCATCCTCAAGCGCTCCCCGGCCGAGGCCCCGGCCACCGCCGAGCAGTTGCGGCTGCGACCCCAGGACCTGGTGGAACTGGGCATCGCCCGCGGCATCGTGCGGGCCGGGGCGGACTGACCAGGGGCCTCGGCCGGGCCAGGCACCTGCACGACAACGGCCGGGTACCTGCACGACAACGGCCGGGGACTGCCGGACAGCGGCCGGGGGCGGCCGGACAGCGGCCGGGGGCGGCACCCCGAGCGGACCAGTCCAGCGCGCGCACGACCCGGATCGATCACACGATGCGAAGAAGGGACCGTCCGCGCTCGGGAGGATCTGCCATGAACGTCAGTCTTGAGCAGCTGCGCCGCTGCCACGTGGCCGTCGACCTGGGCGCGGCCAGAACGAGGGTGTTCGTCAAGGGCATGGGCCTCGTCGTGGACGAACCCAGCGTGGCCGCGGTCAACACCAGGACCGGCTCGCTCATCGCCGTCGGCGAGCTCGCGCTGAGGATGACGGGCCGCACCCCCGACTACATCCGCGTGGTCCGCCCGGTCTCGGGCGGCTCCGTCGTCGACATCGAGATGGCCCAGCGCATGCTGCGCCACCTGCTCGGCGAGAAGCTGCGCCGCACGCTCCGCCGCAAGCCCCGGCTGCGGGCGGCGGCCTGCGTCCCGCACGACGCCGATCCGCTCGCCCAGCGCGCCGCCGTGGAGACTCTGGTCGGCCTCGGGGCGCGACGGGTGGAGCTGGTGGACACGCTGATCGCGGCGGCGGTCGGCGCCGGGCTGCCGGTCGAGGAGCCCTGCGCCACCATGATCATGGTGTGCGGGGCGGCCACCACCCAGGTGGCGGTGCTCTCCCTGGGCTCCATCGTGACCGCCGAGCGGGTGCCGATCGGCGGCGACGCCATCGACCACGCCGTGATCCAGCACCTGCGCCAGCAGCACGAACTGATGCTGCCGAGCCAGTCCGTGCGCCCCCTCCAACTGGCGCTGAGCGGCGGCGGGCTGTCGCCGAACGGCCCGGAGTCCACCGAGATCCACGGCCGCGACGTCGCGACAGGTCTGGCCCGCTCGGTGCACGTGGACACGGCCCGTGTCCGGGAAGCCATCCACACCCCGCTCACCTCCGTGCTCGACGGCATCGGCAAGGTGCTCCGCTCCTGCCCGCCCGACCTGGTCGCGGACCTCGCGGACCGCGGCATCATGCTGGTGGGCGGCAGCGCGCTGATGCCCGGCCTCGACCACATGCTGCGCGAGGCCACCGGCATGCCGGTGAACATCGCGGAACGGCCCGACGTGTGCGCTGTCCTCGGTCTGGGCTCCATGCTCGAGGGCAAGATCGAGACGCAGCGGCTCGACCCTCTGGCCGACTGAGCGGAATGCAACGTCCGTGAGCACCGTGTCCGCCGTCGACATCTTCCGCGATCCCGGCTACCTGGGCATCCAGGCAACCGGTTTCGCACTGCTCGCGGCGGCCTTCGTGCTGAGCCGTACCACCACAGGTCCTTCTGCCGCCGGCTCAACTTCCTCGGCGCGGCCCTCGTCACCATCGACGCGGCCGCCAACCACAAGTGGACCCTGCTCGCGGCGGCCTCGGCCTGGACGCTGGTGGCCCTGTGCGCGCTGGTGAACTGGGCGCGCGGAAGGACGGCGGCACGCGGACCCGGCCAGGCGGGCGCTCCCGGCAACGCCAAGGACGGCGTCGGGAACCTGGACCGCATCGCACGGTGATCCCGCGGAACGCGGAACGCGGGGCCTGCGCGACCCCGGCCCCGCGCCGAGACCGGGTCGCTCCCCCGGGGCGGCGGGACCGGAGTGGCACGGCGCGCGCGGACGTGCCCCGGGCACCGGGGAATCCCCCGGCAGGCCGCCGCGGTGCCGTCCGACCGACGGCCCCGCAGGCCCCACAGGCCGCCGGCCACGAGCCCCTCGAACCACCGCCCCACCGGGCTGGCGGACCCTCCAGCCACCGGGCCAACGATCCGTCTGGCCGCCGAGCCACGAGCCGTCCGGCCGGGCAGGCCACCGGGCCGCCGGGCGGCCACCACCGGCCCGCCGGGCCGACGAGTCGTCAGGGCATACCAGGCCGTCCGGCCTACCGGCCTACCGGCCTTCGGTCCGCCGAGCCGTCCGGCCGCCAGGACCAGCGGGCCGTTGGGTCGCTCGGGCGAGGGCGGGGCAGGTCGGCCCGGTTCGGGGGCGGCCCGGAGGTGCGAGGGCGTGCGGCTCCGCCGCGCGGGACCGCCCGCGCGGCACTCAGCGTGCTGGGCCCAGGTCCAGGTCCAGCGCCCGGGACCAGCCTCCCAG
>NZ_JAAAXQ010000316.1 GCF_009916105.1 Streptomyces sp. GC420 | reverse complement strand
GGTGACGGGATCAACGGGCTGCTCGCCGCCTGGGGCCGGGCCGACAACCGTCCCCGCTTCGTCCAGTCGCGGCACGAGGAGATGGCCGCACTGCAGGCCGTCGGCTACGCGAAGTTCGGGCGCCGGCGGCTGCCGGCGGTTGCCGGCCATGCCCCGGCAGCGGCCGACCTCAGTGGACGGTGAACTGGACCGCGTCCTCCAGGATCGGCACGTCGAGCCACGGGTTCGGGTGCGCCACCAGCGCCAGCAGCATGATCAGCGTCCCCATCACGCCGTACGTCACGATGTCCGTGAACCGGGAGCGCACCGCCAGCATCCCCACCGAGGGCCGCAGCCAGCGCAGGACGGCCCCGCCGAGCAGGGCCGCACCGATCAGCAGGGTCCCGATGCGGAACACCCCCGCCGCCACCACCAGCAGGCCGACGCCCGCACCGCCCAGCACGGTCAGCAGCGGCCACTGGCGGGCCGGCGCCGGGGCGTCCGAGGGGGCCGCCCGGCCGCCGCCCTCAGGGCGGGCGGTGTCCCTGGTGAAGAGCGGGAAGCGCCGGGTGGCACGCACCGGCTCGCCGTCCGGGCCGGGCGCGCTGACCGCGCCCCTGGCCACCACGGCGTCCTGGTCCACGGCCTCGGCCGGGCCCTTGCCACCGTCACCGCGACGGCTGTCGTCGTCACCACCGTCACCCTCGGCTGCGTCGGTGGCGGCGTCGGCGGCGTCGCTTCCGGCGGCGGGGCCGGGGGCCCGGGTGCCGGCGGCCACCGCACGCGCGGGGCCGGTTCCCTCGCCGTCCCCGGAGGCGGCCCTCGCCCGGTCCGTTCCCCGCCGGCCACTCTCCGCACGGGCGCCGTTCGCCGACGCCCCTGAAGCCCCGGAGCCCTCGGAGACCGCGGACCCGCCGGAGGCACCGGACTCGCCGGAAGCCCCGGAACCGGACACCGGCCCCTCAACGGTCCCGTTCGCGCCGGCCGTACCGGACGGGCCCGGCCGTCCCTCCGGAGGCTCCGTGCCGCCCTTCGCCGCCGCTGCGCTGCTCATGAACTCGCCCTCTCCCCGCCCGCCGGGCCCGGTCAGCCCTCGGCCGCCGCGCGCTCGGCCGCCTCGACGACGTTGACCAGCAGCTGGGCACGTGTCATCGGGCCCACACCGCCGGGGTTGGGGGAGAGCCAGCCGGCCACCTCGGCGACGCCGGGGTGCACATCACCGACGATGCGGCCCTCCTCGTCCCGGCTGACGCCGACGTCGAGGACCGCCGCGCCCGGCTTGACGTCCTCGGGCTTGACGATGTGCGGCACCCCCGCCGCGGCGACGATGATGTCGGCCTGCCTGAGGTGCGCCGACAGGTCCCGCGTACCGGTGTGGCAGAGGGTCACCGTGGCGTTCTCGGACTTGCGGGTCAGCAGCAGTCCGATCGAGCGGCCCACGGTGATGCCGCGGCCGACCACGACGACATGCGCCCCGTTGATCTCCACGCCGTGGTGGCGCAGCAGCTGCACGATGCCGTACGGCGTGCAGGGCAGCGGCCCCGGCACGCCCAGGACCAGCCGGCCGAGGCTCATCGGGTGCAGACCGTCGGCGTCCTTGGCCGGGTCCATGAGCTCGAGCACCCTGTTGGTGTCGATGCCCTTGGGCAGCGGCAGCTGCACGATGTAGCCGGTGCACTCGGGGTTGTCGTTGAGCTCCCGGACGACCGCCTCGATCTCCTCCTGGGTGGCGGTGTCCGGCAGCTCGCGCTGAATGGAGGCGATGCCCACCTGGGCGCAGTCGCGGTGCTTGCCCGCGACGTACCACTTGCTGCCGGGGTCGTCGCCGACCAGCAGCGTCCCGAGACCGGGGGTGATGCCGCGGGCCTTCAGCGCCGCCACGCGGGCGGTCAGGTCGGACTTGATCGCGGCTGCGGTGGCCTTGCCATCGAGAATCTGGGCGGTCATGGGTCCATCCTCGCGGATGCACCCACCAGGGTTCCAATCCACCTCGTTCTGTGCACGTTCTGTCCCTGTCACGTTGCTTTCGCACAACAGACAGCTCCATCGACTGGACAAGGACCGGACGATCCGACAACGATGATCCGCCAGTGCCGCGGGCATGCCGGGGGGCGGTCCACTGATCTGACGATCTTCGATATTCCTCCGCGCGGGCCGCGCGTCCCCGCACATCCAACGGAGGAACCCCGCCATGAGTTTCGGCGACCCGAACAATCCCTACGGCCAGCAGCCGCAGCAGCCCCCGCAGGGTCAGCCCGGTTACGGCTACCCCCAGCAGGGCCAGCCGGGCTACGGCTACCCGCAGGGCCAGCAGCCCGGCCAGCCCGGTTACGGCTACCCGCAGCAGGGCCAGCAGCCCTACGGCGCGTACCCGCAGGCCCCCGGCACCCTTCAGGCCAACAACGGCATGATCAACGTGCACGGTCTCGGCACGGTGCAGATAGCCACGATGGGCCAGCGCTTCCTGGCCCGCCTGATCGACGGCGTGATCATCAGCGTCCTGTACTTCATCGCCGCCGCGATCGGCCTGGCCGGCGCCTTCAACGCCGCCGACGACATCCGGGACTGCTCCGGCATCGACCCGCTGACGCCGGCGTACGAGACCTGTGTCAACGAGTCGCTCAACGACTCGGTCGAGGCGTCCAGTGGCTTCTTCATGGCCTTCCTCGGCGCCATGCTGATCCTCGCGCTCCTCACGCTGCTCTACGAGTGGCTGATGATCTCCTTCCTCGGCGCCACCGTCGGCAAGATGGCGCTGGGCCTGAGGGTCGTCAGGGAGAGCAACGGCCAGGTCCCGGGCCTCGGCGGAGGCTTCATCCGCTACATCATCCCGATCGTCGGCGCCTTCCTCTGCTACATCGGCGCCGTCCTGGTCTTCCTCAGCCCGTTCTTCGACAACTCGGGCAAGCTCCAGGGCTGGCACGACCGTGCGGCCGGAACGCTGGTCATCAAGAAGTGACGTCCGTACGGCGCCGTACGTACGGCGTCGTCCGTACGGCCCGTACGCACACCGGGGGCCGCGCTCCTCTCGCGAGGGGGCGCGGCCCCCGGCCGTCCGCGGGCTCGGTGGAAGGGAGCCGCCCGCGGCTCAGTGGAAGAAGTGGCGGGTCCCGGTGAAGTACATGGTCACGCCCGCCTTCCGGGCGGCCTCGACGACCATCTCGTCACGGACGGAGCCGCCCGGCTGCACGACGGCCCTGACACCGGCCTCGATCAGGATCTCCAGACCGTCGGGGAACGGGAAGAACGCGTCCGAGGCGGCGTAGGAGCCGCTCGCCCGCTCCTCGCCGGCCCGCTCGACGGCCAGCTTCGCCGAGTCGACCCGGTTGACCTGGCCCATGCCGACGCCGACCGAGGCGCCGCCCTTGGCCAGCAGGATCGCGTTGGACTTCACGGCCCGGCAGGCCTTCCACGCGAAGGCCAGCTCCGCCAGCTCCTCCGGGGAGAGGGCCTGGCCGGTGGCCAGCGTCCAGTGGGCCGGGTCGTCGCCCTCGGCCTGGAGGCGGTCCTTGACCTGGAGAAGGGCGCCGCCCTCGATGGGCTTCAGCTCGGCGGGCGCCGCCGGGGCGCCCTCGCAGCGCAGCACCCGGATGTTCTTCTTCCGGGCGAGGATCTCGACCGCGCCGTCCTCGTAGCCGGGCGCCACGATGACCTCGGTGAAGATCTCCGCCACCTGCTCGGCCATCTCCACGGAGACCGGCCGGTTGACGGCGATGACGCCGCCGAACGCCGACAGCGGGTCGCAGGCGTGCGCCTTGCGGTGCGCCTCCGCGACATCGGCGCCGATCGCGATGCCGCAGGGGTTGGCGTGCTTGATGATCGCCACGGCGGGCTCGTCGTGGTCGTACGCCGCACGCCGGGCCGCCTCGGTGTCGGTGTAGTTGTTGTACGACATCTCCTTGCCGTGCAACTGCTCGGCGTCCGCGAGGCCGCCGGTGCCGTCCGAGTACAGCGCGGCGGGCTGGTGCGGGTTCTCCCCGTAGCGCAGCACGTTCTTGCGCTCGTACGTCGCGCCGAGGAAGTCGGGCAGAGCGCCCTCCCCCGCCTCGTCGGCCGGCGCGTAGGAAGAGGCGAACCAGGAGGCCACGGCCACGTCGTACGCGGCGGTGTGCCGGAAGGCCTCGGCGGCGAGCCGCTTGCGCGCGCCCAGGTCGAAGCCGCCGTCCCTGACCGCGGACAGGACGTCGGCGTACCGCTCGGGGCTGGTGACGACAGCCACGGACGGGTGGTTCTTGGCGGCGGCGCGGACCATGGACGGGCCGCCGATGTCGATCTGCTCGACGCACTCGTCGGGCGAGGCGCCCGAGGCGACGGTCTCCCGGAACGGGTAGAGGTTCACGACGACCAGGTCGAAGGGCTCGACACCCAGTTCGGCGAGCTGGTCGCGGTGCGACTCGAGGCGCAGGTCGGCCAGGATGCCGGCGTGGACGCGGGGGTGGAGGGTCTTGACCCGGCCGTCCAGGCACTCGGGGAATCCGGTCAGTTCCTCGACCTTGGTGACGGGGACACCGGCCGCGGCGATCCTCGATGCGGTGGAGCCGGTGGAGACCAGCTGGACGCCGGCCTCGTGCAGGCCGCGGGCCAGCTCCTCGAGGCCCGTCTTGTCGTAGACGCTGACCAGCGCGCGCCGGATCGGCCGCTTGTTCGTACCTTCGGCGGTCACGGGATTGATACCTTTCGTCCCTCAATGCGATAGCCGTGCCGGGCCAGACGCCCCACGACCTCGACGAGCAGCTTGCGCTCGACTTCCTTGATGCGCTCGTGCAGAGCGGCGCCACCGTCCGCGTAGTCCTCGTCCCGCACCTCGACCACACCCTGAGCGATGATCGGGCCCGAGTCGACGCCCTCGTCGACGAAGTGGACGGTGCATCCGGTGACCTTGACGCCGTACGCGAGCGCGTCGCGTACGCCGTGGGCCCCGGGGAAACTGGGGAGGAGGGCGGGGTGCGTGTTGACGAACCGTCCGCCGAAGCGCGCCAGGAACTCCTTCCCCACGATCTTCATGAAGCCCGCCGAGACGACCAGGTCGGGCTCGTGGGCGGCGGTGGCCTCGGTCAGCGCCCGGTCCCACTGCTCACGGGTGGCGAAGTCCTTCACCTTGACGACGAAGGTCGGCAGCCCGGCGCGCTCGGCGCGCGCCAGACCCTCGACCCCCTCACGGTCCGCGCCGACGGCGACGACCTCGGCTCCGTATCCGGTGGGGTCCGCGGCCACTGCGTCGAGCAGTGCCTGCAGATTCGTACCGGAGCCGGAGACGAGTACGACCAGGCGCTTGGGGGTGGCCACGGCGGGGCCCTTTCTCGCGGATGGTGCGGCTTGTACGGTCGTACGAATGCGAGATCGCCCCGTATACGGGGAACTCTACGAAGCCGCCGACCGTCAGCAACGATACCGGCACACCTGGCGGCCCCCGGGGCAAGGGGCAGCGGGCGGGGGGTAGCGTCTGGGGTGCTCACGTCCGTTTGAACACCGCTGTACTCCAGCGAACGTCCACCGACACCACCGACACAAGGGGAAGTCGCACCACCGATGCCGGACCGACGCCGCCGCGCGGCCCTCCGCCTTCCGCTCTCCGACTTCGGTGCCGGGGAGCGCGGGTCACTGCTGCCGCGGGACCGGCAGTCCCCGTCCTCGCCGTCCTCGCCACAGCAGTCCCCGTCCTCGCCGCAGCAGTCCGCTGGGTCGTCGGACTCGCCGGGTCCCCGGTCCGGGGAGTCGGGCTCGCCACAGGACGACAACCCCTTCGCACCCCCGCCGGAGGGCGCCCCGGACCGCCCCTGGCGCCCGCGCCGCCCCGCGCGGGGAGGCTCCGAGGGAACGCGGCCGACCGGGGACTCCGAGGGCCAGGACGGGGAACGCCCCGCCTCGCCCTGGGGGAGCCAGTGGAGCAGGAACCAGCCGCAGCGCGGCAGCGGCGGCTTCGGCAGCGGCCGCCGGGACACCGGAGGCAGCGGCCAGGGCGGCGGGCGGCCCGAGGGCGGCCCGGGGGGAATGCGCTGGGACCCCACGGACCCGGCGCAGCGGCGCGCCCGCTACGCCCTGCTGTCCGGAATGTGGGCGTTCTTCTTCGCCCTGTTCGACATGCCGGAGATCGCCCTGCTGCTGGGGGCGCTCGCGTTGTACTGGTCGATCAGCTCACTGCGCGCCCCGCGCCGCCCGGCGGGTGGCACCAATCCCCCGGGCGGACAGGCCGACCCGTACTCGTCGACGTCCAGGCCCCAGACGTCCGCCGCGATCAGCGGGCTCGTCACGGCGGGCCTGGCCCTCGTGCTCGTGGCCGCGAGCTTCACGCTCAAGCTGGTCTACCAGGACTTCTACACGTGCGTGAACGACTCCCTGACCAAGACCGCCCAGCTCGACTGCAACGACCGCCTGCCGGAGGGGCCGCTGCGCGAGCTGTACGGCGTGCAGAAGTGACGTCCTCACCCGCGTGAGCGCGGGTGGTTCCCGCCTTCCCGCCGCGTGCGTGCGCCGCGACGGGGCTCCGCGCGACGGGGCTCCGGGTGGATTCCCGCTCCGCCGAGTGCCGCCCGGGCTCCCGGGCTCCCGGGCTCCCGGGGGCAGCGTCACGGCGGCGCGTATGCCGACCCCGGGGTCCTCGTGCCCGCTTCTCGTCCCCGCTTGACTCCCCGGGTTCGAGCCCGGCGCACCGCGCATGATCCCGGCAGCTCCGCGCCGCGGCCGCCGGCCGTGCCGAGACGGCGCCCGGGACGGGCATCACCCTGCTGTACGACGGCCGTCCGGGGCACCGACCGGCATCTGCCCCGCGGCACCGACCGGTATCTGCCCCGCGGCACCGACCGGTATCTGCCCCGCGGCGCGGACGCACGCCGACGGCGGCGCCGAGCCCGCCCTCCCTCCGGGTCGCCACCGCGGCCCGAACGCACACCACCCCAGAACCTCGTACGGCGCAGCGACGGGCGAACCCGGCGCTCAGAGCGCCGGTGGCCGGTGGCCGGCGTCCATGACGGAGGGGTCCGGGGCGGAGAGGTCCGGGGCGGAGAGGTCCGGGGCAGAGAGGTCCGGGGCAGAGAGGTCCGGGGTGCCGGGGGACGGGCCCTCGCGTTCCTCACCCGGCGGCTCCGCCGACGCCTCCTTGAGCCAGGCCCAGCGCGCCTCGCGGGCGCCCGGCTCGTGCCAGGGGTCGGTGCCGGTCGGCGACAGTACGTCGTAGGCGTCCAGGCCCCCGGGCAGCCGTTCCTCACCGGCCGTCACGGAGCGCCCGCTCCCGGTTTCCGGACCGCCCGGGGAGCCGTGGCCCCTCCTGTTCCCGCGCCTCAGCCGGATCCTCCCTCGGGTCCTCGGCTTCCGATCCGTCGTCCCGGACTCCCGCCGCTCCGCCTGCTCGTTGCGGTCCCCGTCCTTGCTCCGGTCGGCCTTCTCCTTCCGGTCGGCCTTCTCCTTCCGGCCCGCCTTCTCCTTCCGGCCCGCCTTCTCCCTCCGGCCCGCCTTCTCCTTCCGGTGGCTCCTGGGCTTCCGCCGGGGCTCCGTGACAGCGTCCCCGCCCGCCGGTGCCCCGGTACCGGCCGACGCGGTCACGGCCGCCGCCGACCCAGTCGTTCCCCGGCCCGGCTCCGGCTCCGCCCCGGTCTCGCTACCCGGACCCCACCGACGCAGGCGCAGGGTCGGGTGGAGACGCGCGCGCCGGGTGAAGAGCCTCGCGACGCCCCCGCGTACCACTGACGCGAACCCCCGTGGAGTCGCGCCGACCCCCTGCCGGGGATGCCCCGCACGGAGCGCCCGCTCCCCGCGCCACCGCACGACGAGCGCCACCGGAACACCCGTCACGGTCGTCCACAGCAGTGTCGCGGGCCCCACCTGCCACCACACCGGACCGAATTCCGCGAGGGCGGCCGTTCCCAGCGGTCCCCCGGAGACCGCGGCCGCCGCACCCGTCACCACCGCGCACAGCGTCGCCGCCGCCAGCACGGTCCTGGTCACGGCCCGCCAGGTCCGCCGCTCCGGCGCCTCCTCGGCGGCGGGAACGGCGAAATGCCCGAGCGCCGCCCCGGCGACGACGGGTACCGCCAGCGCCGCCCAGGTCAGCGGCGTACCGCCGGAGGGGCCGTGCTCCGGCGCAGCCGCGAGGAGCGGGAAATACGGCAGCGGCGGCTGCTCCCCCACCACCCCGAAGGGACCGGCCGTCACGCCCGCGGCGAGGGCGAAGCCCGGACCGAGGCCGTAGGCCGCGCCCCAGACGGCCGCGTTCGGCAGCAGGGCGAGTACGAGCACCAGCAGGGCGATGCGGCCGGGCCAGTCCCCCGCGAGCAGAACGTAGGTCTCGCGGGCCTCGCCCGCTCGCCGTACGAGCCCCACCCCGGCGAGCAGCGCTCCACCCCCGAGCAGCGCGACGATCCCGGCGAGCGCGGGCCGGAACGCCGCCGCGAACCCGGCGAACGGCCCGAGAGGCCCCGGTGGGCGCCCGTGGGCCGTCCACCAGGAGACCGCGGCGGTGACGACGACGAGCAGCGGCACCCGCAGGAGGGTGCTGGCCGGCTCGGGGGTGAGCGGCCCGCCCGCGGCGTAGAGGCCGACGCCCGTACAGACCAGCAGGTAGCCGCCGCACACTCCGGCGTGCGCGGTCGGGTCGGACGTCTCGTCGAGCGTGTGCCGCACGGCCCGGTGGACCAGCCACACCGGCAGCGCGAGGAGCAGCAGCGGGGTGAGCCCGACCGGAGCGGGGACTCCGGACAGCGTCTCGGGCCTGACGAGTTCCGCCCCGTGCGCGAGCAGCCACAGCGCGGCGACGACGTGCAGCGCTCCACCCGGGCCGCTGTCGGGGTAGGGCGAGGTGATCCACAGCAGCATGGCGGCCACGGCGAAGACCCCGAGGCCCAGACCCGCGCCGACCGCCCCGTCCAGCAGCGCGGCGGCGACCGAGGGGACGCGGCGGCGTGCCCGCAGCGTCCGGGTCACGTCGGGTGGATACGGCGGCGGATACGACGGCGGATACGACGGCGGGGAGGGCAGCGAAGGGCCCGGGGGGCCGGTCACTCGGGTCACGGCCGCCATGCTGCCAACGACACGCGCTTTATCCGCGTAACAGCGAAATGACCGTTGTGTCGCTCAGTATGCGTTTATACGCAAATCGGCATGGCGCTCCCGGTGAGCGTGATGCCCCCGCTCTCCGCATGCCCCGCTGTCCCCCGACACCGGTATGTCACTTGCTCCCCTGCCTGCGAAAGCCCTCGTGGAGAGGCCACGATGACCGACACCGCCCCCGTTGCGCCTGCGCTGCCCCGACCGAAAGTGCGCCGCAGACTGCGGGTGGCGAGGTCCCTGACCCGGGAGCAGGTCGCGTTCGCCCTCAATGTCACCCCGGAGACCATCCGCTCCTGGGAAGGCGGCCACACCACCCCCCGTGGCCGCAAACGTGTGGCGTACGCGCGTCTGCTGGCCGCTCTGGCCGGCGATCCCGCGGCCCGCGCGAATCCAGCGGATCACACCGGTCCCGCGAATCTCGCGGATCCGGTGATCCGTCCGGTGCGGCCCGTCCGCCGTGCGGCCACGGCCACAGCGGACGGGCCGCGTCAGGTGGCACAGCGGGCGCGGACCGAACCGGCCGGACCCGGCGCGCCGGCTCTGCTCGGCCGACTCCTCCCCCTGCCGGTGCTGGAGATCGCCTGCAGGCCACGCACCACCGCGTTCAGGGGTCCGGTGCTGCCGGGCATGCCCCGCGCGGAAGCACCCGCGTACGCGCGCCGGCCCGTGAACGCGCCTCTGGCCGTGTCCGCGCCCCAGCCCGCGTCCGCGGCCGCCGTGATCAGCAGCGTCACAAGAGCCGTGTCGGCCACGCCTGTCCCCTCGGCCACGGGCACGGTGCCCGGCC
>NZ_JAAAXQ010000315.1 GCF_009916105.1 Streptomyces sp. GC420 | reverse complement strand
GGCGGCGCGGGAGGTCGAGACGATCGCGGTCACGGCGCTGCGCGAACGCATCGGCGACCTGCACGGCGACCGGCACGTGGACGCGCTGGCCGAGAAGATCGTGGCCGGCGAGCTGGACCCGTACCGCCCGGCACGCCCCCGCGGCCGCTCCCCTCCCCGCACAAGCCCCGGCAGCTCCGGCAGCTCCGGCCGTCCCCGCTGCCGAGGAACGCGCCGCCCACGGCCGACAGGAGGCTGCCCCGCGCCCGCATGACCGGGGCCACTGCGATCAGCGGGCTCGGTCACGCGGTCGGCAGGACGCCGGCCGACTGTGGCCTCCCTGCCGGGACCCCGATCGCCGGGGGATCACCCAGCGGCACCACGACCGGTCGGCGCACGCCCAGAGGCACCACGGCGCGCCGGCAGCCGCCCGGCGAGTGCGCGACCAAAGCCACCGCAAGCCGCGAGCACAGGCACGCGGCCGGAGGGGCCGCCACCGGCCCTCGTCCGGTGGTGCGGTGGCGCTTCGGAAGGGGGCGGGTGTGAGTCTCATCGAGACCCTGGCCCGGCTGGAGGCCGTGGAGAGCGGGCGGGCGCGGCCGCTCGCCACCGTGCGGCACCGGCATGTCGCCGAGCGCCCCCTCGTGTTCGTGCCGCTCACGACCGCGGGTGAGGCCGGTGCGCCGCTCGGGGCACTGGTCGGCACCGACCGGGCGGAGCCCCGGCTGCTTGTGGTGCCGCAGCCGCGGGACCGTGACCTGCGCTTCGCGTTCCTCGCCGAACTGGCGGAGGTCGTGCTGCCGTACATCGACGGCTTCGCCGACGACGTGGAGGCCGCCGAGCGCTCCGAGACCGACCCTGGGGCCGGCAAACGCGTCAAGGTCGAGGTGGAGCTGTGTGCGGACGCGCCCCAGCTCATCGTGCCGAGCGGCGCGGGCATCGACTTCGTACGGCTGCTCGGGCGGTCCATGCGCTTCCGGCGCACCGCCGAGCAGGACCCCGACACGCCGTATCCCGCGCCGCCGCGCGTGCCGCTGCTCGGCCGCTGGTTCACCCACTTCGGTGAGCGGGCCCGGGTGCCCGGCTCCTCGCTGCTGCTGTCGATGACGGGGCTGCTGTCGCGGCACTGGGCGACCGGGCAGTCCGGCCTGGAGGACCTGCACCTGGGCGCGCTGCTCGCCTGGATCGACCCCGGTGAGGGCGAGTCGGGCGCGGACGCCGCGCTGCGGGCGGAGCTGGAGCGGGACGGGCAGGGCCTGCTGGTGTGCCCGCCGGCCGGGCCGGCCACCGACCCGGCCTTCGACAACCGGCTGCTCGCGCCCGCGATGGAGCGCTACGACCGGGCGCGCGCCGCGCTGGCCGCCGCTCAGGACGGGCTCGCCGCCGACGCCCGGCTCGGTGAGCTCGCGGAGGCCGAGCGGGCGATCCGCGCGCTGATCGCCGGGGTGCTGCGGCCCACCTGGGAGTCGGTGTGGCGGGGCATCGACCTGCTGCGGGCCCTGCCCGAGGGCAGGATGGTCGACGACCGCTGGACGCGGGACCGCTGGTCGTTCACCGGCCACCGGGATCGCGTGCGGGCCGGGGAGCCGCCCCAGCCGCGGCGCGACGACGCGGTGACTGCGGCGCGGAAGCTGGCCTCGCGCGAGACGGCGCAGGCGCAGCTCGACGCTCAGGAGGCCCTGGACGACCCGCTGGTGATGGCGGGGCGGCGGCTGGCCGGCGAGGCCTTCGCGGGTGAGGTCGTCGAGGTCGTCATGGCGTACAGCGAGGGCAAGCGCCCGAGCCCGCGCCCGCTGGTGACCCTGCGCACCGACGACCGTCCGCATCTCGCCGCGGGTACCAAGGCGTACCGCTCGCTGGACGGCAAGCCGCAGACCGCGGAATTCCTGGGATTCGCCGGGCCCGGCGAAGAGGGTGTCCTGGTGCTGCGGCTGACCGACCGGATGGGCCGCGCCAAGGAGCCCGCCGAGGGCTCGGTCCCCTCGAAGGGCGACGTGCTGACCTGGACGCTCTTCGAGCACGCTCCGCGTGGCGGTCCCACCCTGCCCGACCCGGAGCAGACGCCGTGGACGCACGGCGGCCCGCCGGGCGCCGAGACGGACACCCGGCCCGACCCGACGACCGAGGAGGACGTTCTGTGACCGCCCGCGCGGAGACCTTCGATCCCGGTGCGGCCGCCGCCCGCGCGACGGAGGCGATCCTGCACGACACCCTGCACGGTTCGCACCGCGGTGTGGTCGTGGACTCACCGCCGGGCGCGGGGAAGTCCACACTCGTCGTGCGGGCCGCACAGGTGCTGGCCGGCGCCGGGCGGCCACTGATGGTGGTCGCGCAGACCAACGCCCAGGTGGACGACCTGGTGCTGCGGCTCGCCGAGAAGGACCCGGAGTTGCCGGTGGGCCGGCTGCACAGCAGTGACCCGGACCCGTACGACAAGGCGTTGGACGGGCTGGCGAACGTGCGGAAGTCCGCGAAGGCCGGTGATCTCACCGGACTGGACGTGGTGGTGTCCACGGCCGCGAAGTGGGCGCACGTGAAGAACGTCGAGCCGTGGCAGCACGCGATCGTCGACGAGGCGTACCAGATGCGTTCGGACGCGCTGCTCGCCGTGGCCGGTCTGTTCGAGCGGGCGCTGTTCGTCGGCGACCCGGGGCAGCTGGACCCGTTCAGTGTCGTCGGCACGGAGCAGTGGGCGGGTCTGTCGTACGACCCTTCGGCGAGCGCGGTCACCACACTCCTCGCGCACAATCCGGAGCTGCCGCAGCACCGCCTGCCGGTGTCCTGGCGGCTCCCGGCCTCCGCCGCGCCGCTGGTCTCCGACGCCTTCTATCCGTACACGCCGTTCCGCAGCGGCACCGGCCACGGCGACCGGAGGCTCAGCTTCGGCGTCCCCTCGGACGGCTCGGCGCACGACCGGGTGCTGGACGAGGCGGCCGAGTCGGGCTGGGGCCTGCTGGAGCTGCCCGCCCGGCACACCCCGCGCACCGATCCGGAGGCGGTACGGGTGACGGCCCTGGTCGTACGGCGGCTGCTGGACCGGGGCGGGGCCGCCACCAGCGAACGCGCGCAGGACCCGGTGCCGCTGACGGCCGAGCGGATCGCGGTGGGCACGGCCCACCGCGACCAGGCGGCGGCGGTCCGGGCGGCGCTCGCGGAGCTGGGCGTTTCGGGTGTCGCGGTCGACACCGCCAACCGGCTGCAGGGCAGGGAGTTCGACGTCACCGTCGTGCTGCATCCGCTGTCCGGCCGTCCCGACGCGACCGCCTTCCACCTGGAGACGGGCCGGTTGTGCGTCCTGGCCTCGCGGCACCGGCACGCGTGCATCGTCGTCTGCCGCGCCGGCGTCGCGGAGCTGCTGGACGAGCACCCGTCGACCGAGCCCGTCCAGCTGGGGGTGACGGTGAAGTTCCCCGACGGGTGGGACGCGATGATGACCACGTGGGACCACCTGTCCGACCACCGGGTGCCGTGGCGTCCGTAGGGCGGGCGGAGGCGGCCGGGTCCCGCCGCCCGCCGGCGCGCTCTCCGCCGGGGCGGTCCTTTCGGAGCGTTCCGGGCGGGGAACGAGGTGGTCTTGCGGAGCACTGGACAATGGAAGACGGCCCGGGAAGACGGGCGCAGCGGGCACGGCACCGACGGGCCCAACGGCCGAGGAGGACGGACACATGGCGGAATCCGAGCGGAGCGAGCAGCGGATGCGGCCCGCGCCGTTGCTCTTCGAGCCGTCGGAGGTTGCCGCCGACCCCGAGCACTTCTTCGATCTGGAGTCGATGGACGACCCGAGGGAGCTGCTGGCCAGGGCGACCGAGCTGACGCTCGCGTTCCGGGCCGCGACCGACCGGGCGGTGGAGTTCCAGGCGGTGGCGGCGGCGCAGCTGGCGGACCCGCGGCGGTTCGACCGGCTGACGCCCGCGGACATCGCGGACCGCGCGGAGTGGACCGAGGACTACGCGAAGAAGATGATCGAATTCGGCCGCGACCTGATGCGCGGCGAGTCCTACTCCTGAGAAGCCCGGAGGGGCCCCGGGCGCGGACGCGAACCCGGATCCCGGAACCGAAGACGGTTTCGAAGTGATCCTCGCCACAAGGGGCCAGGAGCCGGTGGCATATGCGGGAAGGGCAAGGTACTCCACCAGTGCTTTCCCTGTCCCCAATTCCGGGAACTCTGGGGGTTCATCCCGTCACTCCGGGTAGATATATCTGCCATGAGCGCTTGGCATCGGGACATCCTTGACGAAGAGCCGCTGACCGAGGCACTCGAAGCCGACGACGACGGCCACGACGACGGCCTCGGCTACTTCGCACACCTGCGGGAGACCGGCGAGGACGAGGCCCGCCTCCGCTCGGCGGCCGTCACCCCCACCGGCGCCGCCTGGCTCGCCTCGGCCACCACCCGTCCGCGCAGCACGCTCGCGCTGTGGGAGACCCGCCCCTCGACCCCCGGCGTCGTGCCGTGCGGCACGGTCTTCGACGTCGTGAACGCTCCCGCTGTCTTCGGCCGCAGAATGCTCGACCGGCTGTGGGAGCAGGGTCCCGGCTGCGGCCCGGTGGCCACCCACCGCGGCCGGATGCTGCTCTTCGCCACGCCCGGGACCGCGCACCGGCTGCCCGCCCTGCTCGACTGGGTGCGGCGCCCCCCGACGCGGTCGGCGGGCGCGTCGGGAGCGACCATCCCCCGGCTGCTCTGCCACGGCTCCGGGGACGCCGTGACCGTGCCCTCGCTGGCGGTCCACGAGTCGTCCTCGTCCCGCTGGCTGGTTGCCCCCGACACGCGGCATCCCTGGCTTCCGGGGCCCGACGTACTGCTGTGGGCGGCGATGCAGGCGGTGCGCGAGACCCCCGAGGACAATCGATTTTCGCTCCCCCGGATCCGGGTGCTAAGGTCTACGACGTCAGCAGGCGCCGCTAGCTCAGTTGGTTAGAGCAGCTGACTCTTAATCAGCGGGTCCGGGGTTCGAGTCCCTGGCGGCGCACAGACGGAAAACGCCCCTCGCGGAGACGCGAGGGGCGTTTTCGTGTCTCCCGCGCACGGGAGACCGACGCGCCGGCGCCGCTCAGTCGCGGGTGATCTTGACCGTCCAGGCCCCGGACCCGGTGCGGTCCGCCACCTCGACGCGGATGCCCTCGCCCGGCACCGTGAAGGCCTCCCCCACCCCCAGCGGGGCGTCCGCGAGCGCCGGGTAGACGGACTCGCCCCAGCAGGCCTCCGTGTCCGGGTGGGTGTCGAGGACCCGTACCGGACCGTCCCCCGAGGCGGTCTCGGTGCCGACCCGGTAGACGAGGACCCCCTCCGTGCAGGTCGCCCGGTCGTTGCCGACGGCGGCACGCGCCTCGATCGCGATCGCGCCGGTCGTGTCGGTACGGACCACCGCGAGCCGGGATCCGCCCAGGCCGGCGCCGGGCGGGGCGGAGAGCGGCTCCAGGGTGTGCAGGCTGGCACCCCTGGCGCCCGTCACACAGATCACCTGCCGCGGCTCCAGCCAGCCCAGCTTCCACTTGTGCCAGCCGAAGAGATCGGGGGCGAGTCCGAACTGGCTGCCCATGACGTCCCAGTCGCCGACGTGCGTGTCCCAGTCGCCCGGCTCGCCCGCGGCGGGACGGTGGTAGAGGTCGGGCAGGTCGAAGACGTGTCCCGTCTCGTGGGCCAGCACGTTGCGGTCGGGCGGGTGCTGCTCGAAGACGGTGACGATCCGCCGGATCTCGGTGCCGTCGGCCTCCAGGGAACGTCCGAAGTTCACGACCTTCGTGGCGTCGGAGTCGACGCCGGGGGCGTCCGGGTCGGCGATCAGGTAGACGATGTCGTACTTCCCGAAGTCCACCGCCGGGTCGGCGGCGGCCACGGCGTCCCGCAGGTACTCGCTGCGCCGGTCCGCGTTCCAGTCCCGCTGCACCTTGTACGCCGTCGAGGGGCGCGGCATCCGGGTCCAGGACCGGTGCGCGTGGACGCGCAGGGCGAATCTGCCGTAGGAGGCGCGGGAGAAGAACTCGCTGGTGGCGGGGAAGTGGTCGGCGGCCAGTGTCGCGGGGGCGAGGCGCGGCCCGGAGTCGGGGAAGGAGAGGAAGAGCAGCAGGGCGTCGAGGCGGCGGGCGGGCCGCGGATAGGCGGAGTTCCAGGTGTCGAGCCCTTCGGAGTGATGGACGTCGGTGCGGGCCAGGGCGCACGGGGCGTGGGTCGGGGTGGCGGCCGCGGGGCCCGCGACGAGCGACATGGCGGCAAGCGCCGAGAGGGAGGTGAACACCGCCGCCGCTCTGCGCAACCGGAGGCGCTCCCCTCTCCCGGGTGGCTGCGGACACGGCACGTCGACCTCCGGACTGCGGACAGCGGGACTCTCAACACTTTGTGTGCTTTTCCCTTTGTTCGTCCCGCTGGGATACCCCACTCGGGGGACACGGCCGACACTCCGAACGATCTCCGGTGGGAATGCTCCGGATAACGGAAAGTCACGATCGGCCGATCGGGTGACCGCCCTGGCCAGAGAGTCGAGGAAACGATTCGGCACATCGGATGCGCGTATCGCGGGGCGAGCGGGCGAAGCCTTCGCCAAGGCTTGATTACGCGCGCGTAGCTGGAACGGCCCTCTCCAGAACCCCTATGATCGGCACACTTTCGGGCCTGATTCCGCCTTCGGGGGGATTTCCCCCGGCGCCGGGGACCGGCCCCGAACGGCACACGTCAATCAGCACGATCCCTGTACGAGACGACCTGCACTGCGGGAGCGAGCGGTGAGCGGATCCCCCGACCTGCCGGGTTCAGCCCCCGACACCACCCTGCCTGTGATCACCGAACGTGACGGCCACCGCATCGGCCGGGAGGCCCGCGGCGCGCTCCCCCACCGCGAACACCCCGGCCGGGAGGCGGACTACCGGGCCGCCTACAACGCCGCCCACCTCCCCATGGCCGTCGTCGACCGGGAAGGGCTGGTGCTCGCCGCCAACGACGCCCTCGCCGACCTGTTCGCCACCGACCCGGCCTCCCTCGACAGCCAGGCCGCCGCCGACCTCGTCGACCTCGGCGGGGACTCCCGCACCTGGCACGCGTACCGCGACGTACTGAGCGGCCACCGCCCCCGGCTGCGCTGCACCCGGCGGCTCAAGCACCCCGACGGCCACTCGCTCTGGGCGGAGATCACCCTCACGCCCTTACCCGAGTCGGAGCGCGGCGACGTCCTGCTGTCGGTCGCCGACATCAGCGACCGCCGCGAACTCCAGGCCCGGCTGCGCCACTCGCAGATGCACGACCCGGTGACCCGGCTGCCCAACCGCACCCTCTTCTTCGAACGGCTCGCGAGCGCGCTGGAGAACGCGTCGTACGAGCACGGCGGCACCGGACGGATCGGGCTGGTCTACCTCGACCTCGACGGCTTCAAGGCCGTCAACGACACGATGGGCCACCGGGTCGGCGACCGGCTGCTCGCGTCGGTCGCGCAGCGGCTGACGGCCTGCGCCGACCAGCCGGGCTCCGGCAGGCCCGGCGGGCACCTCGTCGCACGGCTCGGCGGAGACGAGTTCGCGGTGCTCGTCGAGGACTCCACGGGCACCGAGCAGCTCGCCGAGCTCGCCGGCTCGGTGCTGGAGGCGCTCCAGCGGCCCTTCGACCTGGCCGGGCAGCGGCTGTCGGTCTCGGCGTCCATCGGGGTCGTGGAGCGCGCCGCGGCCGGCACCACCGCGACCGGGCTGATGCAGGCCGCCGACACCACGCTGTACTGGGCCAAGGAGGACGGCAAGGCCCGCTGGACGCTCTTCGACCCGGAACGCAACGCCCACCGGATGACCCGCCAGGCGCTGGCCAGCACACTCCGGCCGGCCATCGAGCGGGGCGAGTTCGCGCTGGAGTACCAACCGCTGGTCGGGCTGGAGGACGGCCGGGTGCGAGGCGTGGAGGCGCTGGTGCGCTGGCACCATCCGCGCTTCGGCACGCTGGCGCCGAATCGGTTCATCGGATTGGCGGAGGAAGACGGCTCTATCGTCCAGCTCGGCCGGTGGGTGCTGCGGACGGCCTGCCGGCAGACCCGCGAGTGGCAGCTGAAGCATCCCGACGTGCCACCGGTCTTCGTGAGCGTCAACGTGGCGGTCCGTCAGGTCTGGGACTCCGACCTGGTCTCCGACGTAGCGGGCATCCTGGCCGAGACCGGTCTCGAACCGCGGCTGCTCCAGCTGGAGCTGACGGAGTCCGCGGTCATGGGCTCGGCGGGACGCCCCCTCCAGGCACTGCAGGCCCTCAGCGACATGGGCGTGCGCATCGCCATCGACGACTTCGGCACCGGCTACTCGAACCTCGCGTACCTCTCGCGGCTGCCGGTCTCGGCCCTGAAGCTGGACGGGTCCTTCGTGAAGGGCTTCCGGTACGACGAGGGGGCGCACCCCAACCCCGCCGACGAGACCATCGTCGAGGCTCTGGTCCATCTCGCCCACCGCCTCGGCCTGACGGTGACCGCGGAGTGCGTCGAGACCCACGGGCAGGCGGACCGCCTGCGCCGCATCGGGTGCGACACCGGCCAGGGCTGGCTGTACTCCCGCGCGGTTCCGCCGTCGCACGTCCCCGCCCTCCTCGAGGCGGACTGCCGTCCCTGAGGGCCCTCCCGTGGGGCTCGACGGCGCCCGCCCGGAATCGCTGCGGCCGGACCGGCCCGGCATCACGGCCGGGTGACCACCGTCGAAGAATTCCTCGGGGCGACGGCCTCGGCCTGGGAGGTGCACTCACTCGACGAGAGCGACGACGAGGTGACCGGATGGCTCGTCGAGGCCGTCGGCCGCGCGAGCTGAACGGCACGCCTGCGGTGGCGACGGGAACGCGGCTCACCCGGCGGTGGCGCCCGGCAGACCGTAGGCGTCGGCGACGAGTTCGTACGAGCGCAGCCGCGCGGACGGGCTGTGCGCGTTCGAGGTGAGCATCAGTTCGTCCGCCCCGGTGCGCGCGGCGAGCCCGTTCAGGCCCTCGCGCACGGCGTCCGCTGTCCCGTACTCGACGTTCGCCAGCCAGCTGTCGACGAACTCCTTCTCGATCGGTGACAGCGGGGTCGCCTCGGCCTCCTCCGGCGTGGGAATCAGGCCCGGCGGACGGCCCGTGCGCAGACGCAGCATGGTCATCGCCCCCGCGAGCACCTGCCGGTAGGCCTCCTTCTCGGTGTCCGCCGCGAGAGCGGAGACGCCGATGAGCGCGTACGGCTCGTCGAGTACGGCCGAGGGACGGAAGGAACCGCGGTAGAGCTCCAGCGCAGGGATGGTGTTGGCCGCCGAGAAGTGGTGCGCGAAGGCGAAGGGCAGACCGAGTGTGCCGGCCAGCCGCGCGCTGAAACCGGAGGAGCCGAGCAGCCAGACCGGCGGGCGGTGCGGGGACTGGACACCGCCCGGCGTGGTCCCCTGCAGCGGCCCCGGGACGGCGTGGATCCGGGAGTACGGGTGCCCGTCGGGAAAGTCGTCGTCCAGGAAGCGGATCAGCTCGGCGAGTTGCTGCGGGAAGTCGTCGGCGCCCTCGGAGAGCCGGTCCGTGCGGCGCAGCGCGGCGGCGGTGGCACCGTCCGTGCCGGGGGCGCGTCCGAGACCGAGGTCGATCCGGCCGGGGGCCATGGCCTCCAGCGTGCCGAACTGCTCGGCGATGACGAGAGGGGCGTGGTTGGGCAGCATCACCCCGCCGGAACCGAGGCGGATGCGGTCGGTGTGGGCGGCGAGGTGGGCCAGGATGACGGCGGGCGCGGTGCTGGCGACGCTGGGCATGGAGTGGTGCTCCGCGACCCAGTAGCGGTGGAAGCCGCGGGACTCGGCGAGCCGGGCGAGCTTCACGCCGGTGCGGATGGCGTCGCTCGCGGTGTAGCCGCTGCCGACCGTCGTCAGGTCCAGGACGGAGAGGGGGACGGACGCCGTGCCGCCCGCCCGGCCCCTGATC
>NZ_JAAAXQ010000314.1 GCF_009916105.1 Streptomyces sp. GC420 | reverse complement strand
GGGTGAGGTCGGGGACCAGCTGGGCGGGGATCCGTAGGGCCCTGCCGAGGGCCTGCTCGAGGTCGGCGATGTGCACGCCGAAGTAGTTCCTCCCCTGGATGCCCATCTGGGTTCGGACGGGGATGTCGAGGGCTTTGCACTTCTGTCTGATCATGGGTTCCGTCCAGTCGGCCAGCATCCTCTCCCGGTGGATCCGTTCGAGGAGAGTGTCGGTGTGGACGCCCTTGCGCCCCTGGCGGACGGCGAAGGCGACGCTGTGCTCGACGAACGCTGCGAAGGCGGCGTCGGCTTCGGCCGAAGTGGCTTGGGCCTGCGTCGTTTCGGGGTCCCACTCCCCCGCCGTTTCATGATCGTTTAGGGTGTCGGTTCCCTGAGGCGCTTCCTCCTCGGCAGTGGTGTGCGCGTCTTCCAGGTCCTTCACCGTGCGGCCGGCCGACAGTCCGGTACGGACGGCGACGGTCGTGACGATGACCAGTCCGGTTGCGCCGTAGGCGTACCAGAGGCCGGGGTGCTTCTGAGTGAAGTAGAGGGCGATGTAGCCGACGGTGCCGAGAGCACCGAGGCGGACGAGGAACCCCCCGCTCTCCTGGTCGCCGGCGCGCAGCCAGGCTCCCACGTAGCGCAGGGCGACCATGGTGGCGCTGGCCACCACGGGCACCTCGCGCACGAACGGGATGTGCTCCAGCCTGATCTTCCGCCGGCCCTGCTTGGCGGTGTTCGTCGTGTCCGGCTTCCCGCTCATGCCCCCACCAGGGACAGCCCGGCGGTGGCGACGGCGATGACCGCCCGCCAGATGGAGCCCTGTGCTGCGGACATGGCGGCCGCAGTGAGCATCCCCCACAGGGCGCCGGTGAACGGCACGATGGGGGCGAAGGCGGACAACACGAGCAGGATGATCACGACGGCAGTCATGCCGATGGATCCCAGGTCGGGGTTCTCGGCGATCTGGCGCGGGATGTCCTGGACGGCGGTGCCGAGGTCGTGGGGCCAGGAGCCGGCGCGCAGGAAGGCGAGCTCGGCGAAGAAGCCGATGGCCTGGGCTGGGCCTCGGGCCAGCTTCTTCTTGCCCTTGCCCCAGATGCCGTAGATGAGCGTGACGATCAGGATGACGCTGACGGCTGTGGCGGACATCGGGCCGAGGGCGCTGGTTCCGGCCCCGGCGGCGAGCAGGGTGGTCACGGGTGTCCTTAGAAGGTGGGGGCGGAGAACAGCAGGACGGCGATGCCGGCGGAGGCGACCGGGATGTGGGTGAGGAAGCGGACCGCGGCGCAGAACGAGGGCAGCCGGTACAGCCACCTCTCCACGAAGGCGGAGATGCCGCCGCCGACGACCGCGGCGAGCAGGATCACGCCGCCGCCGACGATGAACGGGGTGGACGGCTCGTTGCTGCTGGCCGCAGCGTCGTGCATGACGGCGAGCGTCCATTGAGGCAGGCCGGTGTTCCACTGGGCCGTGAAGACGCCCCAGCTCCAGGCGCCGGCGGTTGCCGCGGCTCCGTTGTGGAGGATGAACCGCTGCAGCGGCGTGAGCGACGCCCACCAGGCAGTGAGGGAGCTGCGGTTGCGGCCCGGGCCGGCCGGGCCGGTCCCCTCCCCTGCGGGGGCCGTCGGCTCCTGGCCGGTGCCGTAGTAGTGGTTGTGCACCTCGTAGGGGTCCGGTTCCGGTGCCTGCGAATCGGCGGTCTTCCGTACGCGGAACCAGTCGGGCCCCTCGCCCTCCGGACCTGGGAGGTCTTCGTCCGCGTCCGCGGCCTCCGGGCCCTCGGCCCCCTCGGCCTGGTCGTCGTCCTTGCCCCGGCGCCAGGGGACACGAGGTGGCCACGTGCTGTTCGCCGGCTCCCCTGCGGGCTCAGATTCAGCCGTGGTGTCCTGGTCTTCGGCGGGCATCGGCTCGTCGGCCGGGGTCTGCTGGTCGTCCGTGAGGTTGATGGTCTGGCCGGGAACGGGCAGCCGTCCGCCGGGCGACATCGAGATCCGACGGGTGGAACCGGCGGATTCCAGGTCCCGGTCGGGGCGGGCCGCGCCCGGCTCGGGCTCCTCCTCGACGGGCTGCTCGGCGTGGCCGAGCGGTCGGACGCCGATGCGGGACAGGAGGCGGCGCAGCCGCGTCTCGTCGTCCGGCATGCCGTCGCTCGTCTCCGGGGTCTGGGGCGGTTCGTTCTCGGGGGTGTCGGTGTTTGCCTGGTTGGTACGGCCGCGGGTGGAGGGTGTCGTGCTCACTGCTCGCTCCCCTCGTGGGAGACGGGGCGCCGCACGAGGGCGAGGCGGGGCCGGCCGTGCTGTGGGGCGCCGGCGGATCGGGCCGGCCGGGCGGAGGTCACCGGGCGGCGGGCCGGGGCGATGAGGGCGAGGGCCTCGGTGACGTGCTGGTCGAAGGTGGTGGACATGTGTGGTCCTCACGGTCGTGCTCGCGGGCAGCCCTGCGGGGGCGCCCTGCGGAGCGGGGCGTCAGGGTCGGCTGCCGGCGGCGGGGACGAGGAGGCCGCTGTCGTGCTCCTCGAAGTGGTCACCCGCGGTCGGGTCGAGGCGGAGGAGCTCTTCGAGCTGCTGCTGGCCGGCCGGTGCCGGGGCGGGCTGGGGGTCTTGGGCGTGGGCGGCCGGCAGCGGCGACTCGTTGGCGAGGGCGAGGGCCTGGTCGAAGTGGTCGGGCTCTTCGCCGTCGGCGCCGTGCGCGACGGGATGGGCGGCCAGCGCCTTGGGCAGCCATTCGGACTGGGTGTCCAGGAACTTCTTGGCCCGGCCGTTCCCGATGCCGAGGGCGGCAGAGATCTTGTTGATGCCCCAGGCGAACGTGCCGTCCTCCTTGCGTGGGACGGTCTCGACGAAGGCGGCCATGACTTCCTCGTCTGTCTTCCGCCCGGCAGCCGCGTCATCATCCTGCCCGGCGTCGGCGTCGGCGTCCGGGTCCGGCGAGGCGGTGTCCTCGTCGCCGCTGTCCTCCCCTGGCTCGTCTCCCTCGCCCATCCCGGCCTTGACCTGCCGGTCTTCCTCGTCGCGGGAGTGGGATGACGGGGCGGCATGGGGGTCGGCCGTCTGGGATGGGATGGCCGGGATGGTGCCGATCAGGGTGTTGAGGATGCCCTCGAACGCGACGGGATTGCGCAGGTTCATCCCGGCGATGTCGGACTGGCGTACGCGCAGCTGCAGCCGGGCGACGACGCGCTTCAGGATGGCGGGGTCGGAGCATCCCGCTCGTTCGCTGGCATCCTGGGCGCGGCCGTCGGCATGCATCTCGGCGAGGCGGTATGCCCAGCGGGTCATCCCACCGGCCCTCTTGACCGCGTCCTGGGCACGGCGCAGCCGGTACCAGCGGTAGGCAGCCCGGGAGATGCGAACCTCGGCGGTGGCCTCCTCCTGGGCCAGGTCCTGGCGGGCGGCGAGCAGCAGTGCGACGCGGAAGGCCTCGACGGGGTGGAGCAGGCGCACCAGCGCGATGCGGCGGTCGGGGCGTCCCCCCTTGGTGCGGGCGGCGCGGCGCTCCTCGAGCGAGCCGATCTCCCAGAGCACGGCCGCCAGGACCGGCCACACCGCGCGGACCGCGCCGCCGAGGAGGGAGCCGGCTTCGGACGCGGAGAAGACCGAGCTGATGCCGGCGAGGATCCAGAAGAGAGCGCCGGACAGACCCGATCCGTCGCCGTCGCGGGCACGGCGGCGGGCTCGGCGGCCGCAGACCATCGCCGCGACGTCGAGTGCGACGAAGGGCAGGAGGTCGAACGGGGCGTCCAGGCCCATCTGGTGGTGTCCGACCCGGCGCAGACCGGTGGCCGACAGGGCGGCCGCGGCTGCGGCGATGACGACGGTGAGGAGGTCCTCGACCCGGCGTCCGCGCCGGTCGGCTGCCGCGGCGCGCTCGACGTCGTTGAGCGCGGCCAGGGCCATGCGGCGTCGGCGCAGGGCGATCGCCGGGCCGAGGGTGAGGACGAGCGCCCCGAGGACGAACTGCCAGCTGCCGAGGAGTTCGGCGAGAGCCGCGCCGTGGGGGGCGAGGTCGGGTGTCACGGGGAGTCCCTCCGGGCGAGGTTGCTGGCCGCTTCGGCGGCCCGGGCGCGCAGCGGGTCATCGCTGGGCGGGATCGGGTCCTGGGTGATCCAGTCCCTGTAGGCGTCGCGCTCGGCGGTGGCCTGGCGGAGCAGGACCAGGAGCAACGCGGTGAGCGGGCTGACGGGCGGTATGTCGGCGCCGGCCGGTACGAGGACGGGGAGTAAGAGGACGTCGTCGCGGCGGGCGAGCGCGCTGACCAGGGCGCGGTTGAGGGCGTGGGCGTCGCCGGCGGGGTTCATGCGGCGGCCGTCCAGCCGGCGGAGCGGCGGTGGTCGGCGACGAGCTCGTCGCGGTGACGTGCGGCCTTGCGGACGTTCTCGATGTTCTCCAGGCGCTTCTCGGGCTTCCCGGAGGTGCCGAGGTACTGGCCGGCGAGCCGCTGCACCTCGCGCGCCGCGGCGATGCGGGCCTGCTGCCTCTGGGCGGCGCGCTGGTCCTCGGCAAGGGCCTGGTCGAGCCGGTCGCGCTCCATGACGAGCCGGCGCTTGAGCTTCTCGGGGGTCAGCCCGCCGCGGATGCCGACGGTGTCGCCCTCGCGGAGGGCGAGTTCGGCGCACGCGGCGCGCACCGGGCACACAGCGCAGTGGTCGCGAACGGTCTGGGCGCGGCGCCGACGCCAGTCGGTGTCCGGCTCTCCGTCCTCCTGGTAGAAGTGGCCGATGTCCGGGTCGGCGGTGAGGCAGACCGAGTACTTCATCGTCTGGCGCAGCTGCGGGGTGCGCAGCTCCTGTGCGACGTAGTGGCCGTCCTGCCGGTCGAGGAAGCCGCTGGCGACGAGGCTGTCGAGCGGATCGGTCGCGGCGACGAACTGGGCGATGCTGGCCTCGGCCGTGCCCGGGATGGCGCGGGAGGCCGGCGGGCGGGCTGCCATCATGGTGTTCACGCGTTCTCATCTCCTGTGACGCTCTGGTGGGTGGTGAGGCGCGTTCGCGGCCTCCGGGGGGACCAGCCCCGGGGGTCGCTTGCTTTTCCACGCGCCATCTGCCTTAACTGCCTTAATGCAGATGCGTCAGATGATGCATGCTGTTGGCGATCACGTCAAGGAAGAAGGTCCAGCGGATGAGCCGTGCGCTCTGGCGGGTGCGGCAAGATGTGCCCATGCCCATGACGTCCCATCACCCGCACGAGCAGGTCGCGGCCGCACTGCGCGCCGACATCCTGAGCGGCAAGCTGGCCCCGGGCGAGCAGCTCCCCGGTCAGCGCGAGTTGGGTGAAAAGCTCGGCGTCGCACCGAACACCGTGGCCCAGGCCCTACGACTCCTCGAGAAGGAGGGCCTGGTCGAGACGGCGCCGCGCCGCCGCAGTCGGGTACTGCAGCCGGCCTCCGCCATACAGGTCCGACTGCACGAGGACGGGCTGCTCCGGCCGAGGGATCCCGGCGACAGCGGCCACGACGACATCAGGCGCGGGGATCCCGGCACTGATGCAGCAGCCGTCGAGGCTCTGGCCGTCGCACCGGACGCCGCCCTGTCCGTCCGGCAGGCGGTGCTGCTGCAGGCCGGCACTCCATGGGCGCTGCAGACCCTCTTCACCCCGGCCGCGCTCACGGTGACCGCGGCCGAAGCCGCCACCGTCGCGCCGTTCACGGTTGGCCCGCTGCGGCGCGAGGACAGCCACGCCAGCAACTGGGACGCGCGGCCGGCCACCACCGAGGAGTGCTCGCTCCTCAAGTCCAAGGTCGGCACCACGGTGTTCGAGATTCGAAGAGTCGGTTTTACGGATGAGCGCCCAACTTCATACCTTTTGACGGTAGTACGTGCGGATCGCGTGACCATCCGTACGGGAAGCGCCAGTTAGAAACTCTCCGAGTCAACTGCCCCTTTTGGCCGCACTTTTCGACGTCGAGTGGACAACGCGCCGAGTGCGTGTGCACGACGGGCGTCAGGGGATAGGGTGACTTTCGCTTGATCCAATACGCCTCACCTCGGGCCCCCGGCGGACGGCGCCGAGCCCGGCGAACCGAGAAGGCGGTTCTCCCATGACCAGCACCGCACAGGCCCCGAGCGGATCCACCGCGCCGGGCGCGGAGCTGCCGTGGGCGCTGCCCGGCGTGTCCGGGCCCAGAAACGCGAATGCCCCCTGGAAGGGGGAGTTGAGGATGTCGTAGGTCTTCCGGGCGGGCGCCTCTAGCAAAGGCTGCTCCTCGCCCCTCTCCGCCGGCTTCGGAGTTAGCAGCTCCTCTGCCGGCCGTCACCGCTCAGTCCTGGGTTAGCGGCCCAGCTTGAGCGAGGGCCAGACCGAATGGTCCGGCAATCACTGCCCTCCAGCAGCAATTCCCCCGAGGGGGTTTGTCGTTTCCCGGGGCGACCCGGGAGAACGGGGTCCATCTTGCAGTACACCCATGCCCTTTGTCAGCTCGGACGCCACCTAAGCACGCCGATCCCGGCTGTTTTTCGCCCGTCCGTGACTTCGACGCCACGCTGCGTACCCGCTCTCGCGACCGGCGCTCCCGCCGGGACCGGCCGGAGCGCAGCGCGGCCCGGTGGTCGGCCCTTGACCCGCTGCCGCCAGCACCCCTTGACCGCCTCGCTTCCCACGCCTGCCCGACGGGCCTTCACGGCCCCGGCCAGGTGGCTGGTCAAGGGGGTCTGCCGCCGCCCCGGGCACCCCCTTGACCCGCAGGTCACAGGCTCGCCAGGGATTTTCTCGGCCGGACTGTCACACCGTCGGCTTTTTCAACACCCGTAGCAGCTGAAGGACCTGTTCCTTCAGCTTCCGCCCGAGTGCCTTTGGCCAGACCCCAGACCGCGCGTCCTTGCCGGACGCCGTCGAGACCCAGCGCACCCGACTCGCCGCCCCGCGGCACCGGTGCGCCAGGAGAAGCGTGCCCCGCACAGCAGCAGTTCCCAGTAGCCCGCCGCCGACGGGCGATCAGGCGCGCCCGCAGCGCCGCCAGCGGGTGAAGGTGCCCCTGCGCCTCGTCGCCAACCCGCACTACGCCGACGTCGCGGTGACCGTCTACGTGAAGATCGCCGCGCTGGCGTCGCGTCCGGAAGGGTGCACGGCGGCGACCGTGACCATCGCGGAGTACCTCCGCCTGTCGAAGTCCTCCGTCGAGCGCGGGATGACGCAGCTGATGCGCCCCGGACCCGACGGCGTAGTCGAGCTGTCCTCGACCCGGCGTTCCCTGCCCGGCGGGAACGGCACTTCGGCGGTGCGCCGTACCCGGCCGCTGTCCGCGACGGAGCGGTTCGTGTGGATCCCGGTGGCCGCCTCCGAGGACCTCACCCCGCGCCAGCTGCGCGCGTACGCGCTCATCGCCTATGCCCAGGCCCAGAAGATCCCGCTCACCGAGTCGGAGATCGCAGGGGCGCTGCACCACCACAGCGGCCAGCGGGCCGGCCAGCCGCTCACCACCGCGGCCGCCGGCGAGATCGTCGACGAGCTGGAGGCGACGCGGTGGATCACCGTGGAGCGGCGGGCGGGCGTACGCGGCCGCCACCACTTCGTCGCTCACGACATCCCGGCCGCCGCTCAGGACGCGGCCTGTGGACAGCCGTCCTCCACGGGCGTCGCGCCCTCCTCCACCTCTGGTCCTGGTGAGGGATCGGGTTCGTCGGCTGGTGCGGGATCACTCGCGACTATGGAAGAACCTAGGACTGACCGACCTGATGACGAGCGCGCCCTCTTCTCACCCGCCGTAGGCGAGGTACAGGTAGGTGAAGGTGTGGAAAACCGCGGTGCGCAGCCGCAGCACGGCACCGGCGAAGATGGGCTCGCGCTGCGCGCGGATGACCACCAGACCCCCTTGACCACCCCCTTGACCGAGCCCTCGGGCACCCCCTTGACCAACCGAGCAGGCGCCTACGGCGGGCCCGGGCTGACCATCAGCGCCCGGGTGCACGCCGTCCTCGAGCCGGTGCACCGGCTCTACCGGCAGACCAGCGTCTACATGCAGCGGCGCATCGCCCGGGAAGTCGGCAGCCAACTGCGTTCCGGCATCGATGACGCCCGGCTTCGGCAGCGCCTGGAGACGCGACTCTGCCGCACCTTCACCGACGAGATCCGCGACCCCGGCCGGTGGATCCTCGGCGTCGGCCTGCCCCGCTGGGGCTGCGGCATCTTCGACTGCGAGGCCGGCGTCCTGTGGAGCAGCGGCCGCCAGTGCTCAGTGTGCGAGGAGATCGTCCGCGACCGGTGCCAGGACACCGCACAGTCCGACGCATCCACTCTCTCCATCGTCCGCCCCACCCCCGCTCGGGTTCCCGTCCCTCGGTCCACTCCTGCAGCTCCGCGGGGCCGGTGCCCTGAGTGCGGCTGCGCCGTCCTGGTGCTGAACCCCGCCGCCTCGGCCGCCCCCCGGTGCAGGCCGTGCCGAGAGGAGCACGAGGGTGGACGTGCCGGCGGTCCATCCCCGTCGGAACACCCCGAGGTGTGCGCGGGGTGGGACGGCAGTGGATGCACCCGTCCGGCGCTCGGCTCCACCGGCCTCTGCGTCCGGTGCCGGACCCGCCGGATGGAGTGGGCCGCATCATGAGCTGCGCACTCCACCCCGTCGAGGATCGCCACTGCCGGGTGGGGCAGGACCCCCTCCACTGGAGCGCGCTCCACTGCGCGCCGATGGGGCAGAGCTCGGCCACCCACCTCGCCGCTGCTTCAGCGGCCGTTCCCGGACAACGGGGCGCAGGCGTGGTCGACCCCCATGAACCGGACCCGGGCCTGAGGGCCCCTTGACCGGCCTCCCCGGCCGCCCGCGTTCCTCCTTGACACGCAGTCCGGGTCAAGGGGAAACCTCACTGTGCATCGCCCAGCGCTGCGGCATCGGAAAACGTCGGCGCGGAGTAGGGCCGGGGGTGGCGGCCACCCGATGAGTGGACGCCACCGGGGCCAGTGCGACGGCCTCCTCCACCCCGGGCCACTCGCGAAGCCCACCATCCATCGCCGGTGCCGCGCACTGAGTGGGCTCCATCCGGCCCCACCGCGTACACGGTGGAGCCCACTCAACGGTGGAGCCCACTCAGTGGAGTTCAGCCCGGCCTCCGCCACCGAGTGGCGCCCACCGGCCCACTCCACTCGATGGGCAACACCCGATGGATCGGCCATGGTCCATCCACACGGTGGGCTCCACTCGATGCCCCGATGCACTACACCGGTGGCTCCCACTCTCAACCCATTGCTGAGGGACGGGCGATTGACCGAAGACGCCGTCAGCCCGAGGCACGAGACGGTCGTGGTGGAGCGGAGCGTGTCACCCACCCCGGGGGGCCGCCGCCGAACACCTTCGGGCGATGCCCCCTTCTCTCCGATCCACCCCTTGACCAGGTTCACCGCACGAGCTGCTCCCCCCTTGACCGGCCTCGCCTCCACCCCTTGACCATGGGCCGGGGCACCTGCTGTTTCCCCTTGACCTCGGCCCGGGGCAAGGGGAAACCCGGCGGCCGCTCACCGTGCCCCACCCGATGAGGCTGAGGGCTGCACCGACGCCAGCGGAAGCCGACCCGAGAGACGCCGACCGGCCAGCGGATGGGCGGTGCGGCCGGACAGGGCTTCCTCCCGAGCGCGCGCCGGAGTCGTACAGGACGCCGTGCGGAGGCGATGGCGGCCCGGGGGATTCAGTCCGAGTTCGCGGTGGCGTCCATCGCGATGGATCGATGGGGGCGGTGGCCCACCGAGTGGCCGGAGTGCGGGTGGACCCGAACGCCATGCGGCGGGTCATGGTCCACCCACTCGGTGTGCTCCATCCAGTGGATGGAGCGGGGCAGATGCGCCGCACTCCATCCACTGCCAGTGGGAGTGGTCTCCATCCCCTCCTCGGTGGAAGTGGGGCGCACCCATCCACCCCGCTGCGCGGACGTCCATCCCCCTTGACCACTCCGCCCACCCCTTGAC
>NZ_JAAAXQ010000313.1 GCF_009916105.1 Streptomyces sp. GC420 | reverse complement strand
GGGCATCCCGTGTGCGGGCGCATGCGTGCGTGGATCCGAGCGCGATCACGCCGCAGTCGGCTCTCGTGAACACGGCCAGTCCTGGCGATGGCGGTGGCGGGGCGCGCTGCGCTGGTGGTGGCCGCCGAACTGGGCGTCGTCACCGTGACTGGCGATCAAGCCGGTGGGCCGTGGCGAGGTGCGCTTGGTCTCGGGCTCCAGGAGGCCCTGCAACTCAGCGACGCTCGGCGACGTCGACGACGCGGACGTCGCACTGTCTCCCCGGGGTTGCGGCGACCCGGCCGAGCGGAAGCCGGCGTGGTGAGGTGTCGCTTCATGCAGGGCGCCCCCGGCTGAATCAGCCGGGGGCGCCCGTCAGGGAGGGGAGTGCGATCAGTTGCCGCGGGCGAGGCAGCCGTCGGCGTGTGCGGGGGAGGTACGGAGGCGGGGGGATCCCCCGAGGCCGTCGCGGGTCTGGAGGAAGTGATCGCCCAGATCTTCGAGGGAGTTGATCTCTTCGACGGGCACCGGCTTGCCGCACCGGTCGCACGGGCCGATGAGGTCGAAGGTGAGGCGGCGGCGATCGTCGTAGGTCGCGAGGAAGTTCAGTGTTCTGTCCGCGAAGGGGATGGACAGCGCCACCGCGGGGAAGTGCTGGCCGTCCGCGACGAGCGGATGGGTGTCGTCGTCCTTGGTGCGGATGCTGACCGGGCGGCCAAGGGAGTTGAGCGAGAGACGGTGGCGCAGTACCGCCTCCACCCAGCGCAGCTCGGTGTCGTGGCTGTGGAGGGCCGGGTCCGGACCGATCCGGCTGGCCTGTCCGGTTTGTGCGCGCTTCACCGCGGCCTGGATGGCTGCGGCCTCAATGGGGTTGGAAGGCGTCCTCGTGGTGCTCGGCATCGGATCTCCGAGAAGAAGGGTCGGTCCCTGATCGGCACGCTTGCGCGCCTCATGGACACCGGGGCTGGAATCGAAGGCCGCGGACAGCGGCTCCGGCCGGCGGAATCTCCCGCCCGACGTCAATCACAGTACCTATTGAAATAGGAATACGCAACATGATGACGGCCGGCCAGCCGCTGCTCCCAGGGAAGACGTACGAGTGGGGGCAGCGGCACGGCCGGCCTGTGTGCCGCGGACGGCGGTCGGCCTATGCCGGCGCGGTGGTGAGCTGACCGACCTGGTCAAGCAGGAGTTGGGCCCGGGCGAAGGCGGCCGCCTTGTGACCGTACGAGGGGACGACCAGGTGCATGGTCTCGTGTGCCAGGGCGCGATCGGCTTCCTCGCGAGTGGTCACCAGCCCGAGGTTGATGGCCATCAACGGCACCTTCAGCCGTGCGGTCTTCGGGCCCAGGTACACCTGGGCGGCATAGTGCGAGAGGTAGGGCATGCCGCTGATCGAGGCGTATGCCGCAAGATCGGTGACGAGGTGAAAGTTGCGCTCGGACACCGTCGCGAACAGCTTGGCGCGCCGGCGCAGCCAGCTCACGTCGACGGGGAGGTCGCGCTCGTGCTCCGGCAGCGGGCTGCGCAGATCAGCGTGCCGCTGTTCGGTTACCGGATGTGCTCGATCTGCCATGTGCTTCCTCCTCTCGAGTGGGGTCCTGCTCTTCCGCCAGGGCGTCCGGCCGGCCGTCCCCATCTCCGGGCCGGCCAGTGGTCGTCTCGCGGCGGTCGGGCCGCGGGGACATCATGCCAACACGTCCCGCGGCCGTCCTTCGGCACCGGCGACGGCGCTGCTCAGGCATAGCGTCCGTGCCAGGAGTCCGCGTCCAGCCGCTCCAGTGCGGCGTCCTCCTCTGGGGTGAGGCGGTTGGTGAAGTCGTCCCAGCGGTTCAGCTGCTCGAGTTCGGGGCCGTCGGCCGGCTCGATCCGTGCCTTCTGCCCCGTGGTCAGGTCCATCTCCACGCCGTCGTCCACGAGGTCGGCACTGGCTACCGAAAGAGATCGCCGCCGAGTCAGGTTGAGGTTGAACAGGTAGCCGCCGCCCTCGGCGTCCTGGCCACCGACCAGGGGCCTGATCCATATGACCTGTTCGTCGTCGTCCTCGAAGCGGTGGTGGCGGGCGAGAGCGGCGCGGAAGACCTCCGTCCCGTCAGGGCCCGACACGACCAGTCGCGCGCCGGCATCCACCGGGTCCCCGGTCGCACTGTGGTTGCCTGCGACGAGGTCTGCGAACCGCTGGCGCCACTGCTGCTGTGTTGCTGTCATCGAATCGCTCCTGGTCAGCCCTAGTAGTCGGATTCCGTGCACAGGACATCCTCGACGGGTTTCCCGCCGAGCTGGGTGATGCCCCGCGCGGTGAGGGAGGCAAGGATGCTGCTGCGCTCCGCGGCGGTGTGGCACACGATCCTGCTGGGAGCCTCGGCCCCCAGCAGGTCGATCCCGTTCCGGAACATGATTTCGTTGCTGCTGCCGGTGAACTTGGCGATCTTCATCGGGTCCCGTGTGATGGCCCCCGCGTTGTAGTTGTGGTGCGCGGGGTTGATGGCGCCGTAATGGTCGCCGTTGTAGGCGTAGTAGTCGCTGCGCTGCATGAGTACGCTCGGGTCGTCCCAGATCAGCCGACCCCCACCGGGGGAGCTGGGCGTCTTCTTGACCCGCAGGAACACGCTGTTGGCGCCGCCGGTCATCTTGTCGGCCTGCTCGCTCAAGCCCAGTCCCCCGCCGATGCCCATCACGGCCCGCTTCTCCGTGGAGGCCAGGACCCCGACGCCGAGGAGACTGGCGAGATCGCCGCCGTTGAGGTTGTGGCTCAGTGACCGGCCCTTGAATGCACTCTGGATCTCCGCCTTCTTGCCGGTCACATCGAAGCGGGACCAGGTCAGCCACTTCCCTCCGGTCGAGGGCGTCGGCTCGTAGCCCGGGCTGGCCGCGAGTTCGGCGCCGCTGGAGAACCCGGAGGCCTTCGCGACGGCGTCTCGGACGACCTCGACCTTCATGGGCAGCACCTTGTGGGATGCCTCCAGGTGGATTCTCTTCATGGCCGTCTGCAGCGCGTCGCTGTCGAGCCCCATGAGGGACTCCATGCGCTGGTGCACGATCTCCTGGACCTGGAGATCCTGGAGTCCCTGGGCCGTCTCCATGGCGGCCTTCATGCCGGCGGAGCCCTCCAGCCCCTGGGCCTGGATGTTGTTCGCCAGGTACGTCCACTCGCCCTCGGCCGCGGTCATGGGCTTGTTCATCAGGTGCAGCTGTTCCAGCCGATCCACGAGGTCCTTGCCGTGGCCGGCGCCCGCAGGGGCGTGGACTTCAAGCTGTCCCCTCAGCGAGAACTCTGTGTTCGCCGGGTCGTTGTCCTTGTACGGGCGGTAGACGGCCTTCCAGCCGTCGCCCATGTCGATCTCGTACTCCGTGCCTTTGGCGGAAGAGCGGCTGACACCGTCCCAGGACGTCTGCCCGGTGGCCGGGTCGAGGTTCGCCTGGATCCTGCTGGCCTTGCGGACCGTCGCGGCGAGCGTGCCGGGCTCCGGATCCCCGTCGGGCACCGGTATCTGCTTGGTGACCATCTTGGTCGCGGTGATCTCGTAGGCGTCCATCCACGGCATGACCGACCCGCCGTTGTCGATCTTTTCCTTCACAACGTCCAGCTGGTCCATGTAGTGCTGGGCCATGGCTTTCTCGTCGTCGCTGATCGACGGGTCGTTGAGGACGGCGGAGACCGCGTCGACGGCCGCCTGGTGCTTGGCGATCGACGCGTCCGACATCGGCAGGCCGCCCTTGAGCTTGTGCTGCACGGAGGTGATTGCGGTCTTGGTCAGCTCGGCCAGCTTCTTCTCCTTGTCGAGGTCGAGGCGCTCCTTGACCTCTTCCTCGACCTGGATCTCCTCCATGTGCGTGCCGGGGATGCTCAGCGCGTCGAGGAGCTTCTCCTCGGCCTCCTCGGATATGTGCGTAAGCAGCACCTCCCGCGGCCCGTCCGGCGAGTCGTAGGCGACCAGGGTTGCTTCGGAGTTGATGAAGTCGTCCCCACCCACCAGAATCGGCGTCCCGGTGGGCTCGCCCACCGGAGGCGCCGCCGGCACCGGGGTCAGCGGGGGGTCCGTCTCCTCCTCTTCCTCCTCGACCTCCTCGATGTCCTCGGCCTGGAGCAGCACGTCTTCCTCCGTCGACGACCCCTCACCGCTGCTCTGCAGCTCCCCCTCGGCGGACGCCTCCTGGGCCTCTTCCTCAGACGGCGCGGCGGCCGCAACAGGCTCGGGCTCGGAATCGGTGCCCAGGAGCCCATCGAGCTCCGCCAGCAGGTCCTCGTCGACAGGCGGTTCCGCAGGGGGAGCCGGCTCGGCAACAGGCTCAGGCAGCTCGGGCACCTCGAACGCCGCCTCCCCCGAAGCCCCCGCGGCCACGCCCGCCAGGTCGGCCCCCTCACCTGCCGCCGACGCGCCGGCGATGTCCAGCGGGGCGGCAGGGGCCTCGGCGAGCGCGGTGGGGCTGACCGCGTAACTCTGGTGGCTCGACTTCGATCCGGTTCCCATCAGCTACCACCGCCGTGCTTGAGGGAGGCGCCGGAGGGCAGACCCAGCTGCTGGACGAAGAAGTCGGAGAAGTTCTCGCGCAAGTTGTTCTTCCTCTCTACGGCGTGGTCCAGGAACGCCGTGGCGATCTGGTCATGCGTGACCTGGGATTGCGGGATCTTCAGGGCTTTGGCCGCTCGACTACGCATCTGCGGGACCCAGGCCACACCGGATTTGGCGCCCTCGTACGCGGTGGAGTGCAGGACGGAGCGCAGCTGTGCGTCCGGCATGGACTCGAACTTCTTGATCACCGGGTGTGCGGCGGCTGGATTGATCTTGACGCCATTGGCAAGGCCGCCCGAGAGCGCCGCCTGATAGAGCTTCTGGTGGATGGGAGTGACCCCGTTGGGGTCGTAATTGACCGAGAGCTTGTCCGCACCGAAGAACTTGTACGACTGGCCGTGATCAATTTGCACCAGTCCTCCAGATGGCGTCTGTAGCCAGTTGTCCTGGTAGCCGTCGTGATCGCTGATGAGCCACGAACCCACGTGCGACCGCACGATGGTGTCCACCTGGGTCTGTGTCCACTGGCTCGGGCTGGAGGTGAACGGCTTGGCGCCCTGCAGCAGCGGCTGGACAGAGCCGGCTGTGCCGTCCTTGGTCTTGTGGTGGTAGACCGGCACCGACGGGACGCCGCTCAAGGCCAGGATCTGGGATGCGGCGGCCTCGGTGTGGCCCAGTGCGCCGCCATGGTTGTGATCGGCCTTGAACATCCACGGCGATCCGTCCGGGGCGGCATGGATGGTCTTGGCGTGTATCCCTCCGAGGTGGGACGCCGTCGTGCCGGCGCCGAAGGTCCAGCTGGCGACCTCCTTGGCATCGACGCGGGCCGGCAGGTCCTGGTTGGTCGCCTTGGCGTGCTGGACGGCAGCCATCATGGCCTGGACGTTGGCGTTGAACGAGCCCGGCTTCGGTGCCTTCACCGGCTTCGCCGCAGGCGCGGCCGGCTTCGCCGCCGAGCCGGTGCCCTTCGCCGGCAGTTTGCTCGCCAGAGCCTGGACCGCCTCGTCCGACGCCAACCCGTCATCGGGCTTCGTCGAAGGGGCCGCGGCGGCTGCCGCCTTGGCGGCCTTGGCCGCCTCCTTCTTCGCGACGTCCGCGTTGACCTTGTCCTTGATGGCCTGCTGGTCGTACTTCTTGTTGAAGCTCGCGGCTATGTAGTTCTGGACCTGGGCACGAGTAGCCTTGGCGTTGTTGTCCATGCCCAGCTCGCCCGCGACGGTGCGCAGGTCGGAGAGCTTCTGCTTCGCGGCCCACGACTTGAAGTCGCTGGTCAGATCGCCGGGGTGAAGGTACTTCCCAGGTCCGAGAGCCGGGTGCTCTGCGTACGGGGTATCGCTGGCACCGCCTTGCTGGGTGTAGGGGTACCAGGCGTTCACGTCCGTCTGCATGTCCCGGACGTCGCCGGCGTTCTTCGCCCACGCGGCGATCGCCTGCGGCGCGCCAGGGTCGCCCGCCGGCGGCAGGTTCAGCGGCTGGTCGCCACCGGGAGCCATCGCGACGTGGGCGGCGTAGCCGGCGTCGAGGTTCGCCAGCTGCTCCTGCCGCTTGGCCGCAAGGGCCTTCAGCGACTGCACTTCGCTCTCGGGTGTGCTCGGCCGCATCAGTGCCACGAGCTGGTGACCACCGAGGTGCATCGCCTCGGTCTCGCTCAGCTGCCCCGAAGCGAGAGCCTGCTGTACCAGAGGCTGGACGTCCTTCGCGTGCACGTACGTGTGGTTGAGAGCCTCGTCGACCGCAGACTTGGCCTCGGCCTTGGCCTTGGTCAGGTCCTCGCCGAGCTCGGGACAGTCGGCCGACGCCAGCTTCTGCTCGGCCGCGAGCATCGTGTGCAGGGCCTCGGCCCTCTGTTCCTGAGCTTGAGGCCCGTAGGTCTTCTTCGCCTCATTCCAGGCGTCGATCGACGCGGTCACTGCCTGGGCGGAGGAGGCGACCTCGTCCGGCGTGGCCTTCCATACGCCGCCGCTGACGGGCGGCTCGGTGCCCTCGATCTCGTGCAGGTCGGCGAGCGTCATTCCGCCGACCGTCTTGCCGGCGAGCAGCTCGTTGTACCGGCTGAGCGCGGCGGCCTGGATCTTGGCCTTGGACGGAATGTCGCCCGGGTACGCCGGGTCGAGCCAGTGGACCAGGGGGTGCTGGCCCTTGCCGGACAGGCCCACCAGCGCGGGGTGCTCGAAGCCCTTGGCCTCGGCGATCTCGCGCAGGTCGTCCTCGTCGAGCGAGTTCAGATAGGCCAGCGTCTGCGCCTTCAGTGCCTTGGTGTGGGCCTCGATCTCCTCGTCGGAGGCGCCCGCCTCCTTCAGCTTCTCGATGGCCTCCTGAGCCTGCTCGACCTGGCCGACGAAGAGGTCGTACCGCTCGACGGGATCCGTCGGGACCTCGTCTTCGGGGTCGACGGCGAACGGCGGGTCGGCGATCTCCTCCATGAGGTTCATCGCCACCAGGAGGTCGGCCTTGGCCTGGACCTCCTCGTCGGACATCGGCTCCGCGGGCGCCTCGGCCACCACGTCGTCCGCTTCGGACGCCGTGGTCGGCCCGACAGCGTAGGAGGCGTGCGAGGACTTGCTGCCGGTGCCCATCAGCCGTCACCCCTCGGCGGGAGCGCAGGGATGACCTCGGCGAGCAGTCCGTCCAGAACGAGGTCGGCGGCGTGCGTGAGGTCGAGCGCACCCTCCGGAACGTCGGCGGGCTCGAGCGAGCACGCGCCCCCGGACTGCGCGATCCAGCGCTCGATGTCCTTGTTGGTGGTGGTCTCGCCCAGGCGCTCGCGCCAGGGATCGGCCTGCTCGTAGACAAGGGGGACCCAGCGCACGACCCGCTCGGCCGGCTGCCGGCCCTCCTCGAGGCCGAGCACGGCGACGGGGTCGACGGGGAGGCCGAGTCCGGGGTGCCAGACGAGCAGGATCCACAGTCGCCAGGCCGGAGCGGCCGGTGACGGCTCCGCCGTCTCGGCATCGGTGGGGTTGGGTTCAGTCGTCACGGAGGCTCCTCCCGAAGGTGCTTTCACCTGCTACAGGTGTGGGAGGAGCCGCCGGTGTGACAGTGCGGGCGGAGAAGTTTCAGCGGCTGGGCAGGAGCGAGGCCATGTACTGGACGGTCGCGGCGAAGGCGTCCTCGGTCCGGGCGTGGACGTCTTCGCGCCCGTTGGCGGTCATGACCGCGCCGTGCAGGGCGTATTGGTGGGGGTTCTGGGAGATCAGGGTCAGCCTGGGGCCGAAGATCTGGGCCATCTCGGCGATGCGGTTGGCCCGGGACAGGCCGGTGAGGATGACCGGCATGTCGTCGGGGAGGTTCTCGGCCAGGAAGTGCAGGCCGGGCCGCTCCCAGCTGTCCCAGTCGGCGTTGTCGCGGACGGTCTGCACGTTGATGGCGATGCCGGCCGGCTGGGTGTCCTCGATCCAGGAGAGGTAGCGCTGGAGGTCCTCGAGCCGGAACCAGTACACGTTCGGCACGACGTTCACGCCGGCCTCGGCGAACTCCTGCGCGAGAAGCAGCGATCGGCGCATGTTGAGCAGGTGCTCGGTGCGCGGCCAGTCCCCGTAGATGCTGTAGTTGCACGAGAGGACCAGGTCCCACTCCTGCTCCGCGATCCGCTCGACGAGCCTGTCGCGGCCGCGGCGGGTCCAGAAGGCCTCGACGAGCGGGTCCTCGCCGTAGCCGACCAGCACGGCCTTCTGGTGGTCCCCGAGGGCGAGGGCCTGGCGGGCGGTCTGCTCGGTGAACCGCTTGTAGAGCGTGTGGGTGTCGGGCGAGAACACGCGCCGCAGACCGACTCCGTAGGCAGGCCAGTTCAGGCTGGCGTCGAGCTTGGTGACCGCGGAGCCGTCGGTCATGGGGATGAAGGCAGGCAGGCCGTCGGGCAGCGTGCTGTCGACGGTGATGTCGTCGAAGGTCAGGGTGCCGCCGACGTCCGCCATCCACCCGGCTATGTCGGTCCGGCTCCCGCACCGGATCGGGCACTTGCGGGTCACGCACGCGTTCGCCGGAGCGTCCGCCTCGGCCGCCGAGCACCCGCAGAACCGGCAGTCGGAGTTCTGGCCGGTGCACAGGGGCTCGACGGTCGCCGGGCCGCCCCGGCCGTCGGGCCCGGCGTAGAAGGCGCAGCTGTTGCAGTCGCAGCCTCGGCCCGGAAGGGGCACGCCGACGGTCGGGATGGGCAGGGAGACACTGGTCATGCTGCTTCGCTTCCTTCGGTGGTTGCATCGTGGTCCGTCGCGCCGTCGGCGGTGGCGCCTTCGAGGTGGTCGTGGAGCTCGCGCAGGGCAAGGCGCAGGGAGCCGCGGTCGTACCGCGCGATCTCCTTACCGGCCCGGACCTCGGCCAGCAGCCCGCGGATGCCGTCCAGGGCGGTACGGATCGTGTTCGACTCCACCGCCGGACGACTCGGGGCGGTGTCGGCCGGCATCGCTTCTGCGGCGGCTTCCGCTGGCGCCGTCGGCTGCATCGGATGGCCCAGCTCAGCGATCTCTGCCCCTTCATCCGCGCCGAGGGCCGCCGGAACAGCAGCGTCATCGCCTTCGTCGGTCTCCTCCTGGTCCTCAGCGCGGGTGGGGACCCGGGTGAGCTTCGCCCGGCGGTCGGCGTTCGCCGCGTCCTGCCGTTCCTCGGCTTCGGTGATGATCTCTTCTGGTCCGAGCTCGGGCTCCTCCAGGCCGACGTTCACGGCGGTCGGGAGCAGGTGGAGCCGCTTGGAGGACTTCAAGGCTGCCCAGATGCCCTCGGCAGCCTGTGCCCGGCCGTTGCGGAGCTCGGCGAATCTGATCCTCGTGTTCAGGCGGATCGCGGCTTCGTCCATCTCCTCGGTGAGGTCACGCGGCAGCGCGCGGAAGGCCCGTACGAGTTCACTGGCCTTGCGCTCGTTGAGCTGCAGCCCCAGGCGGTCCAGCACCTCGCTCCAGGGGGCGGCGCAGGAACTGTCGGTGCCGCGGATCTTCTCCAGGGCAAGGAAGCGTTCGGCCGGGTCGGGGATCGCGTAGACCTCTTGCGGCACGGGCTTGCCGGCCTTGAGGAGCTTGCCGACGAGGATGGCGCACCGCTGGTACAGCAACGCGGCGGCCTGCTCCCCGGGCCGGAGGGGCTCGCGGGCGAAGTTCTCGACGAAGCGCCACATGTGACGCTCCTCCTCGGACAACGGTCCGGGGCAGACCACGGCCGGCAGCGCCTGGAAGTGCGGGTTCTCCGGCCGGTTGACGGCGCCCCAGCGCATCGCGCGCAGGCGGCGCTCCCCGGTGACCAGGCGGATCGTCGGCGCCTTGCCGTCGACGACGATCTCCTCGGCCAGGACCGGCTCCAGGAGGCCGATGACGGACATGGAGGAGATCAGGTCGGCGAGTTCGGACGGTGGCAGGGTGTCGGAGGGGTTGCGGGCGTGGGGCTCAGTG
>NZ_JAAAXQ010000312.1 GCF_009916105.1 Streptomyces sp. GC420 | reverse complement strand
GCCGAGGAGCCCTCGCACCGCTTGACGAAAGACATAGAGGCACCCCCCCCGCTGGTGAAGTTCGACCTGGACCCCACCGATGCCCTATTCGGCGACTGCCACGATTTCATCGACCCCGACGCCCCCGCCGTCGAGGAACCGCGCGCCCCGATGGGCGCCCAGAACTTCCGGACCTCCCGCCTCGCCTCCGCACAGCCGCCCGCCCCCGCCGAGAAGCTGGCCGAGGACATGGACCTGGAGGCGTTCCTGAACGACTTCTCCGACCCAGTCAAGTAGCCCTCCCCGGGGCGGCCGACCGGCCGCCCCCTCCGTCTACCCAGACGCCAGACCGAGTGATCACACTCGCCGGTGGACCTGATGCCGTTCCGCCCCCGGGCACCGCGCGCGGGTGAGAACCTTCCCGCGCACCCGCAACGAGGAGAGAGCGCCCACCGTGCCGAAGGACGGCGAGGCAGACGTGCAGGCGTGGCCAGACGCCGGCCTCGGTCCAGTCCCGCAGTCGGCGCCAGGCCGTCACGCCGGAACAGCCCACAGTCTCCGCCGGGACGTCCCGCCAGGCGACACCGGTGCGCAGCACGAACAGGACGCCGGCGAGTGCTGTTCGGTCAGGAACACGCAACCGCCCGGGATGCCGGTGGCGTCGTTCGGGAGAGGGTGGCAGCAACGGGGCCACCCGATCCCACAGGTCGTCCGGAACAAGATCAGCACGCACCCGGACACCTTGCCGACCGAGATCGTCGAGTACAAGACCCGCGGCATCTCATCGCGACTTGCACGCAGAGTCTGGCGTCAGTTCGCCAGATCGAGCGCTCAGCCTGAGGTGCCCTCCAGCGGAAGGTGGTCTCGGAAGTACTCCGACTCCAACCACTCCTCCTTCACGAAGAGCGGACGGGTCAGGCGCGCTGCCCCGACCTGCTGCGAGCGCAGAAGAACCCCGAGATCAGTCAGGGAAAGCGAGTCATCAGGCGTGTAGAGCAGACAGTTCCCATGCTCCGCAGCGTGGTCCAGCAGGAACTGCTGGCCCTGCTCCGGATCGCTTCCCGCCAGCGGGAAGCCAGACAGGAAGACCTGCGGACCGGTGACCGCATCCAGCGCAACACAGGCGAGCTTGCCCGCGTCGTAGAACGCTTTCACCCCATTCGGGAAGTCCTCCTGCGCATACGGACCGCCAGCCCGTTCCTGCGGTCCAGGGACCGCAAGCGCCTGGGCGACCTCGGCTGGAGACATCCCGAACTGCAACGGACCCACACCGGCTCCCGACCGCAGCTCCCAGCACTCCCGCTCCGCATCCACGCCCATCCATCCACTCCTACGTTCCGACCGGTCCGGACCAAGCCGCACGCACAAGGCCATGGGCCAAGGTGCCAACTCAGCTGTACAAGTGCCAACAGGATTGCTGCTATCGGCCGGAGTCATTCTGAAACGATCAGTAAAAGAGGTCCCACTGACCTCTTAGGCATCAGCGGGGAGCACGCTGTCGTGTGGTTCTGCCGCGATGATGAGGATGCCGTGTTCTCCGCCGACCGGCAGTGACGCCCGCCGGATCAGGGCCTCCCACCCTTCCGGCCAGATGGTGGCGGCGTCCCAGCGAATGCCTTCCAGCAGGACACCGTCCATGTTGGCATGGCGCAGGTCGGCACCGACAAAGTCACTGCTGATCTTCTCCACCTCGGCGACTGCACGCGACAGGGCAACGGCCAGATTCTTTACTTGTTCCAGGTCGTCCGCGAGGTCCTGGGCCACTGCCTCGGCTCCGGAAAGATACCCGGCGGCATCGTCGATCGTGGGGAGCAGAGGAGTGAGTTCTTCGTCGAGCAGTTGACGGGCGCGTTCCACGTCGTAGAAGAGCTGCTCGGCCTGGCGAGCGAGGAAGATCTCGACCGTGGCGAGGTAGTCGGTACCAGTCAACGCCGCTGGACGGCGCCGCGGTTGAGGCAACCGCAGAACTTCCGCGAGCCGTGCGTCCAGCTGTTCCACCACCTCGCGTGCGTAACCGGTGCGGTCCTGTGCCGCGTCCAGCACCTCGCTCAGCTCGCCGAGCAGACGCAGCGTGGCCTGCACCGCCCCCACCAGATCCCGTGGCCAGTACGCGCGAGCGATGCGCAGAGCATCACGGCGGTACTTCAGCCGCACTGTCGCCGGACGGCCGGCCAACATGTGGTCCGCCTCGAGCGGTTCGACCCTGTGGTCACGGCCCTGGCGACTCTCACGGGCCAGACGCGCGGTGACCGCTTTCCCAGCCGTGCGGTGGGCCGAGGCCAGCAGCCGGTCCAGGGCCAGGTCGGGGTCGCGAAGCTCCGGTACGCCGCCCTGTGCCATGAGCCGGTCATGTACGGCGATACCGAGCTGCGCATGGACGCACGCCAGCAGCACGTCGAGCCCGTCCGGATTCCCGTCCGCCACGTGCACGGACTGGTTGTCATTCATCGTTCCCCCTCGACTCTTCACCGGCATGGTCGGCCTCCAGACCGAGCCCCGCCTTCAAAGCAGCCCGGGCCCTGGTGAGGTTCTGGCGGACCGCCGCCTGTGTGGTACTCATCGCACGGGCGCTCTCCTGAGTGGTGAAACCGTCCAAGTGCCACGCCATGGCCGCCCGTTGTTTGGCCGGAAGCTGCAGCAGCAGCGTGATGACGCGCCGTTCCTCCTCACCGACCTCCGCCGCATGCGCGGGCGTCTGCCAGCGCATCACGCCACGCGGCTCGGGCAGCTCCGCGCAGGCATCCTCGGGCTTGACCTGCTGGCGCACCCATGCCCGAAACGCCACCGTGCGCAGCCACGCCTTCGGATAGGCGATGGACAAGCCAGGTGTGCACATCTGGGTGAAGGCGTCCTGAGCGGCGTCCTGCGCTTCCGCCCACGACGCGCCGTGCAGCAGCAGGAATCGAACAAGAGCCGGGTACTCAGCATGGTGCAGTTCCTCGGCCAGCTCACGGCCCGGAAGCGCAACCGAGGCAGTCTCCAGCGGTTCGGCCACACTCAGTTCACCGCTGCCGGCATCCTCCATCGCAGGCACCCCCGCCCTGGAGAGGTGAAAACGCAATCCACACAAGCCGACCCCTCGAGGACTCCTGTACAGCGCCCCAGGGTGCAGCGCAGCGGACCCGTTCGGTCAGCCCTTCATCGGCGATCCGCGCCAACTCCACCTGTTTGCCCAGCCATCGGTGGGCGATTTTCACCACGCCGCTCACCACGCTGACGAAGGCGGTCGCTACCGCCCCGACCAACACCGGATCCACTGCAGGTCCCCTTCCCATCTTCACGACCGCACGCTTCGTGCGGTCCCACGACCCCCAACAGTGCGCGGCACTCAAGGAGTTGTGACATCGCCCTGCTCAGCGGCCCGCCCGAGGGCCCGCGCACAGCGCCGACACGGCCTGGCAGCGCATGGAGGATGCTGCAGCCCGGCACCCGGGACGCTGGGCTGCCTTCGGCGCAGTGGTGGATCATCCCTGAAACCGGGGCCGGACGATCCGGGCGTTCGCAGCGCTGGGCGTGCTGGCGGGGTCGGCCCAGGTTGAAGTTTCCCCGTGATCTTGGACACTCGATGGTTATGCCGCGAGGGCGTGTTGATGCCGCTGCCTGCTCTCGGCTGGGGTGAGGTAACCGAAGATCTTGTGTTTGCGCAGGCGGCGGCGGTTGTAGAAGGTCTCGATGAAGGCGAAGACCTCGGTGCGGGCGGTGGCCCGGTCGGGCCAGATCCGGGTGCCGATCTCCTCCTTGAGCAGGGCCCAGAAACTCTCCGCGGCGGCGTTGTCGAAACATGATCCGGTGCGTCCGCAGCTCTGGCGCAGCCCCAACTCCCGTACGACGAGGTACCGGAATTGAGTCGAGGTGTACTCGCTGCCCCGATCGCTGTGGATCACGCAGCCCGGCTCCAGGTTCCCCCGGCCGTGGGCCATGTCCAGGGCATCCACGACGAGTTCGGCGCGGTGGTGATCGGCCATGGCATAGCCGACGACCTCGCGGGTGGCCAGGTCCAGCCAGCAGGCGAGGTAGAGCCAGCCCTCGGCCGTCGGCAGGTAGGTGATGTCGCCGACCAGCTTGCTCCCGGGACGCTCGGCGTGAAAATCGCGGCCGATCAGGTCCGGGGCCGGCTTCGCCTTCTTGCTCCGGCCGGGTCAGCGAGCGGTGCTTCCGCCGGGTGACGCCCCGGATGTCGCGCTCGCGCATCACGCGGGCGACGCGCTTTCGGTTCACCTGTCGTCCCAGACGCCGCAGTTCGGCATGGATGCGCGGAACACCGTAGGTCTTCCGGGAGGCGAGGTGCAGCACGGTTATCTCGTGCGCGAGCGAGTCGTCGGCGGCCTGGCGGGCGCGGCGGGCGGCCTCACTCTCGCGCCAGGCGTAGTAGGAGGAGCGGGCCACGTGCAGAACCCGGCACAGCACAACGATCGGATAGTTCGCCTTCTCCGCGTGAATGAACCGGTACAACTCGCTCACCGGTCGTTCTCCTTCACGAAGAAGGCGGTCGCTCTTTTCAGGATCTCGATCGTCTGCTGCTGTTCACGGTTCTCCTTGCGCAGCCGCTTGAGCTCCTCGCGCTCGGCACCGGTCAACTCGCCGGACTCGCCCTCGCCCCGGTCCGCCTTGGCCTTGCGGTACCAGCCGCGCAGGGACTCGGAGCTGATGCCGAGTTCCCGGGCCACGGCGGTGACCGTCTTGCCCGAGGAGTCGACGAGCGCGATCGCGTCCCGCTTGAACTCCTCGGTGTACCGCTTCGTGTACTTGCTTCCCACCTGGTGCTACTTCCTCTGGAACCTCAGATCCCAGTCTCCAGGTGTCCACGATCAAGGGGAAGCTTCAGTTCCACACCCACCGCCAAGACGTACAGCTACGACTTGACCGGCAACACCACCAGCCGACCCGGCGCCCAGGCGGCCCAGACACTGACCTGGAACAGCGAAGGAAAACCCGCCCGGACCACAGAACCCGCCGCGGGAACGAAACCCGCCACCGACACCCGCTACCTCTACGACGCCGACGGAGAACTCCTCATACTGAGCCTGTTCCACTTTGACGGACACCATTGGTGTGGTGGTCAGGCTGCGAGTGCGGTCTCGTATTCGGCGGGACTGCGGTAGCCGAGGCTGCTGTGCAACCGATGCAAGTTGTACCAGCCCTCGATGAAATCGAAGATGGCGGTGTGGGCAGCGGCCCGGTTGGGCCAGGCGGAGGTGCCGAGCAACTCACGCTTGATGGTGGCGAAGAACAACTCGGCGAGCGCGTTGTCTCATCAGCGTCGATCCCGTCCTCGACGCCAACAACAGCCTGTCTATGAACGGCTACAGCTACTCCAACAACAGCCCCGTCAGCTACTCCGACGAGACTGGTCTGTTCTGCGATGGCTGTAGCGCTGACAACCCGGACACTGTATGGACATCGGACAACGGACCCGGCTGCACACACAGCAACTGCTACGACAACGACGGAAACGTGCTGTACAGCATCGACCACAGCGGATCGAACAGTGGCGGCGGAGGCGGAGGCGGAGGCAGCGGTGGGGAAGGCCGACCAGAAATTATCCCTGGCGTAGAGGTTCCTTCCGAGGAAACACTCCGCAACCTTGGGTGGGATCCTTGGAAGAACAAGACGTATACCCAACTCCTCGTGATGTGGGCTGACGACAAATGTCACAGCAACCCATCCGGTGACCTCTGCGGGGCTCTGCACGATCTGGGATGGATTAGCCCGACCCAGGACTTCCTTGAATTGATCGGCGTACGCGACGCCATCCGCTGCGCCCAGGGAAGCGTCAGCGCCTGCGTATGGACAGCGGCGGGTTTCATCCCAGTAGGTAGGCTCGCCAAAGCCGCAAAACTCATCAAAAAGGGTGACAACGCGGCAGCCGAAGCACTGTCCTGCCCGGCGAGGCGAATGAGTTTCCCCCCAGGAACTAAGGTCCTCCTCGCGGATGGAACGACCACGAAGATTGAAAATCTGCGAGTCGGCGATGAAGTTTTGACAACCGATCCGCAGACCGGCAAAACATCACCGCAGAAGGTGACAGCGAAACTCCTAAGCGAGGGCTTCAAAAATCTTGTAAGAATCACAGTCTCAGACCAATGGGCCAAGCAGCAGACAGTCACCGCTACGGACAACCACCCATTCTGGGTGAGCGACCTGCGCCTCTGGACCAAGGCCGGAGACCTGAAGCCCGGGCAGTGGCTCCGTACCTCGGCCGGCACTTTGGTCCAGATCACGGCGATCCAAAACTGGACTCAGACAGCTCGAGTACACAACCTGAGTGTCACCGGCCCCCACACGTACTATGTGCTGGCGGGACAGACTCCGGTCCTCGTTCACAATTCGAGTGGAATCTGCGGAACCGCGGCGCTGGAGAACGGGGACTGGCAGCATATTCTGGACCGTCACCGGCCCGGTGGTGCGCTGGTCGACGACGAGGCGGGTATCTTCATCGGCAAGGAGAAGAAGGTCCGTCAGAGGATTGCTGACACCATCAATCGCGGCACTCCCAAGCCGAACACGCCAGACCCTGTTACTGGCGCACCGCGGCCCGGCCAGATTCACGAATGGGACTTCGGTGACACCATCGGCAGGGCTGGTCCGGCAAACGGGGGCGGAGACTTGACTAGCATCCGCGTGATCGTGAATGACGGAAAAGTCGTGACCGCCTTCCCGTTCTAGGTGAGAGAGTTCCTGCAAGGAGAAACCATGATTCATCTTTCCTTCTCTCTCCCAGAGCCGGGTTCACCCTGGCGGAGGACCTGGGAGGGGGCCAAGCGGGGCGATCCTGCCGGTCTTGCAGAGATTGACCTTCGCTACAAGTACTTCGGCGTCAATGTCGAGATGCTCGTAGATAACGTGGAGGTCATCTCAAAGCGAAGATTTGTGACGCTCGTGGATCTTGCCCTTTCGCTTTCCCATGCGGAGAGGCGTATCTCATCAGGAGAAGATGCGGCGTTCGGTTTCACAGAGAGCGAAGAGGTTATCCATCTGCGTCGCGATGGCGATCTAATTACCTTGACCTCATCGAAACGGCCCTGGCGGGTTACTGTCGAGCATGAAGAGCTCGCGAGTGCTTTCTCCAACTTCCTTCGAGAGGCGTATTCGCGTCTAACTTCAGAGATCCCTGGATTGGCTGTTAATCCGGTGATTCGGCAAATCCTGCCGGAATAGCTCGGACTGTTCTCGAAGCGAATGCAGAGTGATAAGCGGAGGCCCCGCCGGAGTGATTTCCGGCGGGGCCTCTGGGGCTTTTGACGGCAACGCTGACGGCAACGTCAGCGGACGACGGCTGCGGCAGGTGGGGCGTCGGGGTCGTCGTCCTGGCCGCCGAGGGCGTGGCCCAGGGCATCGATGGCGTCACGCTGGAGTCGGAGTCGCACGTGGGCGTAGACGCCGGCGGTGACGCCGATGTGGGCGTGGCCGAGCAGTTCCTTGATCACGACGAGGTCGACGCCCTGTTCCAGGAGCAGGGTTGCCGTCGAGTGCCTGAGGTCGTGGAAACGGATGGTCCGAAGTCCTGCTCTACGAAGGAGCCGACGGAAGCGGCGCGTGAGGTTGGTCGGGTCGAGGGGGTTGCCCGTGGGGGTGGTGAACACGAGGCCGGTCTCTGCCCACCCCGTTCCGGCGGCCCTTCGCTCTTCCAGCTGCCGTTCCTGATGGGTCTTGAGCGAGTTGATGCATTCGGCGGGGAGGGCGATGCGGCGTTCGGAGGCACAGGTCTTGGTGTGCAGGACGGTCAGGCCGCCGGTGCGGGTGCGCTGGAGGGAGCGGTGGACGCTGGCGGTGCCGCCGTCGAGGTCGAGGTCGAGGTCTTCCCAGTGCAGCCCGAGGAGTTCGCCCTTGCGGAGCCCGGTGCGCAGGGCGAGTTCGTACAGCGCGTGGAGCCGGTCACCGCTGGCTGTGTGCAGGAACTGCCGGGCCTCACTCGCGGTGAAGGGCTTGAAGCGCCGAGGGCGAGGTGCGCGGGTCTTGATGTTGCGGGCGACGTTGCGGGGCAGGTCGTCTTCGCGGACGTCATGTTCCAGGGCGGACTTGAGGACCGAGTGGACGTAGGTCACGGTCAGTGGGGAGAGTCGCTTGTCGCAGCACTGGTCGATGGCGCAGCACTGCCGCCGGACCGTGTCCCTTCCCTGGGTGCAGCACTGGCAGGTGGTGCGGAGTCCGTCGAGGAAGGTGCGAACGTCGCGGGCGGTGAGCCGGGCGAGCTTCTTGGCCCCGAGGCCGGGGATGAGGTGGAGGCGGATGCAGGAGGCGTAGCGGGTGTGGGTGTTCTCCCGTACCTGGTGGACGGCGACGCCGTTGAGCCAGTACGTCAGGTACGCGCTGACGGTGCTGTCGGCCGCCGCCACGGGCAGGCCAAGGTTGCTGGCGGCGATCTTCTCGGTCAGCTTGGTCAGCGCTTCCTTGCGGGTGGTGCCGTAGACGCGGACGCGGCGACGGGTGTGCCGGGGGCGAGGACGTATCCGGCGGCTTCCCAGCGGCCGTCCTTGCGCTGGTAGACAGTCCCGTCCCCATTGGCGCGGGAGCGGCTGCGGCGAGATGAGACGGGGCGCGGGGTGCTCATCAGACGGCTTCCTGTTCGAGTCGGGTGCGGATGAAGTCGGTGAGGGCGTGGGTGGGTATGCGGCGGGCGCGGCCGAGGGTGATCGAGGCGAGTTGGCCGGAGCGGAGCAGGTCGTAGATGGCGGAGCGGCCGAGCTGGAGGCGGGCCATCACCTGCGGCACGGTGAGCAGATCCGGTGGCGGTGTCGCCTCCGTGTGGAGGACGGCGATCGAGGGTGAGGCCATCAGCAGCCCTCTTCGGCCGCGAACTGCCGTTCCAGTTCCTTGCGGTGCCAGACGTCGGCCGCGAGGAGGGCCGCGCCGGGGCTGTAGCCCGAGCCGAGGTAGTCCCAGCGACCGACGACGAGCGTGGTCGTCGGGTCGGACTCGGGCAGGCCGGCGTGGGCGCAGGCCTGTTCAGTGCGCCAGGCACGGCGGGCGGCGCGCAGCGCGCCGAGGGTGGTGGAGTAGCTGCGGGACTTGGTGGAGAAGTGGCCCCGGAAGCCGAGCATGTGCGCCCACTTCCAGAGCTTGAGGTCGGCGAACTCCGGCAGCCTACCCAGCTCCCAGCAGGTGCGGATCATCTGCCGCACGTGGCGTGCCACCGCGAGGCGCGGCACCGGGCGGGCCTGCCCGGTGCCGTCGCAGGCGGTGCAGGGGAGCGGGGTGCCGTGGGGCAGGAGAGTGGCCCCGCGTCCCTGGCAGGGACGGCAGAACAGGGAACGGTCGAGGGAACCGGAGGCATCGGCGGACTTGGTGGCGTACTTCGCCACGTAGGCGGCCACCGCCTGGTCGGTGAATTCCGTGTCAGCGCCGAAGGCCGTGATCTCGCGGACATCGAGCTGTTCGCCCCAGGCGAGTTCGCGTTCCCCGACCGCATCTGACTCGACCGTGACGCGGACCCGCGCGGCGGAGGCGCGGACGGCGTCGGTGAGCACGGCGACGGTGGCGTACGGCGGCGGGGGCTGGCTGGTGCCGTCAGGGCCGTCGAGTCGGATGACGGCGTGGAAGTGGACCAGGCCGCGCTGCTGGTACTCGGCGACCTTGGCGAAGGAGACCCGCAGGACCGCGTGGGCGGCTATCTGGGTCATGCCGAGCCGGGCGGCAAGCTCGCGGCGCAGGTAGGTGGTGAAGCGGGCCCACAAGGCTCCGGCGTGGGCGTTGAACAGGACCGCGCCCGTGTAGTCGTACGTCGCCGGATTCAGCGGCGTGCCGATCAGGGCGTCGTTAAGTTCGTGGAGCTTGCGGCAGCGGCAGGGACGGATGCCGCCGCCAGGGGTGGTGAGGCGGTTGTGGACGGAGCCGAAGGACGGCGGGGTGAGGGTGACGAAGACGCGGGGGTGGGTGCGGACGGTGTCGGGGACGGTCTTGCCGCCGGAC
>NZ_JAAAXQ010000311.1 GCF_009916105.1 Streptomyces sp. GC420 | reverse complement strand
GGGTCAGGTCGACGGGGGGCGGGCCGGCGGCGTTCACCGGGCCCATGTGCGCGTAGTACGCGGGAATGTCGTCGAGGCCTGCCAGCAGGTCGGCGACGAAGGTGTCGGCATCCTTGACCAGCGCCTCGTTGCCGGTGCGCTCCTTGCCGATGGTGGACGCGTCGCCCTCGCTCTGTGAGGAGGAGCAGAAGCTGCCGAAGCCGTGTGTGGGCAGGACCGCGGTCTCGTCGGGGAGTTCGGCGGCGAGCCGGTGCGCGGACGCGTGCTGGGCGCGGGCCAGTTCGCCCGTCAGCCGGGGCTCGACCAGATCCGGGCGCCCGACGGTGCCGATGAGCAGCGAACCGCCGGTGAAGGCGGCCACCGGTCGGCCGTCCTCCTCGAGTACGTACGACATGTGGTGCGGGGTGTGGCCGGGCGTGGCCAGTGCGCGCAGCACGAGACCGGTGTCGATCTCCACACGGTCGCCGTCGGCCACCGGGACCCGGTTGTACGACACCTGGGCCTGCGCGGGGACCAGGTACGCCGCTCCGGTCACCTGGGCGAGTTCCAGCCCGCCCGTCACATAGTCGTTGTGCACATGTGTCTCGACCACGTGTGAGAGGCGCACACCCCGCTGTGCGGCCACGGTGATCACGCGGTCGATGTCCCTCGGAGGGTCGACCGCCACGGCGCTGTCCGGACCGCCGGCGAGATAGCTGCGGTTGCCCAGCCCCGCCACCTCGATGGTGTCCACGAAGAACACGGCGGACCACTTCCTTCCCTCGGCTTTCCCTCGGTCGACCCGTACCCCTAGGGGTATAAACGACCGTAGCAGACATACCTGTTGGGGCATTGATCAGCCCAGTTCAGCGGGTTCCCCGCCCGGCGGGATGTGCACATCCGGCACATGCGGCACATGCGGCACGGGCTCGCGCGGAGCGGGGCGGAGCCGAGGGGAGGGAGCTCGGCGGGAGCGGGGAGGACGGGCAGGGACAGGCAGGGCGAGCGGTGGCCGGCCGCGACGGAGAGGCGCGGCTCACCCCGTGGGCGACGGCGCGGTGCCCATGGGCCCGGTCTCCTCGATCGTCCCCCCGAGCTCGGCCCTGGCCTCCTCCATGGCCGACCGCGGATCGGCCGGTCTCCGGCCTTCCGGCTCACCTTCGCCGTCCGGGGAGCCGCCGCACCCGGTCAGCAGCAGGGCGGCGGCCAGGGCCCAGACCGGCAGGGGCGCGGTCGTGGCGGAAGCGCGGAGGGTGCGGAACATCGGAACTCCGGGGACGGACGAGCGGCCTGTCTTTCCCTGGGGTACGGGATCCGGACGGACCGTGTTCAGCGTGCCGCCGGTCCGGCTGTCCGGCCGCGCGGCCGGTCTATCCCTCCTCGCCGGTCTTCGGCCCCGGCTGCGCGGCGGCCGCCGGGTCGAGGATGCGCGTCAGGAAGTTCCTCGTCCGCTCGTGCCGCGGATCGCCCACGACGCGGGCCGCCGGACCCTCCTCGACGATCAGACCCTCGTCCATGAACACCACCCGGTCGGCGACCTCCCGGGCGAAGCTCATCTCGTGGGTGACGACCATCATCGTCATGCCCTCCGCGGCCAGCATCCGCATCACCGCGAGAACATCGCCCACCAGCTCCGGGTCCAGGGCGGAGGTGGGCTCGTCGAAGAGCATCACCTCCGGGTCCATGGCCAGGGCACGGGCGATGGCCACCCGCTGCTGCTGGCCGCCGGAGAGCTGCGCCGGGTAGGCGTCCGCCTTCCCGGACAGCCCCACGCGCTCCAGGTTCTCCCGTGCGACGCGTGCCGCCCGTGCCCGGTCCCGCCGCAGCACCCGGCGCTGCGGCAGGGTGAGGTTCTCGGTCACGGTGAGATGCGGAAAGAGGTTGAACTGCTGGAAGACCATGCCGATCCGGCGGCGCACCGCGTCGATGCCGACGTCGAGGTCCGTGACCTCGGTGCCGCCGACGAAGATTCGGCCCGAGGTGGGATCCTCCAGCAGGTTGACGCAGCGCAGCAGCGTGGACTTGCCGGATCCCGAGGGTCCGATGACGCAGACCACCTCGCCCCTGGCGACGTCCAGGTCGATGCCCCGGAGGACCTTGTTGTCCCCGAAGGACTTGTGGAGCCCCCGTACCTCGATCTCGGCGCGCCCCGCCCCCGGGTCTTCGCGGGTGACGTCGTCCTTGCTCATGCCGGTGTTCACCTGGCCTTCTCGGTACGGGCTTCGAGGCGGCGCACCACGAGGCTCAGGGGCACGGTGACGAGGAGGTAGCACAGCCCGGCGACGAGGATCGGAGTGGAGTTGGCGGTCTGGCTCGCCAGGTCCCTGCCGAACTTGGTCAACTCCCGCTCCTCCAGGGTGACGCCGAGGAACAGCACCAGGGAGGAGTCCTTGAACAGCAGCACCAGTTCGTTGGTGAGCGGCGGGACGACGATCCGGAAGGCCTGCGGGATGATCACGGACATCATGGCGCGGGCGTGCGAGAAGCCGAGCGAGCGCGCGGCCTCCATCTGCCCCTTCGGAACCGCCTGGATTCCGGCCCTGATCGTCTCGGCCATGTAGGCGGCGGCGACCAGCCCGAGAGCGAGCGCCACCTTTCCGTACGTGCCGCCGGGGATCTCGGTGCCAGGGAAGGCCAGTGGCACGGCAACGCCGACGAAGATGAAGATCAGCAGCGCGGGCAGGCCACGGAAGAGCTCGATGTAGACGGTCGCCACCCAGCGGTAGGGGGCGACCGAGGACAGCCGCATCAGGGCGACGACCAGGCCCAGCACCAGACCGAAGAGGAAGCCGGACAGCGTGTACACCACCGTGTTGCGCAGCGCGATGGTGATGATGTCGGGGAACAGCCTCTCGGCGAGGTCCTGCTGGGCGAACTGGTTGCGCAACCGGTTCCAGTCGGCCGTCGTGCCGACGAGGATCAGCACCGCCACGAAGGCGGCGTACTGAATACCCTGCGAGACGCGGCGCCGCTGGCGCCTGCTGAGCCGCGAGGTCACGAGCGGGCCCCGCGGAGCGGGCCGATCCACTTCTCGTAGAGCTTGTCGTACGTACCGTCCGCCCTGGCGTCCTCGATGGCCTTGTCGATGGCCGCGCGCAGCTTGTCGTTGCCCTTCTTCACCGAGAAGCCGTACTGCTCGCCCGTGTCGATGTTCTCGCCGAGGGCGAAGGCGTCGGCGTTGGCCTTGTCCTTGAGCCAGCCCTGCACGACCGGGTAGTCGATGACGACGGCGTCCACCTGGCCTGTGCGCAGCCCGTTGAGCACGGCGTCGGAGCTCTCGAAGGCCACCGGGTCGAAGCCCTGGCCCTTCGAGTAGCTCTCTCCGGTGGTCTCCGCCTGGGCGCCGAGCTTCTTGTTCCCGGACTTGACGTCCGCGAGCCTGTGATTCCGCTCTTGTTCTCCGCCTCCGCCCCAGCGACCGGCCGGGGCCGGTGCGTCTCCGCGGCGGCGGTCCCGGCCGGTTCCCGCGACGTGTCCGGCCGCCGGCCCGGCGCCGTGGCCGCGCCCCGGCGGTGCGGCCACGGCGCGGCCCAGTCGTACGCCTCGGCCGCGGGCCGGAACAGGGAGCTCAGCCGCGGGCGGGATAGCGCTTGGGGAGCTTCAGGCCCCGCTCCGCCATGACCTCGCGCAGCCGGTCGGGATAGTCGGTGATGAGGCCGTCGACTCCGTCGTCGATCAGCTTGTTCATCGTGGCGCGGTCGTCGACCGTCCACGGGACGACCCTGATGCCGGCCCGGTGCGCGGAGCGGACCAGGCTCTTCGTCGTGTACGGGACATAGCCGGGGTCGGTGACGGAGCCGCCCTGCGGGTCGCCGTGCACGGGGGACAGCACGTCCGCCCCGAAGGAGTCCACCGCGGCGACGACATCGCCGTCGAAGTCGTCGATGTCGATCCCGCCGAGCCACGGCGAGGCGCCCGGCAGTCCGGGCTGGAGGAACTGCGCCCCGTTGGTGAGTGCCACGATCGGCAGTTCGGGGGCCACTTGCCGCATCCGCATCAGCGCACCCCAGTCGAAGCTCTGGACCGACACCCTCCGGGCCAGGCCCGACGCGCGCACCTGCCGGGCCACGATCCGCACGAACTCCTCGCGAGACGCCGTCTCATGGGGCGCGCCCGCCTCGACCTTCGTCTCGATGTTGAGCCACACCCCGTGTGCGCCCCGGCGCTTCACAAGGTCGAACACCTCGGTCAGCAGCGGCATCCGCGCCCCTGGGCTGGGCCGCTGCGCGGGGAACTGCGGCAGCGTCCTCGATCCGCAGTCCAGCGTACGTACCTGAGCGAGCGTCAGGTGAGTGACGTACTTTCCGACGTACGGGAACTCCGGGTCGCCGGGGACGACCGGGCCGGTGTCCTGGCACTTGGCACCGGAGACCTTCCGGTCGTGGGTGACGACCGCACGATGGTCCTCGGTGATCTGGACATCGAGCTCCAGGGTGCTCACCCCCACGGCGAGACCGCTGGAGAACGCGTCGAGCGTGCTCTCCACGACAAGCCCGAGGCCGCCCCGGTGGGCCTGGAGGTCGAAACCGCGCGGACCCGCCGGGCGGTGGACCTGGGGGAGCGGGCGGGCGGCTGCCGGCTCCGCCGCCAACAGCGCGGTGGCGCAGCACAACGCGGTCAGCGGGGCGAGCAGCCGGGCGATACGTCTCGGCATACGGGTGCGTGAGGTCATGGGTGTCCCTTTCTGGGAGTCCTCGGGATTTGCTGTTTCTCCTGGCGGGGCAGGGCGGTTCGGCCGTTCACCGGGCACGGTGCCCGGCCGCCCCCGGCATGGCGACAGGCAGGGTCGGACCGAGGGCCGGACCGAGGGTGAGCACACACAGAGGTTGCCGCCCACGAACGCGTCGACACCGTCCTCGTCGAAACGCCACAGCCGCGCCGGGCGCTGCTGGGCGTACACGGCGGCTGCCGTCAGGGCGAGTGGCCCGCGCGCACGGGAGCGCGGCGCGGTACGGGCGAGCACGACGAAGGCGGGAATCAGCCAAACCAGGTGGTGCACCCGGGTGACCGGGCAGGCGGCGTCGCCGGGCTTCGCGGGCTCGGCCGACCGGCCGACGACGCCCTGCCGGGGAGGCGTCCGGGGCCACACGGGCCGCCGGCAGGGTGGCCACCGCCGCCACCGGCACGGCCGCGGCGGGGCACGCCTCCGGCCGGTGAGCAGCAGGAGGCCGATGAAGGGCGCGGGGGTCGGCTCGACCGCCGCCGCCGGCCCGATGCCTGCGCCCGCCCACCTGCTCCACCGTGCGGTCGGCGGGCGGGCGTCGGCAAGGACCGGCGTGAGCGGCAGCAGCTCGACCTGGCCGAAACTGGTGGCCCTTCCGGGCTGCCGGATGTGCCACAGCGCCAGGACGGCGAGCGGGCCGCCGCTCGCGGCGAGGATCAAGTGCACGGCGCTCGGGCGAATCCGCTGGGCAGCACGGCCAGGGCGAGCACACAGCCGGCGGCGGCGACGGCGCGCCGCACCGGTCCGTCCGGCGCGGTGGCGGCGATGAGGAACGGCATCCACACCGCGTACCACGGGCAGAGCGCCGGGCCAAGGGCGGCGACCACCGGTACGGCACCTCCCCGGCGGGAAGTGCCCCCGTCGACGCGCCGCCCGCGGCCGGTGCGGCGGAGCCCGCCGGCCAGGGGAGTCGGCAGCGGCGTACGTCGTCGCGGGCGGAGGGAATGAGGCCGGCACCGGGGCACGGTCGCACCCGGCGGTGGCCGGGAAGCGACCCCGGTGCCGCGAACCGGCAGCCGGGGAGTGTCGCTTGGTTTAAGGTTCATCAGTGGTGTGCGAAAGGCCTTTCAGGGCCGGATTCCGCCGCTGTCGACGCGCGTCCCCGTGCCCTGATCGTCCACCGCCTGACGCGTCCTCCGAGTGACGCCCTCAAGGGGGCGTATGAAAATCTCATATCCCGAGACGGTCATATTCCCGCCAGGATCATGATCGGCTAAGTGTCGCGGTCGTTGAAAACGTGCCAGTGTTCCGCTAGGCGGAAGGAGCTGTGGCATGGAGATCGGCGTTCTCGGGCCGCTCGTGGTACGCATCGACGGCACCTCCGTGGTGCCGAGCGCGGCCAAGCCGCGCCAGATGCTGGCGCTGCTGGCGGTCAACGCGGGCTGGGACGTCAATGTGACGACCCTGACGGAGGAGCTGTGGGACTCAAGTCCCCCCAGCGGACCGGCAGGTGTGGTGCAGACGTACGTCAAGCAGCTGCGCCGGGCCATCGCCGCGGCCCTGGGGCCTGACCACGAGCGTGAGCCGAAAGAGGTGCTGAGCCGCAGCTACGCCGGGTACTCACTGAACATGCCGACGCCCGTCGTGGAGGCCGACGTCTTCCAGCAGCTCACCGGGCGCGGGCTGCGGGCCCTGGCCGGCGGGGACGACGAGGTCGCCTCCAAGCTGCTCGGCGAGGCGCTCGGCATGTGGCGCGGCCCGGTCCTCGCGGACGTGCGCATCGGACCCGCGCTGCGTGCCGAACTGCTCCGGCTGGACGAGGCGCGGCGCTCGGCGCTGGAGGGGCGGATCACCGCCGACCTGCGGCTCGGCAGGCATGCCGAGGTGATCGGTGAACTCCTCGCGCTCACCGCTCGCTTCCCGCTCCAGGAGAACCTGCACGCGCTGCTGATGCTGGCGCTCTACCGGTGCGGACGTTCGTGGCAGGCGCTCGAGATTTTTCGACAGCTACGCGCGTCGACCGTCCAGGAGCTGGGCATTGAGCCTTCCCAGCGCGTTCAGCAACTGCACCGGGCGATCCTGGCCGCCGACCCCCAACTCGACACCCGCGTGCCGAGTTTGGCGGCCTTTTAGCGGTTCCCGGCACTCTGGGGGCCGCGCCGGCCGGGCTCGCCCCACCAGGGATCCGGGCAAACCTCCCGGCCGGGCGGTGGTACGTCACGCGCGGTCCCCGCCCGTCCGGTCGGCTGCCGGGCACCGCCGACGGCGGGCCCGGTCGGCAACTCACCCTGGACGGACCCCGAGGCGGAGCAAGATGACGCGATACCTGTCCCGGAGGCGCCCGGACGACGAACCGGGCCCGGAGACACGGCTGTTCTGCTTTCCGTACGCGGGCGGGGGAGCCTCGGCGTACGGGCGATGGCAGCGCGGCCTCGACGCCCATGACGCCGGAGTACGGGTGATGCCCGTACAACTGCCCGGCCGCGAAGGACGGATCAACGAGCCCAGGTTCACGGACCTGGACGCACTCATCGACGACATGGACGCGCAGCTCGACGAGGAGCTGTCCCGGCCCCACATCTTCTACGGCCACAGCATGGGTGCGCTGATCGCGTATTCACTCGCCCGGCGGCGGCAGCGGCGCGGAGCGAGCCTGCCCCAGGCGCTCGTCCTGAGCGCCTACCGGGCCCCGCACCTGCCGGCCCCCGCGATAGCCGACCCGGACGCCAGCGACGAGGAACTCGTGGCCGGCCTGGCGGCCCTCGGCGGCATCCCGCAGACCCTGCTCGACCACCCCGAGTTCCTCTCCGCGCTGCTTCCGGTGGCCCGCGACGACCTCCGGCTGTGCGCCGGCACCACAAGCGCGCACGCCGAGCCGCTGCGGGTGCCCCTGCACCTGTTCGCCGGACGCGGGGACCGGCTGGTCACCGTGCCCGAGGTGCACTCCTGGCAGCGGCACGCGGGACGCGGCTGCGAAGTGCGGACCATGCCGGGCGGGCACTTCTTCGTCCGGTCGGACGAGGGCGCCTTCCTGCGCGAACTCGCCGCGCTCACGCGGCGTTACGCCACGGAACGGGTCGCGGTGTAACAGGCTGACGCCGCGGCCGCGGAGGCCGGACCGTGAAGTTCTCACGGTCCGGCCCCCGCACATGTCATGCCGTGTTCGTGGCGGCATCCCTGTTCCCGGCTCCCGGTGCACTGACACCGTGGAGCGGGGAAGGGGGCGTTCCGGTGGCCTTCCGGGAACACCGCGCCGCGTTCGGCGTGGTCCCGGCGAACCCGTCCGTCCCCAACGTGCCCATCGTGAAAGGAAACAAGTTCCGTGACACACGACGCCGCGGAAGGCGCCACCAGGAGTTCGGCCTCGCGGCAGGTCCGCGTCGCATGGGGGGTGCTGGCCGTCTTCCTGCTGGTGTGGACGGTCTTCGAGGCGGCCAAGTACGGCGGATGGGTGATCGTCGCGGCGGTGCTCGGCGTCATCGCACCCGACCTGTCGTTCCTGGCCGGTGTCGGTGCCCCGGGCCCGCACCGGCACGGTCAACTGCCCCGCAGGGCCGTTCCCGTCTACAACCTCCTGCACCGGCCCGCCGTACCCTTCGTCGTCATGCTCACCTGCCTGATCCCCGAGAGCCAGGGCCTCGCCGTCTCCCTGTTCACCTTCGGCCTGGCCTGGATGCACCACGTCGCCTCCGACCGGGCCTTCGGCTTCGGCCTGCGCACCCCCGAGGGCTGGCAGCGCTGACACACGGCGACGACGCCGCCGCGACGGTGGCCCGCCCTCCCCGCCCGGGGACGGCGGGCCGCTTCCTTCCCGGGGACGGCGGGCCGTTTCCGTCCCGGAAGCGGGACCGGAGCGGGCCTGCCCAGGCGGCGCTTTGGCTCCGCACAAGCCCTTGCTGCGAGGCTCGTCCGGGTCCCCGACCGCGTGCCCTCGGCCGCCCGGCGGACACCAGGAACCACCGCACACAAGTAACCGCTGAGCACCTGTTGCCGGAGGGAAACCCATGGAAACGACGGACACGGCGCACGCCGGGCCGGAGGCCGGCCGGCCCGTACTGGACTACCCGTTCCACCGCCCCTCGGCCGTCGAAGTGCCGCCCGTCTACGAGGAGTTGCGGGCCAAGTGCCCCGTCGCCCACGTCAGGCTGCCCAGTGGCGACGAGGGCTATGTGGTGACCCGTTACGACGATGTGCGCACCGTCCTCGCGGACGCCAGGTTCAGCCGGGCCGCCACCATCGAGCCCGACGCTCCGCAGCTCACCTCCACGCCTCCCGTACCGGGCAGCCTGTTCACCACGGACGCGCCCCAGCACACCCGGCTGCGCAGGCTCGTCTCGAGGGTGTTCACCGCCCGCCGGGTGCAGAACATGCGGCCGCGGATCCAGGAGCTCACCGACGGCCTCCTGGACGCCATGGAGAAGGCCGACCGGCCCGTCGACCTCAACGAAGCGCTGGCCTTCCCGCTGCCGGTGATGGTGATCTGCGAACTGCTCGGCGTGCCCTTCGAGGACCGCGACAGGTTCCGCGAGTGGTCGGACGCCTTCGTATCGCTGACCTCGCACACCGCCGAGGAGATGGAGACCCAGCGCAACGCGATGATCGGCTACCTCGCCGAACTGGTCAAGCGCAAGCGGGAGGAGCCCACGGACGACCTGATGGGCGCGCTCGTCGCCGCCCACGACGAGGAGGGCAGCCTCAGCGAGTACGAACTGATCGTCATGGCGGCGACCATCCTCGTCGCCGGCCACGAGACCACCGTCAGCATGATCGGCAAGTGTGTCCTGACCCTGCTGCGACACCCGGAGCACATGGCCGCGCTGCGCGAGAAGCCCGAGATGATCGAGCACGCGGTCGAGGAGCTGCTGCGCGTCAACCCGATCGGTGACGGAGGCCCGCTGCGGATCACCCTGGAGGACGTCGAGGTCGGCGGAACCGTGATTCCCAAGGGCAGCGCGGTCCTCGCGGCGGTCTGCTCCGCCAACCAGGACCCCTCGCGCTTCACCGACGCCCTGCCGAACGAGTTCGACCCGACGCGTCCCGAGGCCGTCCACCACGTCGCGTTCGGCCACGGCCCCCACTTCTGCGTCGGCGCGGCGCTGGCCAGGGCCGAGCTGCAGATCGTCATCTCCTCGCTGCTGACCCGCTTCCCCGGGCTGCGGCTCGCGGAGGACGTCGAGGACCTGGAGCTCACGACCGGGATGATGGTGCACGGCCTGACCCGGCTGCCCGTCACCTGGTGATCCTCCCCGCTCGGTGCCG
>NZ_JAAAXQ010000310.1 GCF_009916105.1 Streptomyces sp. GC420 | reverse complement strand
GCGGCGCCCCGCCCCTCCCGTAACCGCGAGATTGGAGGAACGGGCCGGTGACCGGGCGTCCACGGATCACCAGCCCTCCACCCCATGCAAACCACCACTGACAACAACCTGACGTGGCTCCTGGAAGGCCTGCTCGAGCGCACCCCCGGCACCCGGCATGCCCTGGTGCTCTCCCGCGACGGACTGAAGCTGTGCTGGACTCCCCACCTCACCGTGGACCAGGCCGATCAGCTCGCCGCGATAGCCTCGGGCATGCAGGCCCTCGCGCAGGGCGCGTCGATCGAGTTCGGCGACGGCAGCGGCGGAGTGCGCCACTCGATGACCGAGTTCTACGGCGGTCTCCTCTTCATCGTGGAGGCGGGTGACGGCGCGCACCTCGCCGTCCTCGCGGAGGACGGCGCCGACCCCGGCGTGGTGGGACACCAGATGACCGAACTCGTCGAGCAGATCGGTGAGCACCTGCGCGCCGAGGCCCGCACATCCACCGAGGAGAACCGGTCCCGATGATCCGACGCCCGGTCGACACCGGGGACCCGGACCGGCTGTACACCGTCACCGGGGGCCGCAGCGAGGCCCAGGACGATCTCGACCTCGTCTCACTGATCGTCAGTGAGTGCGAACCCGCCCGCGGCATGCAGTCCGAGCACGTCCGGATCCTGGAACTGTGCCGCCACCCGACGGCCGTGGTCGAGGTCGCCGCCGAGCTGCGGCTGCCGGTGACGGTGGTGAGGATCCTGCTCGGAGACCTCCTGGCGATGTCGAAGGTCACCGCGCGCCACCCCCGGGCCGCCTCGGCGGTGGCCGACCTTCCCGATTCCGCCCTGCTACTGGAGGTGCTTCATGGACTCCGCAACATTTGAGTCGTCCACCCGCACACCACTTGCCGACGCGGCCGAGACCGGACTCAAGATCGTCGTCGTGGGCGGGTTCGGGGTCGGCAAGACCACCCTGGTGCGGTCCGTCAGCGAGATCCGGCCGCTGAACACCGAAGAGATCATGACCCAGGCGGGCGTCGGCGTCGACGAGACGACCGGCCTGCCCGACAAGACCACCACGACTGTCGCCTTCGACTTCGGCCGGATCAGCCTGAACGAACGCATGGTGCTCTACCTGTTCGGCGCCCCCGGCCAGGAGCGCTTCTGGTTCCTGTGGGACAGGCTCTTCTCCGGCACGCTGGGGGCGGTGGTCCTGGTGGACACCCGCAGGATGAGCGAGTCCTGGTACGCCATCGACCGGCTGGAGCACCACAAGACGCCGTTCGTCGTCGCGGTCAACCGGTTCGACGACGACATCTCGGGCTTTTCCCTGGACGAGATCAGGCAGGCCCTCGCGCTGCCCGAGCACGTGCCCCTGATCGACTGCGACGCGCGCGTCCGCTCGTCCGGCAAGAACGTCCTCATCACTCTTGTCGACCACCTCTACGAACTGGCCATGGCCCGGGAGATGACCCCATGACCGAAGCGACCGGCTCCGAAACGCGCGCCACGGAGCAGCAGGCGGCGCCTCAGGGCTGCCCGGCACACCCCGACGCTGTGCCGCTCAGCGGACTGGAGTACCAGCAGAGCCCGTCCGCCCTGTACCAGTCGCTGCGCCGCGTCCACGGCCCCGTGGCCCCCGTCCTCCTCGACGGGGGCGTGCCCGCCTGGCTCGTCCTGGGCTATCCCGAGGTCTCGTACGTCACCACGCACGACGAACTGTTCGCCCGCGACTCCCGGCGCTGGAACCAGTGGGAGAACATCCCGCAGGACTGGCCGCTGCTGCCCTACGTCGGCTACCAGCCCTCGGTGCTGTTCACCGAGGGCGCCGAGCACCAGCGGCGCGCGGGCGTCATCACCCAGGCGCTGGAGGGCATCGACCAGTTCGAACTGGCCACCAACTGCGGCCGGATCGCCGACGAGCTCATCGACGTCTTCGCCGGTACCGGTGAGGCGGAGCTGATGAGCGCCTACGCCCACGAACTGCCCATGCGGGCGGCGGTGGAGATGTGCGGCATGTCGGCCGAGGGCGTCGACACCGGCGAACTGGTGCGGGACCTGCAGACCTCACTCGACGCGGCGGAGGGCGACGACCCGGTCGCCGCCTACGTACGTGTGGGGGAGCGCCTCGAGCAACTGGTGAAGTACAAACGCGAGCACCCAGGTTCCGACGTCGTCACCCGGATGCTCTCCCACCCGGCGGGGCTCGCCGACGAGGAGATCGTGCAGGACCTGATCTCCATCGTCGCGGCCGCTCAGCAGCCGACCGCGAACTGGATCTGCAACACGCTGCGGCTGCTGCTGACCGACGACCGCTTCGCGCTCAACGTGTCCGGCGGCCGGGTCAGCGTCGGACAGGCCCTGAACGAGGTGCTGTGGCTGGACACCCCGACCCAGAACTTCATCGGACGCTGGGCGGTGCGCGACACCCTGCTCGGCGGGCGCCGCATCAAGGCGGGCGACTGCCTGGTCCTCGGGCTGGCCGCCGCCAACACCGACCCGCAGATCTGGCCCGACGGGCACGTCGGGGCGGAGGGGAACGGTGCTCACCTGTCGTTCAGCAACGGGGAGCACCGCTGCCCCTACCCCGCTCCGCTGCTCGCGGACGTCATCGCGCGCACGGCCATCGAAACGCTGCTGGAGCGGCTGCCGGACGTCGTGCTGGCGGTGGAACCGGAAGAGCTCCTGTGGCGGCCCTCCATCTGGATGCGGGGGCTGACCTCACTGCCGGTGCGGTTCACACCCGTACTGCAGTGAGACCGCCCGGCCGCCGGTCCGAACGCTTCGTCCGCGTACGGCGGCCGTCGGCGCGGGGAGGCGGCCGCCGGCGGGCGGCCGCCTCCGGGATCAGGCTCCAGCGGGTGTGAACCGCACCGGCAGGGCCTGCGGACCCCGCGTGAAGACACCTTGCTCCTTTGGCTGAAAATCGTCGCCGAAGCGGAGGTCGGGCAGTGAGTCGAGGAGCTGGTTCACGCCGATCTCGACCTCGGCGCGGGCGAGCAGCGCTCCGACGCAGAAGTGACGGCCGAGTGCGAACGCGAGATGGTCGGCCGCGGCGGAGAAGGCGGTGGTGGCCGTCAGGTCGTCGCGGAAGATGTTGAACCGGTCGGGTTCCTGGTACCGGCCGGGGTCCCGGTTCGCCGCGCCGATCAGGCAGGTCACGGTGGCGCCCGGCGGGACGGTCCCGCCGCTGAGGGTGACCTCGACCGCGGTCTGCCGCATGATCATGTGGACCGGGGGCGTGTAGCGGAGGGTCTCCGCGAAGGCCCGGTCGATCAGGCTGCGGTCCTCGCGCACGGCGGCAAGCTGCTCGGGGTGCGCGAGCAGATTGGCGAAGATACTGGCCAGGGCCTTGTCGGTGGTCTCGCCGCCGGCCGCGAGCAGCAGGCTGCAGAAGGCCTTGACGTCCTCGTCGCTCATCCGCACGCCGTCCACCTCGGCGGCGCACAGCGTGGACAGCAGGTCGTCCCCGAGGTTCTCGCGGCGCTCGCGAATGATCGGGATCATGTACTCGGCGAACTCGAGGCGGGTTCTCTCGCCCGCCGCCGCGACCTCCGGATCGCCCGTGAGGTTGCCGAGGAAGGCGATCACCGACGTGTACCAGCGGTGGAAGCGGGCGTGGTCGGACTTGTCCAGGCCCAGCATGTCGGCGATGACATTCACGGGGAAGCGGGTGGCGAAGTCCTCGACGAGGTCGGCGCTGCCGCGGTCGCGGAACGCGTCAATGAGTTCCCGGGCGTTTCGCTCGATGACGGGAAGGAACTTCTCCTGGAGCTCCCGGCCACGGAAGGCGGGGGCCACAAGGGCCCGGCGTACGGCGTGCTCACGCCCGCTGAGCTGGAGGATCGTCTTGCCGTGTACCGGCTCTATCTGCCAGCTGTAGTTGTCGGTCGTGAATTCGGAGTCCCGGTCCTTGAAGACCCGTTCGACATCCTCGTACCGCGAGACGATGTAGCTCTTGGTCGGCTCGTGCCAGATCAGGGGAGCGGTCTCCCGCATCACCCGGTAGGCGGGGTACGGGTTCTCGGCGAACTCGGGGGAGAGGATGTCGGGTACGGACGGTGTGGTGGTCACAGGCGCTCCTTGAAGCGTCAATAGTCAGACCAGCAAGGCTAATGATCATGTGTGGGCGGGGACAGCCGGATACCGGCCGTGCGCATATCATGATCACAACGGTGATCGGAAACCCGCCGCGCCCGTGTCCTCCGTTCCTTGATCACGAGCCCGCGTGCACGCAACCCGCCTGTGCCGCCGCACTCGAAGGCGGGCCGTACACGATGAACCGTGTACGGCCCGCCTTCGCGTGCGGCGGCCGCAGCCCGGCGGGCGTCGCGCGGGGTGCCTCGACTCAGGCGTGGCTGTGCCGGCGTCCGGAACGGCCGGCGATCATCCGGTACAGCGCCAGCAGGATCAGCGAGCCGATGATCGCGGCGATCCAGGTGGACAGCTCGAAGAAGCCGTCGATGGAGTCGACCCCGAAGATCACCTTGCCGAGCCAGCCTCCGAGCAGTCCGCCGGCGATGCCGATCAGCATGGTGATGATGATGCCGCCCGGGTCCTTGCCCGGCATGAGTGCCTTGGCAATCGCGCCGGCCAGGAGGCCGATGATGATCCAAGCGATGATGCCCATAGCCGGTGGCCCTTCTGTTCGGTGAATGTTCTTCGCTGATCACCGCATGGCCGCTCCGCGTCTTCCCGAACCTGCTTGCGTCGTACGCGCGTACGGATGCGGTCGCGGGGCTGCTCGACGGCCCGAGGGCCGAGGGCCGTCAGTCCACCGGCGACCACACGTAACAGACGTCCGGCTCCCGTTCCTCGTTCCGGCTTCCGTCGGTGTGCTCGACCGCGACGAAGCCGTGGCGCTCGTAGAAGCGCCGCGCGCGCCCGTTGACCTGGAACGTCCACAGGGTCAGCCCGGCCGGGCGGCGCTCCTTGGCCAGCCGCACCAGTCGGTCGCCGATGCCGCGGCCCTGCCAGGCCGGGTCGAGGTAGAGCTGGTCGATCTCGGCGTGATCCAGCACCATCATCCCGACGACCGATCCGTCGACGGCCGCCACCCATGTCTCGCGGGTGGGCACGACCACCTCACGGAACCAGGCCCGGACCTCCCCATCGGAGTGGGCGCGGCGTACGCCGGGAAGGGCCGCCGTGAAGGAGCGCAGCCACACATCGGCCACCGCGGGCGCGTCCGGGCCGGCCGCACGCCGGACGACGAGGTCGGGGATCTGCACGCGGAGCATGATCGCAGCCCACGGCGGGCCACCGCATCCGGATTGTTCGTGCCCGTGGCCCGGCCGCTGCTACAGGGAACTGGCGAGCGACAGTTTCACGGCGAACCCCATGAAGAGGGCGCCGGCCGCCGTGGTCGCCCCCGCCGACAGGACCCGGCGGCGGTGGAAGGCCGCGGCGAGCCTCGTGCCGCCGAAGATCAGGGAGGAGAGGTAGAGGAAGCTTGCGAGCTGGGCGAAGACGCCGAGCACGACGAAGGAGAGGGCGGGATAGGCGTATTCGGGATCGACGAACTGCACGAAGAACGCCACGAAGAACAGGATCGCCTTGGGGTTGAGCAGGCTGATGACCAGGGCCCTGCGGAACGGTCGCTCCTCGGTGCCCTTGCCCCTGGCCGTGTCCGCTCCTGTACCCGTGACCGGCGGCGTCGGGGCCGTGCCCGGCTCCGTGGACCCGGCACGCTCGTGCCGGGTCCGCCACATCGCCCACGCCGCTCGCAGCAACCCGATGGCGAGCCACGACAGGTACCCGGCGCCCGCGTACTTGACGATCCCGAAGAGCACCGCGTTCGCCTGGAGCAGCGAGGCCACTCCGGCGGCCGAGAGCACCATCAGCACCGCGTCCCCGCACCACACGCCCGCGGCCGCCCCGTAGCCCGTACGCACACCCTGGCGTGCGGCGACGGACAGTACATACAGCGAGTTGGGCCCCGGGAGGAGGACGATCAGGACAAGTCCGGCGAGATAGGTAGGAAGATCAGTGACACCCAGCATGAGGCGGAGTATCGCACGCTCGTGCGACATGCACCTGGATAGGGTCTGATCCGCCCTTACGCCGTATCCGCCCTTACGCCGTATCCGCCCTTACGCCGTATCCGGTCTCACGCCGCGTCCGGCCCCGCTTCTGTCCGGCCCGCGGCTCGGACTCGAAGCCGAAGGCGATCCTCGGTTCCGTGTTGTCGCGGACCGGCATGATGCCGGAACCGGAGGGGCCGTCCCGCAGCCACAGCTGCCAGTTGTCCAGCCCGAGGAAGTTCTCGGTGCCGAACACCGATACGCAGCTGCCGAGATGGCGCACGAACCGTTCCTCCGGCCCGAGGGCCAGCCGCCGGACCGTCGAGTGCAGCCCGTCGGCACCCGCGACGGCGTCGAAGGTGCGGGATGGCCCGTGAGCGAAGTCCACCCGCACTCCTTCCCCGCCCTGGTCGAGGGCCGTGACGCTGTCCCCGAAGACGCACTCGACGTCCGCGCACGTCCGCTCGTACAGCAGGCGGACCAGGTCGTCGCGCAGCACCTCGATGTCGTCGCTGTCGAGCCGTCCGCTGCTGAACGTCGCCTCGGTGGACCGGTCGATCTCGCGGCCGTCGGGAGCGAGGAACGACATCCCCCGCATCCGGGTCCGCAGCGTCCGTGCCTCCTCCAGTACGCCCAGCCGCTCGGCCACGCGGAGGGCGGCACCGCGGATGTCCACGGCCTGCCCACCCTGGCGCAGGCCGGCGGCACGCTGTCCGGCGGCGCATCGTGGACGGCGAACGCGCCCCGGGCCGACGTGTGCCGTTGATCCGCCGCATCTCCGACGAATGCCCGCGGCGGTGTGACCGGACTCATTGCCGCAACGGCCGTGAAGGGTCACCATCGGCACCCGTCCTTCAGAGCGGAGTGCTTTCGTCATGACCAATCATGTCCATGTACGTGTCCGCCAGGACATGGCGGTGTCCGAGGACGGCGACCTGATCGAGCACTCCCGCTGCCGGTGCGGAGAGGCCTGGATCAAGACATACCGGATCGAGGACGCGGAGCCCGAGTAGGTACACCCGGGCAGGAACCACGCGTCCCCGGCGCCGCGCCCGCCGGCGCCACGCGTCACCGCCCCCGCCCCGGTCTCCGTACCGTCGCGGTCGCTGTACCCGCCGGCCGGTCCGGCCGGGTGGGCCTGCTGTCGCCGGCTCCGCCGCCGTCCCGACCGGTACGGGCGGTGTGTCAGGCCTCTTCTTCGTCGACCTTCACGAGGAAGGAGTCGGTGGTGAGGTCCATGACGACGGTGGCGGGCACGCCCTGCTGCTGCAACCGCGCGGCGTACTCCTCGGCGTCCCAGGATCCGCGGGGTGACCCGGCTGGGAAGGTCTCGACAACCGTCTCACTCATGATGTCTCCTCCGGCCATCGCGCTGCTCGGCATCCGTCATGTCCCGTCTTGCCCGTGCGTGGCCGTGCATGCCTGCACGCCTGCCGAACCCGCCCGCGTCACGGGGTTTCACGCCGTCTGCAGGCCGAACGGCGTGATACCTCGCGGTGGTTGGCGCGCTCACGGCCGTCCGGGACGGCCGGGCACGAGGGCGGTGTGTCAGGGCAGGCGCGGTGTGAGGTGGTCCAGGACGAGCCGCCGCACCTCCTCGTGCGTCTCGCACGCGAGTGCTTCCCGCGCCACGGACACACAGGCGCCGTGCTCAAGTCTGCGGACGCGGGCCCTGACCTCGTCGAGGGCCGCGGGTGCCACCGAGAGGATGTCGCACCCGAGGCCGATGAGCAGCGGAGCGACCAACGGGTGCGCGGCCGCGTCCCCGCAGACCGAGACCCGGCGGTCGTGGTGGTGCGCCGCCGTGACGACCCGCGCCACGGCACGCAGCACCGCGGGGTGGGCGCCCAGCGCCGGAGTCGCGGCTGGGTCGCGCCGGTCCAGGTCCAGTATCCGGCTGGTGAGGTCGTTGCTGCCGATGGAGAAGAAGTCCGCCTCGCGGGCGAGTTCGTCGGCGGCCGCGACGGCTTCCGGCAGCTCCACCATCATGCCCAGGGGCGGTGCGGGCAGGGCGAGTTCCGCGGCCGCGGTGTCCAGCAGACTGCGGCAGGCGCGCAGTTCACCGACATCGGCGACCATGGGGATCATGATGCGCAGGCCGGTGTCGGCGCCGGTGCGCAGCAGGGCCCGGAACTGCGCGAGAAACGCCCGGGGTTCGGCCAGCATCAGGGGCAGTCCGCGGCCGAGCCGGCCCCCTTGCAGTCCCTTCGACAGGAACGGCGGCAGTTTGTCGTCGGCGAAGTCCAGTGTCCGTGCGGTGACGGTGCGTCCGGTGAGGGCGCGCAGGACCGGTCCCAGCGCGGCCGTGTGCTGTTCCTCCGTGGGCCAGGTACGGGCTTCGAGGAAGGGAAGTTCCGTGCGGAGCAGGCCGATGCCGTCCGCGTTGGCCCGCAGCGCGGCGTGTGCGTCCGCGGGCGTCGCCGCGTTGGCCCGCAGCACCACGTGGTGGCCGTCGAGGGTGGTGCTCGGCAGGTCCCGTTCCCCGGCGAGGGCCAGGCGCAGCGCGGCTGCGGCGGCCATGGCCCGCCGGGCTTCGGTGCGTTCGGCGTCGTCGGGCGGTGTGACGGCCGTGGCCCGTTCGGAGTCGACGAGCACCTCCTGCCCGTCGGGCAGGTCGAGCAGCGCACCCTCGATGCCGAGGAGGAGCGGAATGCCGAGGGACCGGGCGACGATGGCCGCGTGGGAGTTGGGTCCGCCGGTGACGGAGAGGGCCGCGACCACGGTCCTGCCGGGTTCGAGGAGGTCGGCCGCGCCGATCTCGTGGGCGGCCAGGACGAGAGGCTGGTCCTGCGCGGGACCGGTGCGGCCGAGCAGCCGGTCAAGGACGCGGCGGCCCACCTGGCGGATATCGGCGGCGCGTTCGGCGAGTGCGGGGTCGTCGAGTGCGGCGATGAGGGCGGCCTGCCCGTCGACGGCCTGTCGCACGGCCGGCGCGGCCGGGGTCCCGGAGACGGCCAGCCGGACCGCCTCGTCGCGCAGGCCGGGGTCCTGGGCTATGTAGCTGTTGACCTCCATGATGTCGGCCTGTTCGTCCTCGCCCCGTTCGCGCAGGGAGACGGACAGTTCGTACAGCCCGGCGGCCACTTCGTCGAAGGCCTCCGCGATCAGCCGGCCTGGATCGTCCGTTCCGGCCGGGGCCGGCGGGGTGGTCGTGGTCGGGGGGTCCGTGCGGTGCAGCAGGCCCAGGGCTGTTCCCCGGGAGGCGGCGTGTCCGGTGTAGGAGCGGCGGGGCAGCTGCGTCGCCCGCGGCGCCGTCCGGGTCTTCCGGGTCTTCCGGGGCGTCTGGGTCATCGGGGTGCCGTTTCGGAGAGTGCGCGGAAGATCAGGGCGGTGGAGGTGGCGCCGGGGTCCTGGTGGCCGACGCTGCGGGCTCCCAGGTAGGAGGCCCGGCCCTTCCTGGCCTGCATCGGGGTGGTGGCGCGCATTCCCTCCTCGGCGGCGTCGGCCGCGGCTGCCGCCGCCGCGGCGAAGTCGCCGCCGGCGTCGGCCGCGAGCCGGAACGCGGCCAGGGCGGGGGTGTAGGCGTCGACGATGGTCTTGTCCCCGGGGGTCGCCGCGCCGAGCTTCTGGATGCTCTGCAGCCCGGCGGCGAGTGCCTCGGCGAACCGCTCGGTGCCGGCTTCCCCGGTGTCGAGTGCCTTCCCCATGGCGCGGAAGGCACCTCCGTACAGCGGCCCCGAGGCGCCGCCGACGCTGGAGATGAGGGTGGTGCCGGTCTTGACCAGCACGGCCCCGACGGTTTCCGGTTCCGACCCCGTCAGGGCCGTCGTGACGGCGGAGAAGCCGCGCTGCATGTTGGTGCCGTGGTCGGCGTCGCCGATGGCCGAGTCGAGTTGGGTGAGGAGGTCCTTGTTCTCTTCGACGGCGGCGGCGATGGCCTGGTCGTCAGCGCGTTCGGGTTCGACCTCTCCCAGCGCAGCCTGATGATGCCGTTGTTCTGCGGTGCCACCCAGTACCTGATGGCGAGCCGGAACTTCGACGCCGCGATGGCCTACCGCTGTCTCTT
>NZ_JAAAXQ010000030.1 GCF_009916105.1 Streptomyces sp. GC420 | reverse complement strand
CATGCCGACCCCCGCCCACCACCCCTAGCCTGCGAAGAAAGAAGCATCCTGTTTCAGTCCGTTTCACCCCCAGGAGCCCCTCATGAGCGCACTTCCGCAGGAGCGCCGCGTCGTCACCGCCATCCCCGGCCCGAAGTCGCAGGAGCTGCAGGCCCGCCGTCTCGCCACGGTCGCGGGCGGCGTCGGTTCGGTGCTGCCGGTCTTCACGGCCCGCGCGGGCGGCGGCATCATCGAGGACGTCGACGGCAACCGGCTGATCGACTTCGGCTCCGGTATCGCCGTGACGTCGGTCGGCGCCTCCGCCGAGGCTGTCGTACGCCGTGCCTCCGCGCAGCTCGCGGACTTCACGCACACCTGTTTCATGGTCACGCCGTACGAGGGGTACGTCGAGGTCTGCGAGGCCCTCGCGGAGCTCACCCCTGGTGACCACGAGAAGAAGTCGGCCCTGTTCAACTCGGGTGCCGAGGCCGTCGAGAACGCCGTGAAGATCGCCCGCGCGTACACCAGGCGCCAGGCCGTCGTCGTCTTCGACCACGGCTACCACGGCCGTACCAACCTCACGATGGCGCTGACCGCCAAGAACATGCCCTACAAGCACGGCTTCGGCCCGTTCGCCCCCGAGGTGTACCGGGTCCCGGTCGCCTACGGCTACCGCTGGCCGACCGGCCCGGAGAACTGCGGCCCGGAGGCGGCCGCCATGGCCATCGACCAGATCGGCAAGCAGATCGGCGCGGACAACGTCGCCGCGATCATCATCGAGCCGGTGCTCGGCGAGGGCGGCTTCATCGAGCCGGCGAAGGGCTTCCTGCCCGCCCTGCGCCAGTTCGCCTCGGACAACGGCATCGTCTTCGTCGCGGACGAGATCCAGTCCGGCTTCTGCCGCACCGGCCAGTGGTTCGCCTGCGAGGACGAAGGCATCGTCCCCGACCTGATCACCACGGCGAAGGGCATCGCGGGCGGTCTGCCGCTCGCCGCCGTGACCGGCCGCGCCGAGATCATGGACGCGCCCCACGCGGGCGGCCTGGGCGGCACCTACGGCGGCAACCCGGTGGCGTGCGCGGGCGCGCTCGGCGCGATCGAGACGATGAAGGAGCTCGACCTCAACGCCCGCGCGCAGCGTATCGGCGAGATCATGAAGCTCCGGCTGACGGCGATGCAGGACAAGTTCGACGTCATCGGGGAGATCCGGGGACGCGGCGCGATGATCGCTATCGAGCTGGTGAAGGACCGGGGCACCAAGGCTCCGGCCCCGGAGGCGGCCGGCGCGCTGGCGAAGGCGTGCCACGCCGAAGGCCTGCTGGTCCTGACGTGCGGCACCTACGGCAATGTGCTGCGCTTCCTGCCGCCGCTCGTCATCGGTGAGGACCTGCTGAACGAGGGCCTGGACATCATCGAGGGCGCCCTCGCCGGAATCTGAACCTCCGCTGTTGGTGGCGTGACCTGCGGTAACCGGCAGACGGTGTGAAGAAGGTGTGCGAGGGCGATGGCAAGATGCCGTTCGTGCTGTCGCGCCCGCCAGACCCTGCCGTACGGTTCCTGCAGATGAGAGAAACCGGTTCGGAGCCTCCCCAGCCCCGGCCGGGCCGTGCCCTCGCGCACACCACTGGAGCCCATGGCTCCGGAACTCCTCACCGATCGGACGGCCGCGAACCCCAAACCCCCCGGGGCGAGCGGTGCGCCGATCCTGGCGGCCGCCTCGGAACTACCCCCCCTGTTCCGGGGCGGCCGGCTTTCCTCCTCGGGCTCATGGCCGCCGTCGGCGCAATCCTCTGTCTGCTCTTCACACTGGTCACGTGGCAGGTCGTGACCCGTGGGCCGCTGGCGGCGGCCGACGAGCGTCTCGGCATGGCCGTGCTCGGCGGCACTCCGCGCCTGCCGGCCGAACTCCTGGCCGACCTGGGCAATGTGCCGGTGGCGGTGCCGGTGCTCGCGGCCGCCGTCGTGTACGCCGCGCGGCACGCCCGCCACGGCGGGGAGCCCCTGTGGTGGCTGTCCCCGCTGGCGGCGGTCCTCGCCATGGCGGCGGTTCCTTCGGTGGTCGCACCTGTGAAGATGCTGGTGGACCGGCAGGGACCGCTGACCGCCGCGACGGGCTACTACCCGTCGGGCCACACCGCGACCGCCGCGGTGGCCTACCTCGGTGCGGCCCTGCTGCTCTCCCCGTACCTGCCGGGCCGGCGGCTGGTGCCCGCCGCCGTGCTGCTGAGCACGGCCGCGGGCCTCGGCCTGATGCTGTGCGGCTACCACTGGCCGCTGGACGTGGTGGGCAGCTGGTGCCTGTCCGGGTTGTTCCTGCTCCCGCTGTGCGCGGCCCGGTACGTCGTACCGCTGTGCGCCGTGCCGCCGTACGGCGGCGGCCGCGGGTGCAGGTCGTCCAAGTCCCCGGAGAACCTCCGGCCGCCGTACCGGTCCCGGCAGGAACCCCCGGCCTGAGGTCTTACCCGTGCCGGTCGCCCGCCGTTCCCGCACCCGGAGTCCCGCAGGTCCCGCCGGTCTCCCTGGGGCCCACCGCGTTGCGGGCCGCCGCCTCGTGCATGGCCAGTTCGAGCATCGCGGGGTCGTTGAGCGAGCCGGAGCCGTCCGGCGGGACCAGCCAGCGGACGCCGCCGGTGGCCCGCCCGGGGTAGGGCACGACGATCCAGGTGCCGGCACCCGCTCCCCGTACGCCGGTGCCGAACCAGCGCGCCACCGTGCCGGACGGCACGAAGAAGCCCACCCGGGCCTCCCCGAAGTCGGCCAGCACTGGTCCCGGCCGGCCGACCAGCCGGATCAGGACGTCCAGCGTCGGCTGGCCGAGGTCTCCCGGCAGGATGAGCACGTCCCAGGCCAGGCCGGCCGGCAGCAGGGACACCCCCAGCGGATTCCGCTCCCACTCCCGCTTGCAGGCATCGGGGTCCGGGGCCACCGATGCCAGCCACTCCACCGCGTTCTTCACGTCCGAACCGGTCATGTCCGACGCTCCCCCGTTTCCGCGAGTCGGTAATAGGTCTCACAGAGGGAGAGCGGAAAGCGAGGAGATCGTTACGCGGCGTTCGCCCGGCCGTGGCCGCCGGGTGCCCCTCATGGTCGTCTTCCGGTCAGCCGACCGTGCGGATCCGCGGGTCCGCGACCGGCCGCCCGTCGGCCGCCCGTCAGCTGTCGAAGCCGAGCCCGAGCCGGTCCATCGTCCGCAGCCACAGGTTGCGCCGCCCGCCGTGGGCGTCCGCCCGGGCCAGCGACCACTTGGTGAGCCCGATGCCGGCCCAGCGCACCGGCTCGGGCGGGAAGGGCAGCGGCTTGGAGCGGACCATCTCCAGGCGGGTGCGCTCGGTCGGCTCCCCGGAGAGCAGGTCGAGCATGACGTCGGCGCCGAAGCGGGTGGCCCCGACCCCGAGGCCCGTGAACCCTGCGGCGTACGCGACGCGCCCGCGGTGGGCGGTGCCGAAGAACGCGGAGAAGCGCGAGCAGGTGTCGATCGCGCCGCCCCACGCATGGCTGAAACGCACCCCTTCCAGCTGCGGGAAGCAGTGGAAGAAGTGCTCGGCGAGCCGCAGGTAGGTCTCGGGCCGGTGCTCGTGCTCTGCACGGACCCTGCCGCCGTAGGGATAGACGGCGTCGTAGCCGCCCCACAGGATCCGGCGGTCGGCGGTGAGCCGGAAGTAGTGGAACTGGTTGGCGCTGTCGCCCAGTCCCTGCCGGTTCTTCCAGCCCACGGCGGCCAGCTGCCCGTCCGTCAGCGGCTCGGTGGTCAGCGCGTAGTCGTAGACGGGTACGACGAACGGGCGGACCCGGCGGACCAGGGACGGGAAGACGTTGGTGCCGAGCGCGACCTGGCGGGCGCGGATACGCCCGTAGGGGGTGCGCACCAGCATGCCGGGGCCCGCGTCGGTGAGACTCAGGGCCGGGGTGCGCTCGTAGACCCGTACGCCGAGGGAGGCGACCGCGCGCCTCAGGCCCCAGGCGAGCTTCGCCGGGTTCAGCATGGCGACGCCCTCGCGGTCCCAGACACCGCCGAGGAAGGTCGGCGAGTCCACCTGCGCGCGTACCGCGTCCCGGTCGAGGAACTCGCCCGCGTCCAGGCCGAGCGCGGCGGCCTGCGCCTGGAGATCGCGCAGTTCCCCGACCTGGTGCGGTTCGGTGGCCACGTCGATCTCGCCGGTGCGCTCGAAGTCGCAGTCGATGGAGTGGCGGGCGACGGCCGCCTCGATGGCGTCGAGGTTGGCGGCGCCCAGCTCCTCCAGCCTGGGCAGCTCACCGGGCCAGCGGGCCAGTCCGTTGCCCAGGCCGTGGGTGAGGGAGGCGGCGCAGAATCCGCCGTTGCGGCCGGACGCGGCCCAGCCGGTCTCGCGGGCCTCGACGAGGACCACGTCGCGGCCCGGGTCGCGCTCCTTGGCGAGGAGCGCGGTCCACAGTCCGCTGTAGCCCCCGCCGACGACGAGCAGGTCGCAGTGCTCGTCGCCGGCGAGCGCGGGCAGTGCCTCGGGCCTGCCGGGGTCGTCCAGCCAGTAGGGAACGGGCTCGGCGTCCGTCAGGGACGACGCCGCCGTGCGCATGGCTCGCTCTACGGCCATGACCTATCTCTCCCTCAAATGTGTGCCGAACGGCCCTGCGGGGTTGTCCGCCGGGCGCCGGCCGTCAGGCCGCGGCCCGGTTCCGGCGGCGGTTGCCGATGAGCTGGCCCGCCACCACGAGGAGCACGGCGATAACGAACATCGCCGTCCCGATGACATTGATCTGGACCGGCGTACCGCGCTGCGCCGAGCCCCACACGAACATCGGGAAGGTCACCGTGGCGCCCGAGTTGAAGTTCGTGATGATGAAGTCGTCGAAGGACAGCGCGAAGGCGAGCAGCGCGCCGGCCACGATGCCGGGGGCGGCGATCGGCAGGGTGACCCGCACGAAGGTCTGCACGGGACCGGCGTACAGGTCGCGTGCCGCCTCCTCCAGCCGCGGGTCCATCGACAGCACCCGCGCCTTGACGGCGACCACGACGAAGCTGAGGCAGAACATGATGTGGGCGATCAGGATCGTCCAGAAGCCCAGCTGCACGCCCACGTTGAGGAAGAGCGTCAGCAGCGAGGCCGCCATGACCACCTCGGGCATCGCCATCGGCAGGAAGATCAGCGAGTTGATCGCGCCGCGCGCCTTGAAGCGGTAGCGGACCAGTGCGAAGGCGATCATCGTGCCGAGCGCGGTGGCCACCAGCGTCGCCCAGGCGGCGATCTGCAGGCTGAGCGAGAGCGAGCCGCACAGGTCGGCCACTCCGCAGGGATCGGCCCAGGCGTCGGTGGAGAACTCCTGCCAGCGCTCGTTGAACTTGCCCTTGGGCTTGTTGAACGAGAACACGGTGACGACGACGTTGGGCAGGAGCATGTAGGCCAGGGTGGCCAGGCCCGCGATGACGACCAGGTTGCGTCGGAGCCAGGTGAGGGCGCGCATCAGAGAAGGTCCTCCGTTCCGGCGCGGCGGATGTAGAAGGTGACCATCAGCAGGACCACCGCCATGAGGATGAAGGACAGTGCGGCCGCCGTCGGGTAGTCGAGGATCCGGAGGAACTGCGACTGGATGACGCTACCGACCATCTTGGTGTCGGTGGAGCCGAGCAGTTCGGCGTTGACGTAGTCGCCGCTCGCCGGGATGAAGGTGAGCAGGGTTCCGGAGACCACGCCCGGCATGGACAGCGGGAAGGTGACCTTGCGGAAGACGGTGGACGGTGCGGCGTACAGGTCGCGGGCCGCCTCGTGCAGCCGCGGATCGATGCGCTCCAGCGAGGTGTAGAGCGGCAGGATCATGAACGGCAGGAAGTTGTACGTCAGCCCGCAGACCACCGCGAGCGGCGTGGCCAGCACCCGGTCGCCCTCGGTGATGCCCAGCATGCTGGTGACCTCCAGCAGCCCCAGGCTGTTGAGGGCGCCGACGACCGGACCGCTGTCGGCGAGGATCGTCTTCCAGGCCAGGGTGCGGATCAGGAAGCTGGTGAAGAACGGGGCGATCACCAGGACCAGGATCAGATTGCGCCAGCGGCCCGCGCGGAAGGCGATGAGGTACGCCAGCGGGTAGCCCAGCAGCAGGCACAGCAGGGTGGCCGAGCCGGCGTACAGGACCGAGCGCAGGAACTGCGGGTAGTACTCGGTCAGCGCGTCCCAGTAGGTCGCGAAGTGCCAGGTGACCTTGAAGCCCTCTTCGAGGGAGCCGGTCTGCACCGAGGTGGAGGCCTGGTAGACCAGCGGCACGGCGAAGAAGACCAGCAGCCAGAGGATGCCGGGCAGCAGCAGCCAGTAGGGGGTGAGCCGTTTGCGGACGGAGGTCCTGCGCAGCTCAGGAGCGGGGGCCGGCTGCGCGGGCGGCTTGTCGACGAGGGTGGTGCTCACGCGTCCTCCTCGACGGTTTCGACACCCGCGTCGATGTCCTGGGCGGCGTCGAGCCCGAAGGTGTGGGCCGGGTTCCAGTGCAGGACGACCTCGGCGCCGGGCACCAGACGGGTGTCCCGCTCGATGTTCTGCTGGTAGACGGCCAGCTCCGAGCAGGCCGCCGTGTCGACCACGTACTGCGTGGAGACGCCGATGAAGCTGGTGTCCGCGATGCGGCCGCTGATGCGGTTGCGCCCCTCGGGCACGGTGTGCGCGTCGTCGGCGTGCACCAGGGAGATCTTCTCGGGGCGGAAGCCGACCAGGACCTTCTGGCCGATGCCGGTCTGCGCCGCGGTCCGCTCGGCGGGCAGGGACAGCTTCGCGTCCCCGGTCCGCACGATCAGGTCGCCGCCGGACTTGTCGACGACCTCGGCCTCTACGAGGTTGGAGGTGCCGAGGAAGTTCGCGACGAACGTGGTGCGCGGGTTCTCGTAGAGGTCGGCGGGGGCGCCGAGCTGCTCGACCCGGCCGCCGTTCATCACCGCGACGGTGTCGGCCATGGTCATGGCCTCTTCCTGGTCGTGGGTGACGTGCACGAAGGTGATGCCGACCTCGGTCTGGATCCGCTTGAGCTCGAGCTGCATCTGGCGGCGCAGCTTCAGGTCGAGTGCGCCCAGCGGCTCGTCGAGGAGCAGCACCCTGGGGTGGTTGATGAGGGCGCGGGCGACGGCGACGCGCTGCTGCTGGCCGCCGGAGAGCTGGTGCGGCTTCTTCTTCGCCTGGTCGCCGAGCTGGACCAGCTCCAGCATCTCGCCGACCTGCTTGCCGACCGATTTGATGCCGCGCCGGCGCAGGCCGAAGGCGACGTTCTCGGCGACGTCGAGGTGCGGGAAGAGGGCGTAGGACTGGAAGACGGTGTTCACGGGGCGCCGGTGCGGAGGCAGTCCGGTGACGTCCTTGTCACCGAGGTGCACGGTGCCGGTGGTGGGGTCCTCCAGGCCGGCGATCATGCGCAGCGTGGTGGTCTTGCCGCAGCCGGAGGCGCCCAGCAGGGCGAAGAACGAGCCTTCGGGCACGGTCAGGTCGAGGGGGTGGACGGCGTTGAAGGAGCCGTAGGCCTTGCTGATGCCGGTGAGACGGAGATCCCCGCCCTGGTTCTTGTCGGTCATGGGTAGCGGTCCCTGGGGTGAGTCGGGGCTGGAAGGACGCTCAGGCGCCGATGAGTTTGGCGAACTTCTCTTCGTACGCCGTCTCTTCCTTGTTGCTCAGGGAGCGGAAGGCGTGGGACTTGGAAGCCATGGCCTTGTCGGGGACGATCAGTACGTTGTTGCCGAGTTCGGGGTCGATCTTGACCAGCTCGTCCCTGACGCCCTCGACGGGACACACGTAGTTGATCCACGCGGCCACCTCGGCCGCGACGGGAAGCTCGTAGTAGTAGTCGATGAGCCGCTCGGCGTTCGTCTTGTGCCGCGCCTTGTTCGGGATCAGCAGGTTGTCGGACGAGATCATGTAGCCGCTGTCCGGGATGTGGTACCTGATGTCCGGGTTGTCGGCCTGCATGGCGGCGACGTCACCGGCCCAGGCGACGCAGGCCGCGATGTTCCCCTTGTCCAGGTCGTTGATGTAGTCGTTGCCGGTGAAGCGGCGGATCTGCTTCTTGTCGACGGCCTTCTGCAGCCGGGCTATCGCCGCGTCGTAGTCGTCGTCGGTGAACTTCCCCGGGTCCTTGCCCATGTCGAGCAGGGTGAGGCCGACCGTGTCGCGCATCTCGGTGAGGAAGCTGACCCGGCCCTTGAGCGAGCTGTCGTCGAGGAGCTGGGAGACGGAGGTCACCTTCTTGCCGTCCGTCGCCTTGATGTTGTAGGCGATGACGGCCGGAATGCCCTGCCAGGGGTAGGAGTGGGCGCGGCCGGGATCCCAGTCCGGGCTCCGGAACTGCGTCGACAGGTTGGCGAAGGCGTGCGGCAGGTTCGACTGGTCGAGCTTCTGCACCCAGCCGAAGCGGATCAGGCGGGCGGCGAGCCAGTCCGTCACACAGATCAGGTCGCGGCCGGTGTCCTGGCCGGCCGCGAGCTGCGGCTTGATCTTGCCGAAGAACTCGATGTTGTCGTTGATGTCCTCGGTGTACTTGACCTTGATACCGGTGCGCTTCTCGAAGGCCTCCAGTGTCGGCCTGCTCTTGCCGTCGTCGGAGACGTCCATGTACTCGGTCCAGTTGGAGAAGTTCACGGTCTTCTCCTTCTTGGAGTAGTCCGTGGAGTTCTCCGTACCGCCGCTGCTCGCCGCCGGGGGGATTCCGCAGGCGCTCAGCGCGCCGACGCCGCCGACGGCCAGCGCCCCGCCCGTGCCTGCGCGCAGCAGGGAACGGCGGGAGAGGGCGCCCCGCCCGTTGCTCAGACTGCGCCGCATGGCGGCGAGCTGTGCCGGGGACAGCGGTTCGGGCTCGTACTGCTGCATGTGCTGTGCCCTTTCCAGGGTCGCGGGCCGCGGGTCAGGCGGCGGAGGTCACTATCGGTCCCCGAAGATCGTGCGGTGCCAGTCCTTCCTGGCGACCGCGGTGTTGTCGTACATCACGTGCTTGACCTGCGTGTACTCCTCGAAGGAGTACGCGGACATGTCCTTGCCGAAGCCGGAGGCCTTGTAGCCCCCGTGCGGCATTTCGCTGATGATCGGTATGTGGTCGTTGACCCAGACGCAACCCGCCTTGATCTCGCGGGTGGCCCGGCCGGCCCGGTAGACGTCGCGGCTCCAGGCGGAGGCCGCGAGGCCGTACGGGGTGTCGTTGGCGAGTGCTATCCCCTCGTCGTCGCTGTCGAAGGGAAGAACCACGAGGACCGGTCCGAAGAGTTCGGACTGGACGATCTCGCTGTCCTGGGCGGCACCGGTCACGAGGGTGGGCAAATAGTACGCCCCATCCCTTTGCGGTGCCTTTCCACCGGTGACGACGGTGGCGTAGGAGCGGGCCCGGTCGACGAAGCCGGCGACCCGGTCGCGCTGCGTGCGGCTGATGAGCGGGCCGAGGTCGGTGGACGGGTCGAAGGGGTCTCCGAGCCGGACGGTGGCCATGAGGTCGGCGACACCGGCGACGAAGGCATCGTAGAGCGGACGCTGCACATAGGCACGGGTGGCGGCGGTGCAGTCCTGTCCGGTGTTGATGAGCGCGCCGGCGACGGCGCCGTGGACGGCGGCCTCGAGATCGGCGTCGTCGAAGACGACGAAGGGTGCCTTGCCGCCGAGTTCCAGGTGGAGGCGCTTGACGGTGGCGGTGGCGATCTCGGCGACCCGCTTTCCGACGGCGGTGGAGCCGGTGAACGAGGTCATCGCGACGTCGCGGTGCCCGACGAGGCGCTCGCCCGCCTGCACGCCGAGGCCGTTGACGATGTTGACGACACCGTCGGGTATGCCCGCCTCGGCGGCGGCCTGGGCGAACATCAGCGAGGTCAGCGGCGTCGCCTCGGCCGGCTTCAGGACGATCGTGTTCCCTGCGGCGATCGCCGGGAGGATCTTCCACGCGGCCATCTGCAGCGGATAGTTCCACGGCGCGATGGAACCGACGACGCCGACCGGTTCGCGCCGGACGTAGGAGGTGTGGTCCCCGCTGTACTCGCCCGCCGCCTTGCCCTCGAGGTGGCGTGCCGCGCCCGCGAAGAAGGCGGTGTTGTCGACCGTGCCGGGCACGTCGAACTCGGTGGTCAGCCTGATGGGCTTGCCACACTGCAGGCTCTCGGCGGCCGCCAGGTCGCCGGCCTGCTCCGCGAGGACGCCGGCGAGTCGGTGCAGGGCGTCGGAACGCTCGCCGGGAGTGGCGCCGGCCCAGCCGGGCAGCGCCTCCCGGGCCGCCGCGACGGCCGCGTCCACGTCCTGCTCACCGGCCGGCGCGTACGTCCAGACCGGGTCGCCGGTGGCGGGATCCACGACGGTGTGGGTGCGCTCTGAGGTGCCCGCGCGCAGTCGGCCGCCGATGAACTGGGCGCCTTCCGCGAAGCGGTCCCGCGCGCCCTTCGCGACGTCTTGTGCCTGGAAACGGTTGCCCATCGTGATTCTCAGCTCTCCGTGGCTCCGGCTCGGATTGATTGCCGATCCTGACAGAGCAATGCCACTCCAACAAGTGATTCCGTTGTTGCCTTTTGGTTACGCGACGAATTCGGTCGCAGGGCCTTGACCGTGTGCCGCTCCGGGGGCGTTATTTCCATACGGAATGTCAGTAGCGGCTGGAAGACTCGGCGGCGACGGCTGCCATGGAACGCGGTGGAGGCCGCGGAACGGGTTGGCGGCCGTGGAACGCTGCCGGGGAACAGAGGGGGACCGGGTGCCCGGACGACTGATGGCCGAGCTCCTTGCGCGCACGGCGAGCGGCGAGCGAGTGAAGTACCTGCACTTCTGGGGGCACACCCCGAGGAAGGACGGGACGCTGGGAGCGGCCTGTCTCAGCCAGTGGTGGCCCTCGCAGTTCACCGTCGACGGCGTGGAGTACGCGACGGCGGAGCACTGGATGATGGCGGGCAAGGCGCGTCTCTTCGGCGACACGGACGCGGAGCGCGAAGCGCTGGCCGCGAAGAGCCCGGCGGCCGCCAAGAAGGTGGGGCGGCTGGTGCGCGGCTTCGACGACCAGGTGTGGGAACGGGAGCGCTTCGCCCTGGTGACGGCGGGCAGCGTGCACAAGTTCGGACAGGACCCGGCACTGCTGGGATTCCTGCTGGGCACGGGCGGGCGGGTGCTCGTCGAGGCCAGCCCGCGTGACCGCATATGGGGCATCGGGCTGGCGGCGGACGACGAGCGCGCTCAGGACCCGGCCCGCTGGCGGGGCCCGAACCTGCTGGGCTTCGCGCTCATGGAGGCCCGGGAGCGGCTGCGCGCCGCGGGTTACCCTGCCGCGGTCACCGTCACGGACACGGGCACGGGCACGGACAGCGGCTGGGACGCGGGTGCGGGTGCAGGCGCGGGGGCGCCGACGACGAGCGAGGTCGCGTAGGGGTCGTCCTCCCACTCGTCGTGGCCGCGCTCGTCCTCCGTGCTGATGGCCCAGACGATCAGACCGACGACGACGGCGGTGATCACGATGCTGACGACGCCGAGGACGATGCCGGCCACCGCCTGTCCGGGATTGGTGGCCTCGCCCCGCCGCACCCGCTTGCGGCCCAGAATCCCGAAGACGATCGCCAGGACGCCCAGGATCATCCCGAGCCCGTAGGCGCAGAACAGGCACACCGCGACGATGCCGAGGACCATGGCCGCGGTGCCGTAGCCGTTCTGCGGCTGCGGGTACACGCCCCAGCCCTGGTACCCGGGGTAGCCGGGGTATCCCGGATGGCTTCCGTAGGCAGGCCCGGCCCCGTAGCCCGGATACCCCGGGTAGCCGGTGCCGCCCTGCGTCGCGGCGGGAAGCCCGTAGCGGGCGTACGGGCCGGGGCCGCCGCCCTGGCTTCCGGTGGCCGTGCCGGTCCCCGGGTACGCGTAGGGGTTCGGCGGCTCGGCGGGCGTCTGCGGGGCGGTGTCGTCCGCGTGCGCCGGCGGGGCGGGGCGTCCGGTCTCCTTCAGGAGATCGACCCGGCCCTCCGGCGGGGTCCACGGGGACTGCGTTCCGTGCGGCTCCTCCTCCGGCTGCGGGCCCCGGCCGGGGCGGGCGGACGGATCCGGCTCGCCGGAGGGACCCGCGCTGCCCGTCGGCTCCGCGCTGTCGTACGGGTCCGCGCTGTCGTACGGGGCGGACTGCCCGGGCTGAGCGGGCCGGTCGGGCCCCTCGGGCGGCTGCGCAGCGCTGTCTGACATATGGGCCCTCCCCCGTCACGTGTCCGTCCGTCATGCTACGGCCTGCGGTTCGGCCCCCGACCGGGGCAGTCCGCGCCCCTGCTTACGATGACTCGGGACCACCGTCCCGAGCACCCGCGCACCCCGCCTGGACACCCGCACTCCCGACCGGAGGACCGATGCCCGATCTCCACCCCTTCATCGCCGGGCTCCCGAAGGCCGAGCTCCACGTGCACCACGTCGGTTCGGCGTCGCCGCGCATCGTGGCCGAGCTCGCCGCCCGGCACCCCGACTCGAAGGTCCCGGCCGATCCCGAGGCGCTGGCCGAGTACTTCACGTTCACGGACTTCGGCCACTTCATCGATGTCTATCTGTCGGTGGTGGACCTGGTGCGCACCGACGAGGACGTCCGGCTGCTGACCTTCGAGGTGGCCCGCGACATGGCCCGGCAGAACATCCGGTACGCGGAGCTGACCATCACCCCGTTCAGCTCCACCCGGCGCGGTATCCCCGGGCAGGCGTTCATGGAGGCGATCGAGGACGCCCGCAAGTCGGCCGAGGCCGAGCTGGGCGTCACGCTGCGCTGGTGCTTCGACATCCCGGGCGAGGCCGGTCTGGAGGCCGCGGAGGAGACCGCGCGCCTGGCCCTGGACCTGCGCCCCGAGGGCCTGGTCTCCTTCGGGCTCGGCGGCCCGGAGGTCGGCGTGCCGCGTCCGCAGTTCAAGCCGTACTTCGACCGGGCACGGGCGGCGGGCCTTCGTTCCGTGCCGCACGCCGGGGAGACGACGGGGCCGCAGACCGTCTGGGACGCGCTGCACCACCTGGGCGCCGAACGGATCGGTCACGGCACGAGCGCCGCCGAGGACCCCCGGCTGCTCGAGCACCTCGCCGAGCACCGCGTCGCTCTGGAGGTGTGCCCCACTTCCAACATCGCCACGAAGGCGGTCGCGGACCTCGACGAGCACCCCATCGGGAAAATGGTGTCGGCGGGTGTCCTGGTGACCGTCAACTCCGACGACCCGCCGATGTTCGGCACCGATCTGAACAGCGAGTACGCCGTCGCGGCCAAGCTGCTCGGCCTCGACGAGCGTGGAATCGCCGGCCTGGCCGGGAACGCCGTGGAGGCATCGTTCCTCGACGCGGCGGGCAAGGCCCGGCTGGCCGCCGAGATCGACACGTACACCAGGGCCTGGCTCTCCGGCCGGGACGCCTGAGGCTCCGAGGACGGAGGGACCGGCTCGTGCGCACCGTCACCGCCGTCGGACACCGGGGCGATCCGTACCGCTTCCGGGAGAACACCGTGGCCTCGCTGCGGTCCGCTCTTGACCGGGGCGCGGACGCGGTGGAGGTCGACGTGCGGCTGACCCGCGACCGCGTACCCGTGCTGCTGCACGACGGCACGCTCAGCCGGCTGTGGCGGCACGACCGCGCGGTGGCGGAGGTGACCGCCGGCGAACTGCGCGACCTCGGCGGCGGTGAACTGCCCACGCTGCGAGACGCGCTGGCCGCCACCGGGCGGGGGCGGGTGATGGTGGACCTCCCCGGCGGCGGCGCGGCCTGGCGCGAGACGCTGGACACCGTCCGCGAGTGCGGGGCCCGGGACCGGGTGTACTACTGCGGCGACGCCTCCGCCATGCTGCGGATCCGCGGCGCGGAGCCCGGCGCCGAGATCGCCCTCACCTGGACGAGCCTGGCCCCGCCCCGCCCCTCACTGCTGGCGGCCGTGCGGCCGCGCTGGCTGAACTACCGCTTCAGCCTGCTCAGCCGCGAACTGGTCGAGAGGGTCCACGCCCGGGGCCTGCTCGTCTCGGCCTGGACCCCGGACACCCGCCGCTCCATGGCCCGCCTCGTCTCCTTCGGCGTCGACTCGGTCACCTCCAACCGCATCGACGTGCTGTGCTCCGTGCGCGACGGCCCCCGCGGCCGCTGACGCGGGGGCGCACGCCCCGGCGTGCGCCGACGGGTGCCGGGGCGCGGAGCGGACGATCGGCGCCCGGCCGGATCCCCTGGGTGGGATCCCCTACACCTGCCCGGGCACCCGGCCGACCGGTCCCTGACGATCTTCCGGGTCGGGTCGATACGAAAGGCCGATCCCGGGGAGGACCGGGGATCGCCAGCATGGAGGTCACAGCCAGTTCGCCGCACGGCCGCTGCCGACGGCGGCCCACGATCTTCCGGAGTGCGTGACCGATGACGACGACAGTCCGTCCCCGCAAGCCCGCCCGTGCCCGTGCCGCGCTCGTCACCGCTCTGGTCGTCGGTCTCGCGGCGGGCGGAGTCTCCCCCGCCCTCGCGTCGCCCGCCCTCGCTGCCTCCCGCGCCACGGCACCGGTCTGCGACTTACGCGGCGGTCCCGACGCGGCGAAACGGAGCGCGGAGAAGCCCGACGCGAAGGCGCTGTGCGCGGCCGTCGCGGGGCTGCCGAGAGCCGACGCGACGGCGGCGCTGGTGCGGGTCGGGGGCACGGACGGCCGCTGGCGCGGCGTCTCCGGCGTGGCCGATCTCCGGACGGGCAGGGCCGCCATGGAGCACGCCCGGTTCCGTGCGGGCTCGGTCACCAAGGTCTTCACCGCGGCCGTCGTGCTCCAGATGGCGTCCGAGGGCCGGATCGACCTGGACCGTCCGGTCCGCCACTACCTCCCGGAGCACATCCCTGCGGCGTACCGCGGGGTCACCGTGCGGCACCTGCTGAACCACACCAGCGGCATCCAGGCCCCGGACATGCCCGGCGACACCTTCGAGGAGTGGTACGCCCACCGGTTCGACGTGCACACCCCGCAGGAGATGGTGGCGTCGGCGACGGCGAAGGAGCGGGAGTTCGTGCCCGGCGCGATGCAGCACTACCTCAACATCAACTACACCGTGCTGGGACTGCTGATAGAGGAAGTCAGCGGGCACGCGTACGCCGAAGAGGTCGGCCGGCGCGTGATCCGGCCCCTGGGCCTGCGGGACACCTGCTTCCCCGGCGCCGACCCGCGCATCCACGGCCCGCACCACCGGGGCTATCAGGCGGTGCGCCGCGCCGACGGCACGACCGAGCTGCGGGACGTGACGGTGTGGGGACCCACGAGTGCCTGGGCCGCGGGGGACATCATCTCCAGCACCGCCGATCTGGAGCGCTTCACCACGGCCCTGTTCGGCGGTCGTGTCGTCCCGGGCCCGGAGCTGGAGGAGATGTTCACTCTCCCCGCTCCTTCGGTGCGGGAGTTCGGGAGCGGCGACGAGGCCGTCCACAGCGCGGGCATGTCCGTCGTACGGCTCGGCGGCGTCGAGGTGTGGGGCAAGTCCGGCGGCCGCTGGGGATACAGCACGGCGATGGGCGCCACCCGTGACCTGTCCCGGACCCTCGTCTACAGCATCAACACGACCGACGCGAAGGGCCAGGGCATCAACCCCACGGCCGGGGCGGTCTTCCGGGCGGCCTTCGCCCGCTGAGCACGGTTGCTACGGCGCAGCAGGCGGCGCGCCGCCGCGTGCGCGCCGGCCGTGGCGGCGCCGGCCAGGGCGAGGCCCAGGGCCGCGTCCCGGACGCGGGCCCGGCGGAGCACTCCGGCGCGGCGGAGACGATGACGGGCCCACAGTGTGAAGGGCACGACGACGAGCGGCGAGGTCGCCGAGCCGGGGGTGTATCCCCGGACGGCCGCCGCCTGCGCGAGGTGGACGAGGCCGTGCAGGCCGAAGCCGTCGAGGGCACCCTGGTAGAAGCCGGACCGCCCGCCGGAGCGGTGGCCTGCCACGGCCGCGGCGGCGACGGCGGCGGCCATCAGGCCGACGGCGAGGGTGAACTCGCGCCGGTCGACGTCCTCCATGGCCCGCCACAGCGCCTCCGGGGCGCCCGGGAACCGTTCGCGCAGCTCCGGCAGGTGCTCCGTGAGCCAGCGCGGCCCGGTGGCCAGTTCCTCGGCGTCGTGCAGCATCCAGGCCGCCAGCAGGCCCAGCGTGACGCCGGCCCCCGGCCGTTCGTGGTCGCTCATGGCAGCAGTCTGCCGGGAACGGCGGCGGCCCCGGACGGGGGGTCCCGTCCGGGGCCGCGGGCCACACCGGCCCGGCCTTCGCCTGCCGGCGGCCGGCGCCGCGCCGTCCGCCTTCGTCAGCCGGACGGCGCGGCGCTCGTCAGCCCTCGATCGAGGTCATCACGTGCTTGATGCGCGTGTAGTCGTCGAAGCCGTACGCCGAGAGGTCCTTGCCGTAGCCGGACTTCTTGAAGCCGCCGTGCGGCATCTCCGCGACCAGCGGGATGTGGGTGTTGATCCACACACAGCCGAAGTCGAGGTTCTTGGACATGCGCATGGCGCGGGCGTGGTCCTTCGTCCACACGGAGGAGGCGAGGGCGTACTCCACGCCGTTGGCGTACTCCAGGGCCTGGGCCTCGTCGCTGAAGGACTGGACGGTGATGACGGGCCCGAAGACCTCGTTCTGGATGATCTCGTCGTCCTGCTTCAGACCGGAGACGACGGTGGGCGCGTAGAAGTAGCCCTTGTCGCCGACCCGGTGGCCGCCCGCCTCGACCTTGGCGTGCGCGGGCAGCCGCTCGACGAAGCCGGAGACCTGCGCGAGCTGGTTGGGGTTGTTCAGCGGGCCGAAGAGGACGTCCTCGTCGTCCGGGGCACCCGTCTTGGTGTCGGCCGCGGCCTTGGCGAGGGCAGCGACGAACTCGTCGTGGATCGACTCGTGCACGAGCACGCGCGTGGCGGCGGTGCAGTCCTGGCCGGCGTTGAAGTAGCCCGCGACGGCGATGTCCTCGACGGCCTTCGGGATGTCCGCGTCCTCGAAGACGACCACCGGGGCCTTGCCGCCCAGCTCCAGGTGGACGCGCTTGACGTCCTTGGCCGCGGAGCCCGCGACCTGGATGCCGGCGCGTACCGAACCGGTGATGGAGGCCATCGCCGGAACGGGGTGCTCGACCATCATGCGGCCGGTCTCACGGTCGCCGCAGACGACGTTGAAGACGCCCTTGGGCAGGATCTCGCCGAGGATCTCGGCGATCAGGACGGTCGAGGCCGGGGTGGTGTCCGAGGGCTTGAGGACGACGGTGTTGCCCGCGGCGATCGCCGGGGCGAACTTCCACACGGCCATCATCATCGGGTAGTTCCACGGGGCCACCTGGGCGCAGACGCCGACCGGCTCACGCCGGATGATCGAGGTCATGCCCTCCATGTACTCACCGGCGGAGCGGCCCTCGAGCATGCGCGCCGCGCCCGCGAAGAAGCGGATCTGGTCCACCATCGGCGGGATCTCCTCGCTGGCGGTGAGAGCCAGCGGCTTGCCGGTGTTCTCGCTCTCGGCCGCGATCAGCTCCTCTGCCCTGGCCTCGAAGGCGTCGGCGATCTTCAGCAGCGCCTTCTGCCGCTCGGCGGGCGTGGTGTCGCGCCAGCCGGGGAAGGCTGCCGCGGCGGCCTCCATGGCCGCGTCGACGTCCGCCTGGCCGGACAGCGGCGCCGTGGCGTAGGTCTCGCCGGTGGCGGGGTTGACCACGTCGGTCGTACGGCCGTCGGCGGCGTCCTGGAACTCCCCGTTGATGTAGTTGCGCAGACGGCGCAGCTCGGTGGTCACAGCCACCCCTCCCTGTCAGTGCTGTCGGTGTCCGGTGGGTCCGATGGGTGAGACACCCACCCTAGTTCGTGAAGCGACGTAATCAACATACCCAGCACCCATCAACTTCGGATTCAGTCAGATTGCGTACCCGTAACAACGAATTTCATCGATCTGGGCTTGCAAGACCGACGATGTCTCGTGCACAGTGAGGCCGTGGCCACTCGCAGCGCAGGCAGCGCGGAATTCAGGAACGGGAACGGCTCGCCCCCCGTCGACGCCGTCTCACTGGCGATCATCGAGCAGCTCCAGGAGGACGGGCGGCGTCCGTACGCCGCGATCGGCAAGGCCGTCGGCCTTTCCGAGGCGGCCGTGCGGCAGCGCGTCCAGAAGCTGCTCGACCAGGGCGTGATGCAGATCGTCGCCGTCACCGATCCGCTCACCGTCGGATTCCGGCGCCAGGCGATGCTCGGCATCAACGTCGAAGGCGACCTCGACCCCGTGGCGGACGCGCTGACGGCCATGGCGGAAGTCGAATACGTCGTCGTCACCGCAGGCTCCTTCGACCTGCTGGTGGAGATCGTCTGCGAGGACGACGACCACCTCCTCGAAGTGATCAACAAACGCATCCGGACCCTCCCGGGAGTGCGCTCCACCGAGAGCTTCGTCTACCTGAAGCTGAAGAAGCAGACCTACATGTGGGGAACCCGATAACCGTGAGCAAGGACCTCAGCCGAACCGCGTACGACCACTTGTGGATGCACTTCACCCGCATGTCCTCGTACGAGAACGCCCCCGTGCCCACCATCGTGCGCGGCGAGGGCACCCACATCTACGACGACAAGGGCAAGCGCTACCTCGACGGCCTCGCGGGGCTCTTCGTGGTCCAGGCGGGTCACGGCCGGACCGAGCTGGCCGAGACGGCGTACAAGCAGGCCCAGGAACTGGCCTTCTTCCCGGTGTGGTCCTACGCCCACCCGAAGGCCGTCGAACTGGCCGAGCGGCTCGCGAACGAGGCACCGGGCGACCTGAACAAGGTCTTCTTCACCACCGGCGGCGGCGAGGCGGTCGAGACCGCCTGGAAGCTCGCCAAGCAGTACTTCAAGCTCATCGGCAAGCCGACCAAGTACAAGGTCATATCGCGCGCCGTGGCCTACCACGGCACCCCGCAGGGCGCCCTGTCCATCACCGGCCTGCCGGCCCTGAAGGCCCCGTTCGAGCCGCTGGTCCCCGGCGCCCACAAGGTCCCCAACACCAACCTCTACCGCGCCCCGATCCACGGCGACGACCCGGAGGCCTTCGGCCGCTGGGCCGCCGACCAGATCGAGCAGCAGATCCTCTTCGAGGGCCCGGACACCGTCGCCGCGGTCTTCCTCGAGCCCGTGCAGAACGCCGGCGGCTGCTTCCCGCCCCCGCCGGGGTACTTCCAGCGGGTCCGCGAGATCTGCGACCAGTACGACGTGCTGCTGGTCTCCGACGAGGTCATCTGCGCCTTCGGCCGCCTCGGCACCACCTTCGCCTGCGACAAGTTCGGCTACGTCCCGGACATGATCACCTGCGCCAAGGGCATGACCTCGGGCTACTCCCCGATCGGCGCGTGCATCGTCTCCGACCGCCTCGCCGAGCCCTTCTACGGCGGCGACAACGTGTTCCTTCACGGCTACACCTTCGGCGGCCACCCGGTCTCGGCGGCCGTGGGCCTGGCCAACCTCGACATCTTCGAGCGGGAGAACCTCAACCAGCACGTCCTCGACAACGAGGGCGCCTTCCGCGCCACGCTGGAGAAGCTGCACGACCTGCCCATCGTCGGCGACGTCCGCGGCAACGGGTACTTCTACGGCATCGAGCTGGTCAAGGACAAGGCCACGAAGGAGAGCTTCAACGAGGAGGAGACCGAGCGCGTCCTGTACGGCTTCCTCTCCAAGGCCCTCTTCGACAACGGCCTGTACTGCCGCGCCGACGACCGCGGCGACCCGGTCGTCCAGCTCGCCCCGCCGCTGATCTCCGACCAGAGCACCTTCGACGAGATCGAGCAGATCCTGCGGGCCACGCTCACGGAGGCCTGGACCAGGCTCTGAGCCCGGCGGGCACGCCCGTGCCCCCGCGACTCCCCGGCCCGGCGGGAAACCTACGGTGCCAGTGACCGATCGCCCTTCTCTTCGTTCCCCCGGACGGGGGAACGGACAGCGGTACGTGACTGAACCGAGGTGTACGCCATGGTGGCCCCACCGGACTCCCCGCCGGACAACGACGTGCTCTGGGCACGCTCCCTCCACTACTCGTACAACGCCGCGGGCCCCGCGCTCACCGGCCTCTCCATCGGCGTCCGCACCGGCGAGGTCCTGGCCGTCACCGGACCGCGCGGCAGCGGCAAGACGACACTGCTGCGCTGCCTGTCCGGCCTGCTCGTGCCGCAGCAGGGCGAGATCCGGTTCAACGGCACTCCCCTGCACACCCTGCGGCACGCCGCACGGGAACGGCTGCGTCTCGAACGGTTCGGCTGGATCGACCCCGAACCTCACCTGGTGCCGGAACTGCGGGCCTGGGAGAACGCCGCGCTGCCGCTGCTGCTGCGCGGCTCCTCGCACCGCGCCGCCAGGTCCGCCGCCACGGAATGGCTGGAGCGCCTCGACATCGGACGCGTCGCCCGGCGGAGCCCCGCCGCGCTGAGCCAGGCCGAGCGGCAGCGCGTCTGCGTCGCCCGCGCGCTCGCCGCCACGCCGGCCGTCCTCTTCGCGGACGAGCCGACCGCCGCACTGCACCGGGCCGACCACACCCACGTGCTGCGCACCCTCGCGAGCGCGGCCCGCTCCCACGGAATCACCGTCCTGCTGGCCACGCACGACGACGAGGTGGCGCGGGTCGCCGACCGGTCCTTCGCACTGCTCGACGGACGCCGGCACGACTCCCCCTCCGCCGGGGACACCGCGCCCGAGGGCCCCACGACCGAAGGCCGGGCGTCGTGCTCGCTCTCCGTCTGATCCCCGGCTCCCACCCCCTCGTCCTGCTGCCCAGGCTGCTGGTCGCGGCAGCCTCCGCCGGCACGGGGTTCCTGCTGCTGTGCGCGCTGGCGTACGCCCTGAGCCACCCCGGCTCCCCCGGAGAATCGCTGCTGCGGCTGGCCTGGTGCGCCGTGCCCCTGGCGGCGACCGTGAACCTCGCCGTCGCGGTGGCCCGCACCGGCCCCGGCACCCGGGCGCGTTCCGGACTCCTCGCCGCGGGCCTCGGCCCGGTGGGCATCGCGATGCTCACCGCCACCACCACGGCCCTGTCCTGCGCCCTGGGCAGCACGACCGCCCTGCTGGTCGCCCTGCATCTGCGCGGCGACATCACGGGGCTGCCCTTCGACGGGGCGGGCGCGGGAATCCTCGCCGGCGGCCGGCCCCTCCCCCTGCCCGCCACGCTCACCCTGCTGGCGCTGGTCCCCGCCGTCGCATCCGCCGCGACCGCCCACGCGCTCCGCCCCCGCGACACCGGGCCGGCCCGGGCCTCCGGGCCGGCGGCGGACGCGCCCGCCGCTGTCCCCGCGGGCCTCCCGTGGGGCGCGGCCCTGACCGCCGCCGGCCTGGCCTTCGAGACGTACGCGACCCGGAACGGCACCGCGGGAGCCGGGCTCGAAGCACTGCGCGGCGGCTCCGCCTGGGTGCCGGCGGGCTGGGCTCTGGCGGCCCTGGGCCTGGCCGTCGCGGGTCCGGGGCTGACCCACGCCTGCGGCCGTCTGCTGTCCGCGGTGCGTCCCGGGCCCGTACGGCTGCTCGCCGGCCGCGCGCTGCAGCAGGAGGCACGACGCATCGGCCGGCCGCTCGGCGTGCTCTGCGCGGTCACCACCGTGGCCCTGGCCGCGTCCGACCTCCACTCCACCGCGTCCGCGGCGCCCCCCGGTCCGCCGACCGCTCTCGGGGTCGCGCTGGTGCTGGGCTGCACCGCGGCCACGCTGCTCACCGCGGCCGCCGAGACCCGCCTCGCGCGAACCGCCACCACCGACGCGCTGCTCAGGATCGGCACACCCGCCGCCGTGCTCCGGGGCGCGGCAGCCCTCCGCGCCGCCGTGCTGCTCATGCTCTTCGGCCCCCTGACCTGGGCGGTCGCCCACCTGACAGCCCTCCCGATGACCCGCTGACCGGAACCGGACCCCGGCTCCGCGGGCGGTGGCCCCGGTCCGGGCTCGAGCTCCGGCTCCGGCTCCGGCTCCGGCTCCGGCTCCGGCTCCGGCTCCGAGAACGGGAACGGGAACGGGAACGGTACGGGCCCTCCCCGCCCGGACCGTGCAACGTCCCGGCATGACCGCGCCGTGCGCGACGCGGCCCTCTTCGGTCCCGGCCCGTGCCTCCGGCTCTCCCCCCGCGCAGCCCCGCACCCCGGGCTGCGGCTCGGCCCGTTTCTTCGGAAGTCCGCCCGCGGCCAACCTGACACCACGCGTCCACGGCCGACGCCAGTCCCGGAGCGGGCCCCCGGCCGGTGGCCCGCTCCGGGGGCGGGCCCGGTGGGCCCGTCTGCCGTGCGCCAGCACGGCCTATCGTGGGGCGGGTGACGGACCGACACGGGCCCGGGCGGCGCGACCGGGAGATCGAGAGCCTGGAGGACTTCGACCGTGCGGTGGCGCACGGCGATCTCGCCGGGCACCGCGTCCAGTCCGTGGATCTGACCGGGCGCACCTTCGCGCTGCTGCGCACCGACACCTCCGGCGCCTCGTTCCTCGGCTGCCCCATGCAGCCGGACGCCGCCGCCAAGGTGCGCGCCGACGGGGCTCTGGTCTTCCCTCCCGTGCCCGACCTGCCCTTCGACCCGTACCGGGCGCGGCTGTACAGCCCAGGCGAGCTGTTCGCCGGCATCGGCGAGGGATACGAGGCGACGCCCGACGCCCGCACCTACGCATGGTTCCGGCGGACCAGGGCGGACGGGGACATCCGCGCCTCCATGCTGCGCGCCGTCCACGACGACGCCATGTCCGACGCCCTCGACGAACTCCTCGACGGCCTGCGGGTCGTGGGCGTCATGGGCGGGCACGCGATGGCCCGCGGCAGCGAGGCGTACGCGGGCGCGGCGCGGCTCGGCCGGGAGCTGACCCGGGCCGGGCTGACCGTCGCCACGGGCGGCGGGCCGGGCGCGATGGAGGCGGCGAACCTCGGCGCTCACCTGGCCCCGTACCAGGACGGGGCGCTCGACGAGGCTCTGCGGCTCCTCGCGAAGGCGCCGTCGTACGCGCCTTCGGTCTCCGACTGGGCGCGTGCGGCCTTCGAGGTGAGGGCGCGCCGGCCGGAGGGCGGGGCATCGATCGGTATTCCCACCTGGTTCTACGGACACGAGCCGCCGAACCCGTTCGCGCGTCACATAGCGAAGTACTTCGCCAACGCCACCCGCGAGGACGGGCTGCTGGCGCGCTGCAACGCCGGTGTCGTCTTCCTGCCGGGCGCCGCCGGGACCGTGCAGGAGGTCTTCGACAACGCGACGCCGAACTACTACGAGTCGCGCGGCGGCCCCACGCCGATGGTGCTGGTGGACCGCGCGCACTGGACGGAGCGCCTGCCGGTCTGGCCACTGCTGCGGTCCCTGGCGGCGGGGCTGCCCATGGAGTCCCGTATCGCGCTGGTCGACTCGGTCTCGGAGGCGCCTGCGGCGCTGTCCCGCCTGCTCGCGGCGTAGGGCCGCCCGTGCGCCGCGGTCACCGGGGACGCCGCGGTCACCGAGGGCTCCCCGGTTCCCCGGGGAGGACGACGACCTCCCCGGCGTCGAAGGCGGCTCCGACCCGCGCCCCGATCTCCGGCGCGTCCCGCAGCGTGCACTCCGCCTCCAGCACCGGGCCGCTGTCCGGCCGCAGCAGTACGGCGACGTGGGTACCGCGGAAGGTACGCGCCCGGACCGTGCAGGCGGGCCCGTCCGTGACCGCCACCAACCCCACCCCGGGGGGTCTGATCAGGAGTCTCACCTCGCCCTGCGGCGAACCGGCGGGCACCGGCACCTTGCCCCACGGGGTGTCGGCGGCCTCACCGGCGACCGTGGCCGGGACGACGTTGTCGAAGCCGAGGAAGCGGGCGACGAACTCGGAGGCGGGGTGCCGCCACACCTGGAGCGGGCTGCCGGTCTGCGCGATCCGGCCCTCCCGCATCACGACGACGCGGTCGGCCAGGGCGAGCGCCTCTCCCTGGTCGTGGGTGACGGCCAGCACCGTCGTGCCCAGCCGCCGGAACAGCTGCCGCAGTTCGACGACCAGCCGCTCCCTGAGCGTACGGTCGAGCTGCCCGAGCGGCTCGTCCAGCATCAGCAGCCGGGGCCGGGGCGCCAGCGCCCTGGCCAGCGCGACCCGCTGCTGCTCGCCGCCCGACAGGGCCGCGACGGCGCGCGGCCCGGCCCCGGGCAGCCCGACGAGTTCCAGCAACCCGGCGACGCGCCGCGCCTGTTCGTCCTTCGGCACGCCGTGCATGCGCAGCCCGAACGCGACGTTCCCCGCCACGTCCTGCTGCGGGAACAGCTGGTGGTCCTGGAACATCAGGCCGACACCGCGCTTGTGCACGGGTACCCGCGTCTGGTCGGCGCCGTCCAGCAGCACACGGCCCGCGTCCAGGTCCTGGAGTCCCGCCACGGCCCGCAGCAGTGTCGACTTCCCGCTGCCGCTCGGCCCTAGCACGCAGACGATCTCGTGCTCGGCCACGGCCAGGTCGACCGCGTCGAGCGCCGCCCGCCCGCCGAAGCGCACCGTCGCCGATTCCAGCTTCAGCAGCATCTGATCAGAACTCCCCGGAGCGGTCGGCGACACGGATGCGTTCAAGGAGCAGCAGCGCGGTCGCGCAGACCGCCATCAGGATCGTGCTGAGCGCCATGGCCTGCCCGTAGTTGAGTTCGCCCGCCCGCCCGAGCAGCCGCGCCACGGCCACCGGCAGCGTGGGATTGTCCGGCCGGGCGATGAAGACGGTCGCCCCGAACTCGCCCAGCGACACGGCGAAGGCGAACCCGGCGGCGACGAGCAGCGCCCGCCGCACCAGCGGCAGGTCCACCTCGCGCCAGGCCCGCAGCGGTGAGGCGCCGAGCACCGCAGCCGCCTCGCGCAGCCGGGCGTCCACCGCGCGCAGCACCGGCAGCATGGTGCGGACGACGAAGGGCACGCCGACGAGCGCCTGGGCGAGCGGCACCAGGATCCATGAGGTACGCAGGTCCAGCGGCGGCTCGTCCAGGGTGATCAGGAAGCCGAAGCCGACCGTGACCGCGGAAACGCCGAGGGGCAGCATCAGCAGCGCGTCGAAGCCGCGGACCAGCCGTCCGGCGCGGCGGGTGAGCGCCGCGGCGGCCAGCCCGCCCACGACGAGGGCGATGGCCGTGGCGGCGATCGCGTACCACAGCGAGTTCCCGACGGCCGCGACGGGCGGCACGAGGAAAACACCGCCGTCCGCCGAGGCCAGTGCCCGGTAGTAGGCGAAGCCGTAGCCGTCCGGCGTGTCGAGGGAGCGCTCCACGAGGACCCCGAGCGGCACCAGGACCAGCGTTGCGACGGTGAGGAGCACCGAGCCCAGCAGGGTCCACTGGCCTCTGCCGCGCGGCCGGTGCGCGGTCCCCGCGGCGTCCACCAGCCGCAGCGCGGTCTCCCTGCGGCGTACGGTCCCGGCGTGCACGGCGAGGATCGCGCCGACGGCGGCGAACTGCAGCAGGGTGAGCACGGCGGCGGTGGGCAGGTCGAGGAACTGGGCGGTCTGCCGGTAGATCTCGACCTCGAGCGTGGAGTACGCCGGTCCGCCGAGGATCTGGACCACGCCGAAGGAGGTGAAGGTGAAGAGGAAGACCATGAGGGCGGCCGCGGCGACGGAGGGGGCGAGTGCGGGCAGCGTCACCCGCAGCCAGGCGGCGAACCGGCCGGCCCCCAGGACCCGGGCGGCCTCCTCCTGGCGCGGATCCAGTTGGGACCACAGTCCGCCGACCGTCCGTACGACGACGGCGTAGTTGAAGAAGACATGCGCGAGGAGGATCGCCCAGACGGTGGTGTCCAGGCGCAGGCCCCACCACTCGTCGAGCAGCCCGCCGCGGCCGAGCAGCGCCAGGAAGGCGGTGCCGACGACAACGGTCGGCAGCACGAAGGGGACGGTGACCACGGCACACAGCACGCGTTTGCCGGGGAAGTCGAGGCGTGCGAACACGTAGGCGGCGGGCAGTCCGAGCAGCAGTGTCAGCGCGGTGGAGGCGAGGGCCTGCCACACGGTGAACCAGACGACCTCGAGCATGTCGGGCCGGCCCAGCACCTCGCCGAGCCGGCCGAACTGCCAGCCGTCCGCGGTGCGCAGCCCGCGGCCGACGATGGAGGCCACGGGCCAGGCGAAGAAGACCGCGAAGAACGCGGCGGGCAGGAGCAGCAGTCCGGCCCGTGCCGCCGCGGCGCGGCGGCCGGTCCCGGCCCGGCCGCGCGGGGGGCTTCCTACCTCGTCACGAGTGAGGACCATGTCCTGACCCACTGCTCGCGGTTCTCGGCGATCCGCTCCGGGGCCACCGTGGCCGGGTCGTCGACCTCCGCGCCGAACTCGGTGAACACCTCGGGCAGTGCGGCCCCCTCGACCACCGGGTTCACGAACATGTTCAGCGGCATGTCCTCCTGGAACCTCTTGCTGATCAGGAAGTCCAGCAGGGCCTTTCCGCCCTTCTCGTTCCTCGCCCCGTCGAGCAGGCCCGCGAACTCGGTCTGCCGGAAGCACGTGCCGGTCGCGACGCCGGTCGGGGCGTCCTCGGGGGTCTTGGGCCGCGGATCGGCGTACACGACCTCGGCGGGCGGGCTGGAGGCGTACGACACGACGAGCGGCCGGTCGGCTCCCGCCTCCCTGCCGCCGGCGGAGCCGGAGAACTCCTCGTTGTAGGCCTGCTCCCAGCCGTCGACGACCTTGACGCCGTTGGCCTTCAGCTTCTTCCAGTAGTCCTGCCAGCCGTCGTCGCCGTACTCGCCGATCGTGCCGAGGAGGAAGCCGAGGCCGGGCGAGGAGGTCGCCGCGTTCTCGGTGACGAGGAGGTTCCGGTACTCCGGCTCGACGAGGTCCGCGAAGGTGGCGGGCGGGTCGAGCTTCTTGCCGGCGAAGTACTTCTTGTCGTAGTTGACGCAGATGTCGCCGGTGTCGACGGGGGTGACGCGGTTGTCCTTGTCCAGCCGGAACTCGGCGGGGACGGCGTCCAGGCCCTTCGCCTCGTACGGCGTGAAGATGCCGTTGTCGAGGGCGCGCGACAGCAGGGTGTTGTCGACGCCGAAGAAGACGTCTCCGCGCGGCGAGCCCTTGGTGAGGATCTCCTGGTTCAGCGCGGCGCCCGCGTCCCCGCTCTTGAGGACCTTCACCTTGTAGCCGGTCTCCGCGGTGAACGCCTTGAGGACGTCCTCCGAGGCGGCGAAGGAGTCGTGGCTGACGAGGGTGACCGTCTTGGACTCCGTGCCGCCGGACGCGTCCGCGGACGGGTCGTCGGATCCGCAGGCGGTGAGGGTGGTGACGCCCAGGGCACCCGCGAGCGCGGTGCCGACGGCACGCCGAATGTGGCTGTTCATGATCGAGCTGACTCCCTACGCCGGTATGACCCGGATCAGGTCCTGAGGGTCTGCGGCCACCTGCCGCACTCTCAGCGCCGAATGCGCTCCCCTGTCGGAATGTTCAATTGTGCGAAGGCACAGTATCAGCCGTCGCGTGACGCGAAACCGGTGGTCAGCGCTCTGCCGCGGCCAGCTGCCCGCAGGCCCCGTCGATCTCCTGGCCACGGGTGTCCCGGACCGTCACCGGCACCCCGTGTGCGGCGACGGCCTCGGCGAACGCCTTCTCGTCCTCCGGCCGCGAGGCCGTCCACTTCGAGCCCGGCGTCGGGTTCAGCGGGATGAGGTTGACATGGACCCGCTTGCCCTTGAGCAGCCTGCCCAGCAGATCACCGCGCCACGCCTGGTCGTTGATGTCCCGGATCAGCGCGTACTCGACGGAGACGCGCCGCCCGCTCCTGTCGGCGTACTCCCAGGCCGCGTCCAGCACCTCGCGGACCTTCCAGCGGGTGTTGACCGGCACCAGTGTGTCGCGGAGCTCGTCGTCGGGGGCGTGCAGCGAGACCGCGAGCCTGCACTTGAAGCCCTCGTCCGCGAAGCGGAGCATCGCGGGGACCAGGCCCACCGTGGAGACGGTGATGCCGCGCTGGGACAGTCCCAGGCCGTCGGGCTCGGGGTCCGTCAGCCGGCGGATCGCGCCGACCACCCGCTTGTAGTTGGCGAGCGGTTCGCCCATGCCCATGAACACGATGTTGCTCAGCCGAGCGGGCCCGCCGGGGATCTCCCCGTCCCGGAGCGCCCGCATCCCGTCCACGATCTGGTGCACGATCTCCGCAGTCGACAGGTTGCGGTCGAGCCCCGCCTGGCCCGTGGCGCAGAACGGACAGTTCATCCCGCAGCCCGCCTGCGAGGAGATGCACATCGTGACCCGGTCCGGGTACCGCATCAGCACCGACTCGACGAGCGTCCCGTCGAACAGCCGCCACAGCGTCTTCCGGGTCGTGTCGTCGTCGCACGAGATGTGCCGCACCACGCCCATCAGCTCGGGCAGCAGCTCCTCCCGCAGCTTCCCCCGCGCCGCGGCGGGGATGTCCGTCCACTGCTCGGGGTCGTGCGCGTACCGCGCGAAGTAGTGCTGCGACAGCTGCTTGGCGCGAAACGGCTTCTCCCCGATCGCGGCCACCGCCTCCCGCCGCTCGGCGGGCGTCAGATCGGCGAGATGCCGCGGCGGCTTCTTGGCTCCGCGCGGCGCGACAAAAGTGAGTTCTCCGGGTACAGGCATGGTCCGTCCAGTGTCGCAGATCGCCCTGCGCGCCCCAGGCCACAGTGGTGCAACGACGGTCACCCCCGCGGTCCTCCGTCATGGGCGCCTCGCACGGTCCGGCGACGGCCCGGGAACATCCAGGGGTTCCACTGATCACCGGGCACCCGATGGTGTCGGCTAAACCGATCCGCAGGCGCCGGGAAGTACCGTCCGCGCACAATTGCCCGCGCGAGAACAGGACATCGCTCATGGACATCGCCAGTCCCCTGGCAGGCAAGCACGTAGTCGTGATCGGCGGCACCTCCGGTATCGGCCTGGCCATCGCCGAGCACGCGTTGGCCGCCGGGGCGCGGGTCACCGCGGCCAGCCGCAATCCCGGGCGTGCGGCGGGCACCGTGCCCGCCGGAATGGCGGCCGAGCAGGTCGACATCACCTCCGCGGCTTCGGTCGAGTCTCTGCTCGAACGAGTCGGTCCCTTCGATCACCTTGCGGTGTCGGCGGGCGCCACGGCGCTGGGCACCGTGCGGGAACTGGACTCCGTAGCCGCCCGGGCGTTCATGGACACCAAGTTCTGGGGCGCCTACGAGGGGGTGCGGGCTGCGGCGGACCGCATCGCGAAGGACGGCTCGATCGTCCTGATCGGGGGCATCGCGAGCCGCAAGCACGGCCCCGGGAGGCCGGTCATGGCCGCGATCAACGCCGCGCTGGAGGCCTTCGGCAAGGCCAACGCCGTCGACCTGGCCCCGGTGCGGGTCAACGTCATCGCCCCCGGCCTGGTCGAGACCCCTGCCTTCGCGGACGTCCCGGTGGATGTGCGGCAGCGCTTAATGTCCCAGTACGTCGCCAGCGTGCCCGTCGCACGCGTCGGGCTGCCCGAGGACATCGCCTCGACCGCGGTGTTCTTGATGACCAACGGCTACGTCACCGGCTCCGTGGTCGACGTCGACGGCGGCGTCCAGCTCACCTGACCTGCGCGGCCGCCGCGGTGGTTTGCGGACCGGTCAGGACTCCTGCTCCAGGACGCATACCTCACCGTTGTCCGGGTCGCCGATGTACTGCCACAGGATGGGCTGTTCAGTCGTGACCCGTGCTTCGTATGTGGTCCGCACCCCACTCGGCCGGAACTCGAACCGGACCTCCGTCGTGGAGGAGCTGCGAGGACCAGGACGAGTGCCATGTGCCCGAACCGGAGTACGGAGCGGGCACGCTGTTCAGACCGCCGTCGGCGAAGTCGCCGCACGCCCCGTCCGACGTGGCCGTGCCGTCGGCCCGGACCACCAGCCGCCCGCCCTGATCATCCGCCCGCGTACCCGCGATCGATTCCGCCCGCAGAATGAGAGGGTCCCCCCTCCGGCACCGGGAGCGATTCTGAGCGGCCCAGGTGAATGAGCAGGATCAACCCGAGGAACATCAGCATCACATGGAGCAGGACCACCGGAACGGCCGGCAGAATGGCCGCTCCCCACACGATGGGCCTCGGTGCGGAGCTCGATGCACTCTGCGTCCGGCCGGTTCGCTCCGCCGGTTCTTCGCCGCTGTCCGTGCATCCCCCTCCGTGAGCAGCCGCACGATTGCGCAACCGGCCTCCTCCCGCGGCACGGCCTGTGCACTCGCGTATCCGGGGTGCTTCGGCCGGGATCGGCCTGGATCGGGCGCCGTTCGGCGAGGGAGATGAACGAGGGGCGACACCGGTCAGCCGGCGCCGACGAAGACGACCAGGAGGAGCCAGACCACCGGTGCCGTCGGCAGCAGGGAGTCGAGGCGGTCCATGATGCCGCCGTGGCCGGGGAGCAGGGTGCCCATGTCCTTGATGCCGAGGTCGCGCTTGATCATCGACTCGCCGAGGTCGCCCAGGGTCGCGCTGGCGGCCACCGCGAGGCCGAGGAGAAGGCCCTGCCACCAGGTGCCGTCCTCGATGAGGAACTGCATGCACAGCGCGCCCCCGACCATGGCGAAGGACACCGCGCCGAGCAGGCCCTCGCGGGTCTTGCCGGGGCTGATGCGGGGAGCGAGCTTGTGCGTGCCGAAACGCCAGCCGATGGCGTACGCGCCGGTGTCGCTGACCACCGTCAGCACCAGGAAGGTGAGCACCCGCCAGTGGCCGTCCGGCTCCGCCGCGAGCATGAGGGACACGAACGTGGCGAGGAACGGCACGTAGAAGGCCGCGAAGACCCCCGCCGTGACGTCCCTGAGGTAGTCCTCCGGCGGTTCCGTCATCCGCCAGACCAGGACGGCGAGCGCGGTCAGCGCCATCGCCACCCAGGCGCCCTCGGGGCCCCGTGCGTACCCGGCGACGACCATCGCCGTGCCGCCGACCACCAGGGGCGCCAACGGAGCCTTGATGCCCTTGCGCTCGTTGAGCCTGGAGGTCAGCTCCCACAACCCGACGATCACGGCGACCGATATCACGCCGAGGAAGATCGCCTTCTCGAAGAAGAGCGAGGCGACGATCACCGCGCCGAGACCGAGGCCCACTCCTATCGCGGCCCTCAGATCCCGGCCCGCGCGCTTCTTCTGAGGTGCCGGCTCGGGAGCGGCCGGCTCGGGGCTGGGCATTGGCTCCTGCGGCTGGTTGCTGTCGCGGAACGGGGGGCCGCTCAGCGGAGCGGCCCCCCGGTCACGGTCGTGGTCACGGTCGTCGCCGTCGTACGCGTCTCTGCCTGCGTCGGGCACGATGGGCATGGGGCGAGTCTGGTGCGCGCCGTACGCCTCGTGCGCGGGACCCGCCGACGCGGTTCCCGTCTCGGGCGGTCCCCAGTAGCCGGCGTGGTCGGTGCCGGCCTGTGCAGGGGCCCTCCAGGAAGAGTCGTTCATCAGACCTCGAGCAGCTCGGCTTCCTTGTGCTTGAGCAGCTCGTCCACCTGCGCGACGTACTTCGCGGTGGTGTCGTCGAGCTCCTTCTCGGCCCGGCGCACCTCGTCCTCGCCGGTCTCCTTGTCCTTGACCAGCTTGTCGAGCGTGTCCTTGGCCTTGCGGCGCACGGAGCGGATCGAGATCTTGGCGTCCTCGGCCTTGGTCTTCGCGACCTTGATGTAGTCGCGGCGGCGCTCCTCGGTCAGCTCGGGGAACACCACCCGGATGATGTTGCCGTCGTTGCTCGGGTTGACGCCGAGGTCGGAGTCACGGATCGCCTGTTCGATGTTGCGCAGCGCGCTCTTGTCGAACGGTGTCACCACCGCCATGCGGGGCTCCGGAACCGAGAAGGACGCCAGCTGGTTGATCGGCGTCAGCGCACCGTAGTAGTCGGCCACGATCTTGTTGAACATCGCCGGGTGCGCACGGCCGGTGCGGATCGCGGCGAAGTCCTCCTTGGCGACCACGACGGCCTTCTCCATTTTCTCCTCTGCTTCGAGGAGGATTTCTTCGATCACCACTTGCTCCTGGTGTTGTGAGTGAGCACGGCCTCGCCCCTGCTGCGTGCGACTTCTGCGTGCGCCTGCGTCTCGTGCGTCTGCCTGCGTGTGCGTCTGCCTGCGTGTGCCTGGTCTGTGCGTCTTCCTGCACGGTGTCCGACCGGCAGGCGGTTGTCCATCCCCGTTTCGGACCCGGGGCGGCCCTTTGGACCGTCAGGTTCGGCCGTCAGGCCCGGGTTCCCCGGTCGTTCACCAGCGTGCCGATCTTCTCACCCTTCACGGCGCGCGCGATATTGCCTGCGGCAAGCAGTTCGAAGACGAGGATCGGCAGCTTGTTGTCCCTGCACAGGGTGATGGCGGTGGCGTCCGCGACCTTCAGGTCGCGGGCGATGACCTCGCCGTACTCCAGGGCGTCGAACTTCACCGCGTCCGGGTTGGTCTTGGGGTCGGAGTCGTACACCCCGTCCACGCCGTTCTTGCCCATGAGCAGCGCCTCGGCGTCGATCTCCAGGGCGCGCTGGGCGGCGGTGGTGTCGGTGGAGAAGTACGGCATGCCCATACCGGCGCCGAAGATGACCACGCGGCCCTTCTCCAGGTGCCTGACGGCCCGGAGCGGGATGTAGGGCTCCGCGACCTGGCCCATGGTGATGGCGGTCTGGACGCGGGAGTCGATGCCCTCCTTCTCCAGGAAGTCCTGGAGGGCGAGGCAGTTCATGACGGTGCCGAGCATGCCCATGTAGTCGGAGCGGGCCCGGTCCATGCCGCGTACCTGCAGTTCGGCGCCGCGGAAGAAGTTGCCGCCGCCGATGACGACCGCGATCTGGGCCCCGTCCCGGACGACCGCGGCGATCTCGCGGGCGATGGCGTGCACCACATCGGGGTCGACGCCGAGCCCTCCGCCGCCGGCGAACGCCTCGCCGGAGAGCTTCAGCAGATAACGACCGGCCTTCCTGGGGTCGTCACCCTTGCCGTTGTCGCTCTTGTCGTCCTTGCTCATGGGGATCTCCTCGTGCACATACGAAGGAGGCCATTGCCGGTGGGGGTGGTGTCCCTGTGCGGCAATGGCCTCCTCGTCAGATCTGCGGTCGTCCGGCGCCGGCCGGGACGACTGCGCCAGACCCTACCGGCGTCGTGGTCCGATCGCGGTAGGTAGTGGCTCAGGCGCCGACGCGGATGCGCGCGAAGCGCTTCAGCGTGACACCGGCCTCGTCCAGAACCTTCTGGACGGTCTTCTTGTTGTCCTTGGCGAACGCCTGCTCGAGGACGACGACCTCCTTGAAGAAGCCGTTGACGCGACCCTCGACGATCTTCGGCAGGGCGGCCTCGGGCTTGCCCTCCTCACGGGAGGTGGCCTCGGCGACGCGGCGCTCGTTCTCGACGGTCTCGGCCGGGACGTCCTCACGGGAGAGGTACTTCGGGGCGAAGGCGGCGATGTGCTGCGCGACGTCCTTGGCGACCTCGGCGTTCTCCTTGTCCAGCTCCACCAGGACGCCGACCTGCGGCGGGAGGTCCGGGCTGGTGCGGTGCATGTACGCGGACACGTAACCGCCGGTGAACTGCGCGAAGCGGTCCAGGACGATCTTCTCGCCGAGGGTGGCGTTGGCCTCGTCGACGTACGCCTGGACGGTCTTGCCGGGCTCGATCTCGGAGGAGAGCAGGGCCTCCAGGTCGGCCGGGGAGGTCGCGGCGACGTGGGCGGCAAGCGCCTCGGCGGCCGACACGAACTTCTCGCCCTTGGCGACGAAGTCGGTCTCGCACTTCAGCTCCAGCAGCACGCCGGAGGTGTGGTCGTCGGCGATCAGGGAGACGACGGCGCCGTTCTCGGCCGAGCGGCCCTCGCGCTTGGCGACGCCCTTCTGGCCCTTGACGCGGAGGATCTCGACGGCCTTGTCGACGTTGCCCTCGGCCTCGTCCAGGGCCTTCTTGCAGTCCATCATGCCGGCGCCCGTGAGCTCACGGAGCTTCTTGACGTCGGCGGCGGTGTAGTTCGCCATGATTTCGTGAATCTCTCTCGAAGTCGAAGATCTACGGGTGAACGGCGGGGGCGCGTGGGCCCCCGCCGTCAACAACCGAAGTGAGCCGTGACCGTGAGGGTCAGGCCTGCTCGGCGGGGGCGTCCGCGGCGGGGGTCTCGGCCGGGGCCTCGGCGGGAGCCTCGGCAGCCGCCTCGGCCGGCTTCTCGCCCTCGGCGTCCGCCTTCTTCTCGCCACCCTCGAGCAGGTCGCGCTCCCACTCGGCGAGCGGCTCGCCGGCGGCCTTGTCACCCGGCTTGGTGTCGCCGGTGGCGACGCCGGAGCGGGCGATGAGGCCCTCGGCGACGGCGTCGGCGATCACGCGGGTGAGCAGCGTGACGGAGCGGATCGCGTCGTCGTTGCCCGGGATCTTGTAGTCGACCTCGTCGGGGTCGCAGTTGGTGTCGAGGATCGCGACGACCGGGATGTGGAGCTTGCGCGCCTCACCGACGGCGATGTGCTCCTTCTTGGTGTCGACGATCCAGACGGCGCTGGGCACCTTCTGCATGTCGCGGATGCCGCCGAGGGTCTTCTCGAGCTTGGTCTTCTCGCGGGAGAGGACCAGCAGCTCCTTCTTGGTGAGGCCGGACGCGGCCACATCCTCGAAGTCGATCTGCTCGAGCTCCTTGAGGCGCTGCAGACGCTTGTAGACGGTGGAGAAGTTGGTGAGCATGCCGCCCAGCCAGCGCTGGTTGACGTAGGGCATGCCGACGCGGGTCGCCTGCTCGGCGATGGCCTCCTGCGCCTGCTTCTTCGTACCGACGAACATGATGGAGCCGCCGTGGGCGACGGTCTCCTTGACGAACTCGTAGGCGCGGTCGATGTACGACAGCGACTGGAGCAGGTCGATGATGTAGATGCCGTTGCGCTCGGTGAAGATGAAGCGCTTCATCTTCGGGTTCCAACGGCGGGTCTGGTGACCGAAGTGGACGCCGCTTTCCAGCAGCTCCCGCATCGTGACGACGGCCATGGCCGTACTCTCCTTGGGTTTCTCGGTTGTGTCCTGACGCCCCGACGCGCCGTGCCACGGAGGGTTCTTCCTTGCGGAGGTCCTCCGGGACCGAGGGGCGCGGCCGCCGGACGCTGAGAGCTGCCGTTGGCGGGGCGTGCGAAGTCGACCCGGTGACCCGGATCGCCACAAGAAGTGTACGGGACCGGCGCACCCCCGGGTGACGCCGTTGTCCACAACCCCCGAGTTGTCCACAGATCCCGGCCATGATCCCCTGCGCTGCCGTGTCCCGGGCCACGGTGTCCGCATGAACAAAGACCGACGAACCGGACCGCGTGCCCGCTTCCGCCGCCCTGTGTCCTCTTCCATGCTCCCCCTTTTCCTGCTCTCCGGCCTGTTGTCCGCCCTGTGCTCCGGATCCGCGGCCGCCGCGGACGGGGTGTGGCCGATCGCCGGGCGCCCGGCGGTGCTGCGCGGGTGGGAACCGCCGCTCTCGGCGTACGGCCCGGGCCACCGGGGCGTGGACCTGGCGGCCGCGCCCCGCGCGGAAGTACGGGCGGCGGTGGCGGGCCGGGTGTCGTTCGCCGGACCCGTCGGCGGGCGGGGAGTCGTCTCCGTGGAACTGCCGGGCACCGGCGATCCCCCGCTGCGCACGACGTACGGGCCGGTGCGGGCCCGCGTGGAAAGGGGGGC